>NZ_JBHVWT010000019.1:125029-130458 GCF_042882135.1 Streptomyces sp. NPDC058240
TGGTGGAGGGGGGGAGTGGGGGGGGGATGGGGGAGGGGGGGCGGGGGTCGAGCTCGGGGCGGGGGGGGGGAGGTCGCTCCCCCCCCCCCCGGCCGACCGCCACCTTGACCGCGTAGCCGGCGGCGAGAAGGAACGGGACGAGGCTGAGCGCGCTGGTCAGGTCGAGGGCGAAGTTGAAGGCGTCCTCGGAGAAGGCTGTGACCACCAGGACGACCTGGGACAGGATCGTGGTCATCAGCAGGGCAGGAACCGGCACATCGGCCTGGTTGGACCGGCGCAGGAAGCGCGGCATGTCGTCGTCCTTGGCGGCGACGAACAGCACTTCGGCCGCCATGAGGGTCCAGGCGAGATAGGCGCCGAGCACGGAGACGATGAGCCCGACGCTGACGAAGACCCGACCCCAGGTGCCGACGGCTGCTTCGAGGACGCCGGCCATCGACGGTTGCCGGAGTTCGGCGATCTCGTGCATGGGCAGGATGCCGTAGGAGACGATGGTGACGGAGGCGAAGACGCAGAAGACGCTGATGAAGCCGAGCAGGGTGGCGCGCCCGACATCCTCGCGGCGTTCGGCGTGGCGGGAGTAGACGCTGGCGCCTTCCACGCCGAGGAAGACGAAGACGGTCGCCAGCATGGTGCCGCGGACCTGGTGGAAGAGGGATCCGGCGTAGTCGGCGCCCGCGAAGTTCTCGGCGAAGACGTGGGGCTTGAGCCAGAAGAGAGCAAGGATGATGAAGACGAGGATCGGGACGATCTTCGCGACAGTGACGATCCTGTTGATCGCCGTGGCCTCCTTGACCCCACGTCGGATGAGGAAGAAGAACGCCCACAGGCCGGCCGTCGACAGCACGATTGCCGGGGCAGTGTCGCCCTCGCCGAGAGCGGGTGCGACGGAGCCGATCGTCGACATGATGAGCACCCAGTAGGTGACGTTTCCGACGCAGGCGCTGGCCCAGTAGCCGACGGCCGAGAAGAATCCAAGGTACTCGCCGAACCCGGCCTTGGCGTACGCGTACACGCCGGCATCGAGGTCCGGTCTGCGGACCGCGAGTGCCTGGAAGACGAAGGCGAGCATCAGCATGCCGGTCCCCGCGACCCCCCAGGCGATGAGGGCTCCGGCAACTCCGGTCTCCTCGGAGAACCGGCGCGGCAGGGAGAACACACCGGCCCCGACCATGGAGCCGACCACCATCGCGGTGAGTGTCGGAACGGTCAGCTTGGCGGCCTGTCCGGCGGTCGGTGCCTCGTCCGTCGTGCTCATGGGACTCCTAGGGTGCGAGTGGAGTGGCGGGTTCACGCAGAGAGGTCGTCCCGGCCTTCCCGCAGGGGGCAGGGGTGCCTCGGCCCTGGGACCGGCACGATGCGAGGTGCCCGGCGCGGTGCCTGCGGACATCAGGGCGCCGCATGCGCGGGAGCAACCCGGGGAGAGGGGTCCGGAGGCCCCGGTGAGTCCACGTCAGTACCGTGCCCGGGAAGGTTTGGAGAGGGATGGGGTGTCCGGCAGGGGGCGCAGGATCCGCCGGCCTGCATCCGGTGACCGTGGTGTCGCGTCCCACGTCCTACGTCCCTCAGCCCGAATACATCAGTTGAAAATTCGCATTACGGACATTATCAATCCAGCGGTTGAATCGCTCGCACCCGGCAAATATCCGTTGTCCACTCGATAGTCGGCGCCACCCGGGCAGACCCCATGCCCGGGTGGTTCCGGCCGGTGCCCGGCACTGGTGTGCGATCGATTTGGTGCGGGGGCGGAAGCGGTCACGCGGATCGCCGTGTGCCCCGGCTGTCGGGTCACTGTCGTGACCAGGCGTGGCCTAGGCTGAGCCGATGTCCGACAACGGCGCATCACCGAGCGGCTGGGGCGCTGAAGCGCCTGACGTTGACACGGAACTGCCCGCAACCCTGCATATCGCCGGGCTTGCGTTGATACGGACGGAGAGCCCGCCGTCGATGGCCTGCTGGACCGGCTACTTCCCGGTGCCGACAGGCGCGGACCCGGCCGGGATGAGTCTGGTGATAGAGCCGGCCGCCCCGCCGGAAGACTCCACCCTCCGACTCGCTCACGATGTTGTGAGTCGTTTCGACGTCTTCGTCGACCAAGCCTTGGAGTACTGCCGCACCCGACTCCGGGAACGACACTTTGAACTCACGACCGAGGAACTGAGCTGGCTGGACCTTCCGGAGTTGCCACTGGCGCTTCCCGAAGCAACGGTGTGGGCCGACCAGACCTGGGCAATCCGCTTCGCCGGGAGCAGGTTCCGACTGGCGGACCCCTACGGAATCCTCGTCACCTTCGACGGAACACAGCCTGTCGACATCCAGAGCCTCGACGACGAGCAATGAACCGCTCACCGCACCATCGCGAACACAGACGTTCCTGGGACGGGCTCCGGGGCGGGGATGCGGTGCGCAGTCCGGCCCCGAAAGGCCGCCCAACCACTGGATGAGCAAAAAGGCACGGCAGGACCCACCGCGCTCCGGTCACGCCGATCAGCGTTCCAGCTCCACAGACCGCAGCCGCACCTCTCAAAGACGTCATCCGATCGAGGGGACGCGATGCAGCCGCTTCAGACGGGGCATCCGTGACCCGCCCGGCCGCTACCGTACGGAGACGGACACCGCGCCCCTCCCGGGCTCCTTTTCCCACTGCCTGCTCAGGCTCCATTTGTGCGACGACGGCGTGGTCCTGGACGAGGCCGACGTCGTACGAGCCGGGCGACGCTCGGCCTGCTCCATTCGCGCGATGTGCGGAGGTGGCGGGGTGCGGCGCAGCAAGTACAACCAGTACGACTCCGTCATCCGTCCGATCCAGGAGTGGCTCACCGCCCAGGGGGTGCGGACCGAGTTCGGTGTGACCGTCGCCGACGTCGACTTCTCCGACGCCGCCGCCCGCAGGGTCTCCCGGCTCCACCTGGAGCGCGACGGTGCCGAGGCGGGGACGATCGAGCTTGGCGAGGACGACTACGCGTTGCTGACGATCGGTTCGATGACGGGCGACACCACGTACGGCGACCGCTCCACTGTCCCCGAGTTGATCCGTGACAAGCGGGACGGTTCCTGGCGACTGTGGGAGTCGATCGCCAAGAAGGCCCCGGATTTCGGCCGCCCTACCGCTTTCTGCGGCAACATCGACGAGACCAAGTGGGAGTCCTTCACCCTCACCATGACCGGCCGCACGCTCCTGGACCGCATCCAGGAGTACACCGGCAACGTCCCCGGCGAGGGCGCCCTGATGACCTGGAAGGACTCGCGCCGGCTCCTTTCGGTCGTCGTGCCGGCCCAACCGCACTTCCGGGACCAGCAGGAGAACACGTACACGCTGTGGGGATACTCGTTGTTCGGCGACGTCCCCGGCGACCATGTGCCGAAGAAGATGGACGACTGCACCGGCGCCCAGATCCTTGACGAACTCCTCGGCCACCTCGGCTTCGACGACATCGCCGACGAGGTCCGGGCCACCACCAAGGTGACCACCGTCCAGATGCCCTACATCGATGCTCCGTTCCAGCGTCGTGCCGTCGCCGACCGGCCTCTGGTCGTTCCCGACGGCGCGGAGAACTTCGCATTCCTCGGCCAGTTCGTCGAGATTCCCGAGGACGTCGTCTTCACCGTCGAGTACTCGGTCCGCGCGGCCATGCTCGCTGTCTACCACCACTTCGGCGTCGACAAGGAGATCCCGACGATCTACCACGGTCTCTCCGATCCGAAGATCGCCTGGTCCGCGCTGAGAACCGCCTTCGCCTGAGACAGAAGCACACTGCGAACCACCTGAATGATTCCGAGGATGCCGGGGGCCGTGTCCGGAACGGACACGGCCCCCGGCGCGTCGGCGGTCGACCGAGCCGTCCGTCGGTGACGAGGATGGCAGGCCGCTGGCGGCGTTCCTCTCTCAGTCCCGGCCGCGGGCGTGCTTGAACCGTGCCAGGCCGTCCGCGAGGTCGATCAGCGGCTCCGGGTAGTCCAGCTGCGCCCGTTCACGCTCGGGCAGCCGCCACGGCTCATGGATGCGATTGCTTGCCACGTCTCGCAGTTCCGGCACCCATCGCCGTACGTACGCTCCTTGCGGGTCGAAGCGTTTGCCCTGGACGACCGGGTTGAGTACGCGGTGGGGACGGGTATCGGTGCCGGTTCCGGCGACCCACTGCCAGTTGAGCTGATTGTTGACGATGTCGCCGTCCACGAGAAGGTCGAGGAAGTGCCGGGCGCCGATTCGCCAGTCCACGTAGAGGGTCTTGGCCAGGAAGCTGGCCGCCAGCAGGCGCGCCCGGTTGTGCATCCAGCCCTCGTACCGGAGTTGGCGCATCGCCGCGTCGACGACCGGATATCCGGTGCGGCCCTCACGCCATGCGGCGATGTCTTCGGCTGCCTCGTCCTCGGTCCGCCACCGGTCGTGCCGCGTGCGGTAGTCCTCGACGGATGCCGCCGGGCGTGCCACCAGTACCTGATGGTGGAAGTCGCGCCAGCACAGCTGGCGCACGAATGCGTCCGCCCCGGGCCCGCCGTGCGTGCGGGCCCGCTGGATAAGTTCCACCGGCGAGAGGCACCCGAAGTGCAGGTACGGTGACAGCCGCGAGGTCGCGTCGCCCGCCAGGTCGTCGTGGCGGTCCTCGTACCCGGACAAATCCTTGCGCGCCCATCGGGAGAACCGCTCACGCCCCCGCGTCTCCCCTCCGGCCGGAAGACCAGGGGAGACGCCTGACAGCCCGTCACGGGGCGGCAACGGCTCGCCGCACACCGCGTCGGGGACGCGCACGGTGCGTGGCGCCGGGCAGGGGTTCCTCAGCCGCTCCTGTGACCAGCGGCGGAAGTAGGGGGTGAACACGGCGTAGTGGTCGGAGCCGGCCGGAGTGACCGTCCCCGCGCCGACGGCGGTGACCACGCCGTCGTGCACGCACAGCGTCACGCCGTGATCGCCGAGACCGTCACGCAGCCGCTCCTCCCGGCGCTGGCCGTATCCGGTGGCGCCGGCGGCCATGTGCACCTCGGAGGCCTGGCACTCCGCAGCGAGCGCGCAGACCTCCTTGACGACCGGCCCCGTGCGCACCACCAGCCGGCCGCTGCGTCGGCGCAGCGAGGCGTCGAGGTCGGCCAGACACTCCGAGAGGAAGGCGCTGCGGTTGGGCGCGTCGAAGCCGGCCGCGTGGACACCCGGATCGCGTACGAACAGCGGCACCACTTCGTCTGCCGCCGCGAGTGCGGCGCGCAGTGGGGGATGGTCGTGCAGACGCAGATCCGAGGTGAACAGGACGACCGCGACGGTCATGGCGTCACTCCTGGTGTCATGCGGTGGTGCTGATGGCCGCTAGGCCCTGCCGTCTGCCGTCTGCCGTCTGCCGTCTGCCGTCTGCCGTCTGCCGTGCGGCGTCTGGCACGCACGCTCGCGGCGTTGCCGAAATGCCCTGGTAGCTCCGCTACGAGACCATTCCGGCGCC
>NZ_JBHVWT010000020.1:0-27392 GCF_042882135.1 Streptomyces sp. NPDC058240
GAGAGCTACGCCGCAGGACTCCACCTGCGCGGCTCCATCCTCTGGCTACGCAGTCTGCCGACCACCCGGTGATCCGAACTCAGAACAGGCCCTAAGAGCCTCTTAGGCAGTCGCGCGCGCCGGTCGCTGGCAACGCGGGCAGAAGTAGCTGGAGCGGTTCATCCAGGGGCGGCGGCGGATCGGCGTGCCGCAGCGGTGGCAGGGCTCGTCCTCCCGTCCGTAGGCGTCGAGCGAGCGGTCGAAGTAGCCGGACTCGCCGTTCACGTTGACGTAGAGACTGTCGAAGCTGGTGCCGCCCTGGTCGAGCGCCGCGGTCATCACCTCGCGGACATGGCCGAGCAGTTCGGCCGACTTGGGGCGGGTGAGGGTCGCGGTCGGCCGCTCGTAGTGCAGTCTGCTGCGCCAGAGCGCCTCGTCCGCGTAGATGTTGCCGACCCCGCTGATCAGCGACTGGTCGAGCAGGGCCCGCTTGACGGTCGTACGGCGCAGTCGCAGGGCCGCGTGGAAGGCGGCGTCGTCGAACGCCGGGTCCAGGGGGTCGCGAGCGATGTGCGCGATGGTGTCGGGCAGCCCGTCGGGGGTGTTCTCGTGGAGCGACAGCCCGCCGAAGGTCCGCTGGTCGACGAAGCGGAGCTCGGTGCCGAGGGAGTCGTCGAACCGGATCCGGATGCGCAGATGCTTCTCGTCCGGTGCGTCCTGCGGCTGTACGAGCAACTGGCCGCTCATGCCGAGGTGGCCGAGGAGCGAGCTGGACGCGTCGTCCAGCGGCACCCAGAGGTACTTGCCGCGGCGCATCGCCGTTCCGAAGCGGGCGCCGCCGAGCCGGGCCGCGAAGTCCACGCCCCCGGCGAGATGGCGGCGGACCGCACGCGGGTGCAGCACCTCGACATCGCCGACGGTCCGGCCGGTGACCCAGCGTTCGAGACCACGTCGTACGACTTCGACCTCGGGCAGCTCGGGCACGGTGTCGCTCCTGAAGAGAAGATCTGGGAAAAGAGTACGTTTCCGGGCAGGACGAACCCCCCGGTGCGCGGGGGCACCGGGGGGTTCTGGGGGTCAGGCCGGAGCGGCGTCCGTGGACGGCGACGGGCCTGCAGGGGTGTCGGCGGCCCCTCCTTCGGCAGCGGCCTTCGCCGCTGCCGCCCGTTCCTCCGCGGCGGCGCTGATCTCGCGCCAGGCGGACTCCGCCGCCTGCTGCTCCGCTTCCTTCTTGCTACGGCCGGTGCCGGTGCCGTACGAGACACCACCGACGCGAGCAGCAGCAGTAAAGGTCTTCTCGTGGTCCGGGCCGGTCTCCGTGACGAGGTACTCGGGGACTCCGAGGCTCTCGCCGGCGGTGAGCTCCTGGAGGCTGGTCTTCCAGTCCAGGCCGGCACCGAGGTTGGAGGACCTGTCGATCAGCGGGTCGAAGAGCCGGTGGACCAGCTCCGAGGCCGCACTGAGGCCCTGGTCGAGATAGACCGCGCCGATCACCGCTTCAAGGGTGTCGGCGAGGATGGACGCCTTGTCCCGGCCTCCCGTGCCCTCTTCACCCCGGCCGAGCCGGATGAAGGAGCCGAGTTCGAGGCCGCGGCCCACTTCCGCAAGTGCACGCGAGTTGACCACCGCGGCCCGCAACTTGGCCAGCTGGCCTTCGGGCAGGTCGGGGTGGGTGCGGTACAGCGTGTCCGTGACCACCAGGCCGAGCACCGAATCCCCGAGGAATTCGAGCCGCTCGTTGGTGGGCAGACCGCCGTTCTCGTATGCGTACGAACGGTGGGTCAGCGCACGCACCAGAAGGGCGGTCTCGAGTTGATACCCGAGCCGCCCTTCCAGAAGCGTGTGGGACGAGGCTGTGTTGACGTTGTCTGCCTTCTTCTTGGCGTTGGACAACTCAGACATCGGGCCTCTCACCAGCCGCTCAGACCTCGAGGACCTGGCGCTTGTTGTACGTGCCGCAGCTGGGGCACGCGATGTGCTGCAGCTTCGGCTCCTGGCAACGCTCGCACGAAACCAGGGTGGGGACCGCAGCCTTCCACTGCGACCGGCGGTGGCGCGTGTTGCTGCGCGACATCTTCCG
Source organism: Streptomyces sp. NPDC058240 (assembly GCF_042882135.1). Classification (NCBI taxonomy): domain Bacteria; kingdom Bacillati; phylum Actinomycetota; class Actinomycetes; order Kitasatosporales; family Streptomycetaceae; genus Streptomyces; species Streptomyces sp. NPDC058240. Next base: position 2,060 of record NZ_JBHVWT010000020.1, read on the forward strand.
CTTCGGAACAGCCACGGCTACTTCTCCTGCTTCTCGTCGACGCCCGCTTCGGCGCCGCCCATGTTGTCCTTCTCGCCGTCCTGAACGGTGTCGGCGAGTCCTTGCAATGCCGCCCAACGGATGTCGACGGCATCATGGTGGTGACCGGGGTTCTCGTCCAGCCTGATTCCGCATTCGGAACACAGGCCGGCACAGGACTCCCGGCACACCGGCTGCATCGGCAGTGCGAGCACCACCGCATCGCGCAGCACTGTTTCGAGGTCGAACAGGCCGTCCTCGATGAAGAGCCTGTCCTCGTCGTCCTCGGCGTCGTCGGCCGGCTCCGCCTTGCTGCTGCGGCCCCGGTCATCGGCGTCAGGGTACGAGAACATCTCCTGGAAGTCCGCCGCAACCTCAAGGCGCAGCGGCTCCAGACACCTTACGCACTCCCCCTCGGCCGACGCACGGGCGGTGCCTGTGACAAGCACCCCTTCCATGACCGATTCGAGGCGGAGGTCCAGCTCCACGGGTGCGCCTTCCGGCACACCGATGACCCCTTCGATGCCGAGGACCGACGGCGAACCGGGTGCGTCCACCGTGCGGGAGAGCCGCTGGAGGGCACCGGGACGCCGACCCAGCTCGTGCGTATCGAACACGAGGGGGTTTCGGTGGTCGAGGTGGCCGTTCAGGGCTTTTCCTGCTTTCGAAATCATGTGCAACGCACATCGTGAGGAGGGCCGACCTGATTCGGAGTCGAAACGGGCAGCCGGGACCGCGGACATACGCGCGACCGAAGAGCCAGGATACTGGACGCGCCGCCCAGCTCCCAATCCGGGCCGTAGGGCCCGTCCGGACCCGCTCCCCGGCCCCGCTCCCGTCCGGTCAGCGCTCCTGCTCGTACCGGCGGAGCTGGTCCAGGTCGATCATGCTGGTGTCGAACAGGCTGGTCTCGTCGAGGGCGCTCTCGCCCTGCTGCTGGAGCGCCTGCTGGGGCTGCACGGGCTGCTGCTGCCAGCCGTCGTACCCCTGGACCGGCACCTGGGCCTGGGCCTGGCCCTGGTCGTAGCCCTGCTGCTGATAGGCCGCGGCGTACGGGTCCGGCTGCTGCTGGTACCCGTACATGTCCTGCTGCGGCTGGTCCTGGTACGCGTAGGTCTCCGCGTAGCCGGGCTGCGTCTGGGCGGGGAAGTGCGGCTGGGCCTGCTGATGCACCGGCTGCGGCTCCGGGGTGGCGAGCCCGGCGAGGCCGGCCCAGTGGTCCTCGTCGCTCATGTGCGCCTGGTTGCCCGCCGCGTCCTGGGCGGCCACGTGCGCGCCGAGCTCGTCGGTGGCGACCCGGCCGTGCAGCTTCTGCCGGCCGCGGCCGACCGCCTCCAGGGTCTTGGCGAGCACGGCTTCGAAGGCGCCCAGCTTGGTGTCGACGTACTCGTCCGCCCGGCGCTGGAGCGTGGCCGGGTCGGTGCTGCGCTCGGGGGCCTCGGCGAAGTCCGGGTCCTCGTAGCCCTGCTCGTCGAAGGCCTGGCCGCGGCCGAGGAGCTTCTCGCGGCCCCGGTCGACGGAGCCGATCGTCTTGGTGAGGACGACCTCGAAGTTGGCGAGCTTGCTGTCGACGTACTCGTCGGCTTCGCCGCGCACCTCGGCGGCCTCCCGGCGGGCCTCGTCGAGGATCCGGTCGGCCTCGCTGCGGGACTGCCTGGCGACCTCGGTGTCGGAGATCAGCGAGGTGCGTTCGGCGCGGGCGGCCCCGATGATCCGCTCGGCCTCCTGGCGGGCCTGCTCGGCCAGCTGTTCCTGGCCGCCGATGAGCTCCTGGGCGTGGGCGAGCGAGCCGGGCAGGGCCTCGCGCACCTCTTCGAGCATCGCGAGCAGCTCGGCGCGGTTGACCACGCACGAAGCCGACATGGGCATCGACCGGGCGTTCCCGACCGCTTCGACGATCTCGTCGAGCTTCTTCTGCACGTCCACCGTGTGCTCGCCACTCTCTACAGCCGATTGGAGACGGACGGGACGACTGTAAGGCCAGTCGGCGCCCGTCCGACACCTGGTGACGGGCCGTCAGCCCCTCAGCCCCGGGCGAGACGCTCGGTGAGGGCCTGGTGGACCAGCGGCGGGAGCAGGTGGGAGACGTCGCCACCCCAGGTGGCGACCTCCTTGACCAGGGAGGACGACAGGAAGCTGTAGGTGGGATTGGTCGGCACGAAGAGCGTCTCGACGCCCGAGAGGCCGTTGTTCATCTGGGCCATCTGGAGCTCGTAGTCGAAGTCGCTGACGGCCCGCAGGCCCTTCACGATCGCCGGGATGTCGCGCTGCTTGCAGAAGTCGACCAGGAGGCCGTGGAAGGACTCGACCTGGACGTTGCCGAATTCCGCGGTGACCTGGCGGATCAGGTCGATCCGCTCGTCGACCGTGAACAGGCCCTTCTTGGACTGGTTGATCATCACCGCGACATGTACGACGTCGTACAGCTTCGAGGCACGGCCAATGATGTCGAGGTGTCCATTGGTGATGGGGTCGAATGACCCCGGACAGACGGCGCGGCGCAACTTGGTTCCCTCGCTCTCCGGTCCGGTCATCGTGCGTCTTCGCACGTAGAGGCGGCGCGACCGTACCAAAGCGTTCCTTCGCCGTAACGGCGGGCCCGCAATGGTTCGAATCCCTCGGGCCAGCCGAATTCTCCGCCCCTGGTGCTGCGTTCCACGGTGACGAGGGCATCGCCCGTGAGCCACCCCTGGGCACGGAGTGTGAGCAGTATCTCGCCAAGATCGTCGTCGGTGACGGCGTACGGCGGGTCCAGGAACACCACGTCGTACGGCTCCGCCGGTGCCGGTCCCGTCACGATCTGTTCGGCTTTGCCGGTGCGGACCTCGGCACCGGGCAGGCCGAGCGTGCGGACGTTGTCCCGGACGATACGGACGGCCTTGGGGTCGGCCTCGACGAGCAGGGCGTGCACCGCGCCCCGGGAGAGCGCCTCCAGGCCGACGGCCCCGGAACCCGCGTACAGATCGGCGATACGGGTGCCCTCCAGGCTGCCGAGGAGGGCTTCCCAGGTGGAGAAGAGGCCTTCGCGCGCACGGTCGGAGGTGGGGCGGGTGCCGGTGCCGGGCGGGACGGCCAGGCGGCGTCCGCCGGCCGAGCCGGCGATCACGCGGGTCATGGGTGTCTGGTCCTCGGTTCGTGGGCGGCCCGCGGGGTGCCGCGACGCCGTGCCACCCACGATATGGCGTGGTGGCGGATCGGGCCCGCGCACCCGGTGTACCGCGGCGTCCCCCGTCAGCCCTTGTCGAGGTACTGCTCGCGCTCCTTGTCGAGCAGCGCGTCCAGCGCGATCCGCAGCTCCGGCAGGTGTTCGAGCTCCGGGTCGGCGGCGACGATCGCGACGGCCTCCTCCCGTGCGGCGGCGATGACCTCCTCGTCGTCGATGACGGTGAGCATCCGCAGCGAGGAGCGGACCCCGGACTGGGCCTGGCCGAGGACATCGCCCTCGCGGCGCTGTTCGAGGTCGATCCGGGAGAGCTCGAAGCCGTCGAGGGTGGCGGCGACGGCGGACAGCCGGGCGCGGGCGGGACTGGCCTCGTGGGCCTCGCTGACCAGCAGGCAGAGTCCGGGGGCGGAGCCCCGCCCGACCCGGCCGCGCAGCTGGTGCAGCTGGGAGACCCCGAAGCGGTCGGCGTCCATGATCACCATGGCGGTGGCGTTGGGGACGTTCACACCGACCTCGATGACGGTGGTGGCGACCAGGACATCGACGTCGCCCGCGGCGAAGCGGCGCATCACGTCGTCCTTGTCGTCCGGATTCATCCTGCCGTGCAGCACCTCGACGCGCAGACCGGCCAGGGGGCCCTTGGCGAGCTGTTCGGCGATCTCCAGCACGGCGAGCGGCGGGCGCTTCTCCCCGTCGTCCTCGGGCGCCTCCTTCTTCGCCTTCTTCCCCGCCGCCTCGTCGTCGGCGTCGTCGCCGATGCGGGGGCAGACCACGTACGCCTGGTGTCCGTTCTCCACTTCTTCCCGCACCCGTTCCCAGGCGCGGCTGAGGAAGTGCGGCTTGTCCTTGGCGGGGACGACGTGGCTGGCGATCGGCGAGCGGCCGGCCGGGAGCTGGTCCAGTACGGAGGTCTCCAGATCGCCGAAGACGGTCATCGCGACCGTACGGGGAATGGGGGTGGCCGTCATGACCAGCAGATGCGGCGGCTGCTTCCCCTTGGAGCGCAGGGCGTCGCGCTGTTCCACGCCGAAGCGGTGCTGTTCGTCGACGACGACCAGGCCCAGGTCGTGGAACTGCACCTTGTCCTCGATCAGGGCATGGGTACCGATCACGATCCCGGCCTCGCCGGTGACGAGGTCGAGGAGCGCCTGGCGGCGGGCCGCGACGCCCATCGAGCCGGTGAGCAGCACCACCTTCGTCCCCTGCTCGGACCCGCCGAGCATTCCGCCCTCGGCCAGCTCGCCCATCATCTCGGTGATGGAGCGGTGGTGCTGCTGGGCGAGCACCTCGGTGGGCGCGAGCATGGCGGCCTGCCCGCCCGCGTCGACGACGCCGAGCATCGCCCGCAGCGCGACCATCGTCTTGCCCGAACCGACCTCTCCCTGGAGGAGCCGGTGCATCGGGTGCTCGGTCGCGAGGTCGTCGAAGATCTCCCGGGAGACCTTCTGCTGTCCTTCGGTGAGGGTGAAGGGCAGCTTGGCGTCGAAGGCGTCGAGGAGTCCGCCGGGCGTGGGTCTGCGGGCCACGGCCGGGAGCTGGGTGTCGGCGTACCTGCGGCGGGCCAGCGCGACCTGGAGGACGAAGGCCTCGTCCCACTTCAGCCGGTCCCTGGCCTCGGCGATGTCCGCCTTGGTCTGCGGGCGGTGGATCTTCAGCAGCGCCTCGGGGAGCGCGGTGAACCCGCGGCCCTCGCGCAGCCCCGGCGGCAGCGGGTCGACGGCTTCCTGCGCGCTGGGCAGCACCGTGTCGACGGCCTTGGCGATCCGCCACGAGTCCAGCTGCTTGCAGGCCGGGTAGATCGGCAGCAGCCGCCCGGCGAAGGCGTCCACCGCCTCCGTGGCCTCGGCCCCGTCGATGGACTCTGCGTCCAGCAGCTGGTACGTGGGGTGGGCCAGCTGCATCTTCCGGTTGAAGACGGAGACCTTGCCCGCGAACATCGCCCGTCGGCCGGGCAGCAGCTCCTTGTGCGGCTTGTGGACGCCGTGGCCGAAGAAGACCAGCTGGAGGCGGCCGTTGCCGTCGGTGAGGGTCACTTCGAGGCGCTTGCCGCGGCCGTTGTTGAACATCAGGACGCGGGCGTCGGCGACCTGGGCGACCACCGTCACGTGCTCGTCCAGCGGGAGCTCGGCCAGCGCCGTGAGCCGGCCGCGCTCCTCGTACCGCCGGGGGTAGTGGTGGAGCAGATCACCGACCGTGTGCAGGTCGAGGTGTTCGGCCATCACCTTCGCGGTGGCTCCGCCGAGCAGCTTCTTGAGGGGTTCATCGAACGCAGACACGCGATCCATTGCACACCACACCACTGACAGATGTCCGGCGGGCACCACCCGGAACCCGGGAATCCCCTGGTCGGAATCGTCGCCACGCCCCTAGGATCGGCTCCCACGCTTCCGGCTCGCGATCACCTCTTCAGGGATCGCCCGACCCGCGCTGTCGCAAGTGCCTCGCCGGGCGAGGCACAGGCCCCCCACCGGCGCTGCGACGATGACATCTGAGACCTCAGCGAATTCCGCGTCCCACGAACACACCGACTCCTCCTCCGGCCGGTCGCCGCACACCTTCCAGGTGGATCTGCGCGGACTGGTCGGCCTTCTCTCCCACCACCTCTACTCCTCCCCGCGGGTCTACCTCCGCGAGCTGCTGCAGAACGCCGTGGACGCCATCACGGCCCGCCGCGCCGAGCAGCCGGAGGCGCCCGCCCTGGTGCGGCTGCACGCGGACGGCGGACGGCTGCGGATCGAGGACAGCGGGATCGGTCTGACCGAGACCGATGTGCACAGCCTGCTCGCGACGATCGGCCGCAGTTCCAAGCGCGACGGGGCGGAGGGGCTCGCCTCGGCGCGCGCCGAATTCCTCGGGCAGTTCGGCATCGGGCTGCTGGCGTGCTTCGTCGTCGCGGCCGAGATCCGGGTGGTGAGCCGTTCGGCGCGTACGCCCGCGTCGCCGCCCGTGGAGTGGTGCGCCCGCGACGACGGTTCATACACCGTCCGTACGCTGCCCGACAGCGCACGACCGGAGCCGGGCACCACCGTGCACCTGACCGCACGGCCCGGCAGCGGGGACTGGCTCGCCGAGGAGCGGGTGCTCTCGCTCGCCCGCGACTTCGGCTCGCTGCTGCCCTACGACGTACGGGTGGGCGAGGCCGCAGTCACCGATCTGCCGGCGCCGTGGGACCGTCCGTACCCGGGCCCGGCGGCGCGACGGGTGGCGCTCGCCCGTCACTGTCACGCGCAGTTCGGCTTCTCGCCGCTCGACGCGATCGACCTGGATCTGCCGCTCGCCGGGATCCGCGGGGTCGCCTATGTGCTGCCGTCCGCCGTGAGCCCGGCGCAGCGGGCCGGCCACCGGGTGCATCTGAAGGGCATGCTGCTGACCGACCGGGCCGACGAACTGCTGCCCGACTGGGCGTTCTTCGTGCGCTGTGTCATCGACACGGACAGTCTGCGGCCCACCGCCTCGCGGGAGGCGCTGTACGCGGACGAGACCCTGGCAGCCGTACGGGAGGCGCTCGGCGACCGGATCAGGCAGTGGCTCACCGGGCTCGCCGCGGGTGAGCCGGAGCGGCTTGCGGAGTTCCTCTCCGTGCACCACCTGGGGGTGAAGTCGCTCGCCCGGCACGACGGCGCCATGCTGCGCACGATGCTGCCGTGGCTGCCGTTCGAGACGACGGACGGGCGTCTGTCGCTGGAGGAGTTCGCCCGGCGCCATCCGGTGGTGCACTTCACACGGACCGTGGAGGAGTACCGGCAGGTCGCGCCGATCGCCTCCGCGCAGGGCATCGGGGTGGTCAACGGCGGCTACACGTACGACACCGAGCTGGTCGAGCGGCTGCCGTCGGTCCGGCCCGGGACGGCGGTCGCGGAGCTGGACGCCGATACCGTCACCGCGCATCTGGACTCCGTCGATCCGGCGCAGGAGCTGGCCCTGGGCGCCTTCCTGGCCGTGGCCCGCGCCAGGCTGGATCCGCTGGGCTGCGACGTGGCGCTGCGCGCCTTCCATCCGCTGACCGTGCCCGCGCTGCATCTCGACGACCGGGCGGCCCGCCACGAGCAGGCCCGCGCCGAGGCGGAGGGGCAGGCCGACGAGCTGTGGGCGGGGATTCTCGGCTCGCTGCGCGGCACTGCGCCGCGCGCCCGGCTCGTACTGAACCACCTCAATCCGCTGATCCGGCGGATCGCTTCGCTGGACTCCGCGGAGCTGGCCGGGACCGCGACGGAGGCGCTCTACGGGCAGGCGCTGCTGATGGCGCAGCGCCCGCTGCGGCCGGCCGACTCGGCGCTGCTGAACCGGTCGTTCATCGGCCTGCTGGAGTGGGCCACGCATCCCGCAGTACCAGGACACTCCCCCGCGGACCCCCAGGAGGACGGCCGATGAGCCCCGACGTCACCACGATCCGCCAGGCCCTGCGGGAGAACGACGGGGAGCCGGAGGGCCCCGCGCGCAACGCCCGCGCGGAACGGCTGCTGGCGGAGGCCGAGCAGACCGGGGACGCCGCCCTGGTCATCGAGGCGCTCACGCACCAGCTGCAGGTCTACAACTACAGCTCCGAGAAGGACAAGATGTTCGTGCCCTTCGCGCGGCTGCTGCGCATGTGGGACGAACGGCCGGGCGATTTCGGCGACTTCATGACCCACCATCTGTTCTGGATGTTCAAGTGGGTCTCCAGCTCCATGGTCGACCAGCCGCACATCCCGCTCGCCGCCATCGAGAAGTGGCAGAGCGAGATGGAGCACCGCTACCGGCTCGCCGGTCACTCCGAGCGTGCCGTGTGCCAGGGCGAGCTGGAGATCGCCCGGCACCTGGGCGATCTGCCGCGTGCCGAGCGGGCGTACGCCGCCTGGCAGGCGGCCGACCGCGACCGGATGGCCAACTGCCATGCCTGCGAGCTGCACGAACAGGGCAGCTGGCAGGCGCAGCTCGGCCTGGACGCCGAGGCCCTGGAGACCTGGGCACCGGTGCTGGGCGGTGAGCACACCTGCGCCCATGAGCCGCACGCCGTGCTGGCGGCCTCGCTCCTGCCGCTCCTGCGCATCGGCCGGTCCGAGCAGGCCCGCGCCCATCATCTGCGCGGGTACCGGATGGTCCGGTCGATGGAGAGCATGCGGAACGCGGCCGCGCAGCACATCGAGTTCTGCGCCCTGACCGGCAACGAGGCCCGCGCCCTGGAGATCATCGCCGAGCGGCCCGCGTACTTCACCGACAGCGGGAACCCCGGCAGCCTGATGGACTACCTGGCCGTCACGGCGCTGCTGATGGACCGGCTGACCTCGCTCGGCCACGGCGGGCAGTCCGTGCCGGGGCCCGCCGGGACGGACTGGACCGCGTCCTCGCTGGCCGTACACGCCCGTACGCGGGCGCTGGAGCTGGCCGCCCGGTTCGACGAGCGCAACGGCACCGCGCGGGTCGGCACGCTGGTGCGGGAACGTCTGGACCGCCGGCCGCTGCTGGACCGGCTGCCGCTCGGTGTACGGGCCGCGCGACTGGCCGCCCCGGACCGGAAGCCGGACGCCGCCCCGACGCCGGGGGCAGCACCGGCGGCGGCGCAGGCACCGCGCGGCCTGGCCGGTCTGCTGGCCGAGGCGCGCCGTCTCTCCGAGGCCCAGCACCCGGCGGCGGGGCCCGCCTGGGAAGCCGTGTCCCACCGGGTCGCCGAGCCGGACGGGGGCGCGGCCGGGCTGTCGGACCATGACCGCGCGTGCGTCGAGGACCACCGGGCGATGTACGGCTCGCTGCCGCCCGCCGAGGCGATGGCGGCCTTCGAGGCCGCCGCCGGTCTCTACGCGGCCGCGGGCGACCCGGGCGAGGCCGCCGCCGCGGCGGGCAGGGCCAAATACGCCCGCGCGCTGGAGCCCGGCGGGGCGGACGAGGCGCTGGCCGGGATCGCCCCGGTCGTGGACCGGGCACTGGCCCTGCACGCCGACGGCGCGGCCACCGCCCGCCAGGCGAGCGCCGTGCTGATGTGCCGGGCCCGCGTTCTCGGCCGGCTGGTGCAGGACGCCCCGGACGAGGCGGCCGCCGAGTCGGCCGTCGCCGGTCTCGAACAGGGGGCGCGGGAGCTGCTCGCGTTCACCGAACCGCTGCGCGCGGAGGCCGGGGTGGCCTCCCGGATCGCGGAGGCGCTGGAACTGCTCGGCGACGTCGCGGCGTACCGGGGCGACCCGCACGGCGCGCTGGAGCGGTACGAGCGGGCCGCCGCGGAGACCAATGCCGCCGGGCTGCCCTGGTACGCGGTCGAGTGCGAGGCCAAGGCGTCCGGGCTCGCCGCTCAACTGGAGGAGTACGAGCGGGCGGAGAGCGCGGCACGGGCCGCGCTGGAGCACGGGGCGTCGTTCGTCCCGGCGCGCGGACGGGCCCGGCTGCATCTGCGGCTCGCCGAAATCCTCGTCGGCACCGGGCAGTTCGCCGAGGCGGCCGAGCAGGCGCTGGACGCCGCGCACTGGGCGGACGAGTCGGGCGAGAGCGCGACGCTCGGGGTCCATGCCCGTCATCAGCTCGGCGGCTGGCTGCTCCGGCTGGACCGGGCGGCGGAGGCGGCCGCGGTGCTGGAGACCGTGCTGCCCGACATCACGTCCGCGGAGCACGGTGACGGCATGGTCGTGCAGACGCTGTGGTGGCTCGGCGACGCGCTCACGGCGCTCCACGAGCCGCGGGAGGCGGCCGAGCACTGGCTGAAGGCGGCGGACATCGCGCGCGGCTGGCCCGAGCAGCACGACCACGCGATGCTCGCGAACCTGGCCGCGCAGGCGCTCTACCGGGCCGGTCTCGACCCGCAGGCGGAGCTTGCGTACGCGCGAGCCGGGGAGCTCTGGCGCGAGCTGGGTGATGTCCCCGCGCTGGTGCGAACGCTGCGGGTACGGGCCTGGATCGCGATCCGGGAGGGGCAGCCGGGCCCGGGGGCGGCGCGGGCGTTCATGGCGTCGGCCGCGCGGGAGTGCGAGGCGGCACTGGCCTCCGGCCCGGCGGACGGGGCGCCCCGGCTGCTCGCGGAGCTCGCGGACACCCACCGCCAGACCGGCGAGCTGATCGCCCACGTCTGCCAGGGCGAGCCGGGCGAGGCGCCGGAGTACGAGGAGGCGCTCGGGTACGTGGACCGGGCGGTCGCGGGCTTCACGGAGGCCGGCGCCGGTTTCGTCGGCCTGCGCACGGCCGCCGAGCTGATGGCCGCCTGGCTGGAGGCCGACCTGGACCGTCCGGAGGCGGCACGGGAGCGGGCCCGGAAGGTCCTGGAGCTCCACGGGGCCGGGGAGCCGGACGAGTCGGACGAGGAGCGCCGCGCGGAGGCCGAGGCGCTGCTGGACTACGTGGCCAGGCGAACCGGCCCGCCCGGCGCCCGGGGCCCGGCGGCGGGCGGCGCTACTCCACCCCGATGAGCAGCGGAGCGCGCTGGTGGCCACCCCGGTACACCACCGTGTCCACCGCCAGATAGCCCTCGCGCACGTGCTCCTCCAGCACGTCCGCGAGGCTGTCGGGGATGTCCTCGCCCAGGACCAGGGTGACCAGTTCGCCGCCCGCCGCCAGCATCCGGTCCAGCACGTCGCGGGCCGTCCGCGACACGTCCTCGCCGATGACCGCGACATCGCCGTCGATCAGGCCCAGGATGTCGCCGGCCTGGCAGATGCCCGCCATGGTCCAGGACTGCCGTTCGGCGACGGCGAGTTCCGCGTAGCGGGTCGCGCCGGCGGCGGCGGTCATCGCCACCACGTCCTCGTCGAAGCTGCGGTCGGGTTCGTGGACGGCGAGGGCGGCGATGCCCTGGACGGCGGCCCTGGTCGGGATCAGGGCGACCCGGACGCCCTCCGAGCGGGCCTGTTCGGCGGCAGCGGCGGCGGTGTGGCGCAGCTCCGCGTCGTTGGGCAGCAGGACCACCTCGCGGGCGTGCGCCCGGCGGATCGCGTCGACCAGTTCACCGCTGGCGGGCGGCTCCCCGGGGCGGGCCAGGACCGTCGTGGCCCCGGCCTCCTTGCACAGGCCGCGGAGCCCGTCGCCGGGGACCACCACGACGACCGCGCGCTGCACGGGCTCGGTGTGGGGGTGCACCCGGTCCGCGCCGAAGTGGGTGATCCGGATCCGGTACGGCCGCCCCGCCTCGACCCCGGCCTCCACGGCGGCGCCCGCGTCGTCGACGTGCACATGGACGTTCCACAGCCCGTCGCCGCCCACCACCACGAGCGAGTCGCCGAGCCGGTCGAGCCGGGACCGCAGCCGGTCCACCGCGTCGTCCGTGGCCTCCAGCAGGTAGATGACCTCGAAGGCCGGTCCGCCCTCCGTCTCGGCCGCCGCGCAGTCGTCCGCTACGGGAAGGGCAGGCACGGCCACGTGGGTGCGCTCGGGCGCCCGCCCGCAGACCGCTTCGACGAGCGCCCCGAGCACCGTCACCAGACCGCGTCCGCCGGCGTCCACGACGCCCGCCCGGCCGAGGACGGCGAGCTGTCCGGGGGTGGCTTCCAGGGCCGTCCGCGCTCCTTCGTACGCCGCCTGTACGACCTCCGCGGTTCCGGCGTCGTCCTCGGTGCGTGCGGCGGCCTCGGCGGCCGCGGTGGCCACCGTCAGCACGGTGCCCTCGACGGGGTGGGCGACGGCCTGCCGGGCCGCTGCGGCGGCGACGGCGAGCGCCCGGCGCAGCTGGTCCGCGTCATGGCCGACGGCCAGCACTCCGGCCATCCCGCGCAGCAGCTGGGCCAGGATCGTGCCGGAGTTCCCCCGGGCACCGATCAGGGCGCCGTGCGCCATGGCCCGTACCGCGTCGGCCGCGACGGGTGCGGTCGCACCGGTCTCGTGGGCGGCGAACACCGCTTCGACGGCCTGGGTCGCCGATTCCACGGTCAGATAGAGGTTCGTACCGGTGTCCCCGTCGGCGACCGGGTACACATTGATCGCGTCGATCGCCTCGCGCTCCCGGCCCAGCGCCTCCAGGGCCAGTGAGCACCAGGTACGCACCGCGACGGCGTCCATGTCGTCGGCGGTCTGCGGCACCTGTCGGTCCTCCTCGGATTCGGCCGTGGGCGGCCGGCTGCATCGCAGAGTAGTCCCCGCGCACCGGGTCCGGCGGGGACAGGGGCCGGCGGGACAAGGTCCGTGAAACCCATGGTAGTTTCGTTCTACCGACGCAGCCGTTGTATGCTGCTTCGGTTGCCCGATGAGAGTCGGGCCATCCCTCCGGCACCGCCACTTCAGTCAAATGATTCCGGCGCGCCGGATTTCACTGTAAGTGCATCTGAAGTCTTTGGAGTGACCCGTGGCTGCCAACTGCGACGTCTGCGGCAAGGGGCCGGGCTTCGGCAACAACATTTCGCACTCGCACCGCCGTACGTCCCGTCGCTGGAATCCCAACATCCAGCGCGTGCGTGCCGTGGTCGGTCGGACGCCGAAGCGGCTCAACGTCTGCACCTCGTGCATCAAGGCCGGCAAGGTCGCGCGCTGACGTTCCCGTCGTAGCGCAGCCTTCCGGTTGCCCAAAAAGCCGGTCCACCTCGGTGGACCGGCTTTTTGCTGTGCCCGGGGCGCCCTCACCCGGTACGCGTCCGCCAGCCGTGGTCGACCGGGCCGATCCCGGCGCCCAGCGGGAAGCCCGCCGCGATCGCCCCGGTGACGTACGCCTTCGCGTCCCGTACCGCCGTGGGTACGTCCTGTCCCAGGGCCAGTCGGCAGGCAATGGCCGAGGCGAGTGTGCAGCCGGTGCCGTGGGTGTGGCGGTTGTCGTGCCGGGGGGCGCGCAGCCAGTGCTCCTCGGTGCCGTCCGTCAGCAGGTCGACGGGTGCGCCCGGCAGGTGACCGCCCTTGACGACGACCCAGCGCGGCCCGAAGTCCAGTACCGCGGCGGCGGCCCGCCGCATCCCCGGCTCGTCCTCGACGTGGATGCCGGTGAGCTGCGCCACCTCGTCCAGGTTCGGAGTGGCGACCGTGGCGGCCGGCAGCAGTTTCGTCCGTACGGAATCGAGCGCCTCGGCGGCCAGCAGCGGGTCGCCGTGCTTGGAGACGCCGACCGGGTCGACGACGGACGGGGCGTCGGTGCCGGCGAGGAGCTCGGCCACGGCCTCCACCAGGACGGCCGACGACAGCATTCCGGTCTTGACCGCCTGCACCCCGATGTCGTCCACCACACTGCGGTACTGGGCGCGCACGGCCTCGACGGGCAGTTCCCAGGCGCCCTGCACCCCCAGCGAGTTCTGCGCGGTGACGGCGGTCAGCACGCTCATCCCGTGCACGCCGTGCGCCAGCATCGTCTTCAGGTCGGCCTGGATGCCCGCACCGCCGCCGGAGTCGGATCCGGCGACGGTGAGCACACGGGCGGGTACAGCGGCAGATACGGGCATACGCCGAAATCTACTGGGCGTCCTCGATGTCCCCGAAGTGGTCCCAGCCGCCCTTGCTGGTCCACGGCGCCCCGTCGACCGTCACCTGCGGCAGCGCGGAGGGGTTGAGGACCTCGCCGATCACCCTCCAGCGGGCGGGCAGCTTCACGTCCGGCGGGAAGGTGGCGACGATCGCGTGGTCCTCGCCCCCGGTCAGCACCCACTGGAGCGGGTCGACGCCGACGGCCTGCCCGATGTCGGACATCTGCGAGGGGATGTCGATGAGTCCGGAGCGCAGATCGATCCGGACCTTGCTCGCCTCGGCGATGTGCCCGAGGTCGGCGACGAGCCCGTCGCTCACGTCCGTCATCGCGGTGGCGCCGAGCCCGGCGGCCGCGGGGCCCGCGTGGTACGGCGGTTCGGGGCGCCGGTGGGCCTCGACGAAGGCGCGGGGCGAACGGAAGCCGCGGGAGAGCACCGCGTACCCGGCGGCGGACCAGCCGAGCCAGCCGGTGACGGCGACGACGTCGCCGGGCTGGGCGCCGGAGCGGGTGACCGGCTCATGGTTGCGCAGATCACCCAGCGCGGTGATCGAGACGGTGATCGTCTCGCCGCGCACGACGTCTCCGCCGACCACGGCCGCGCCCGCGACCTGGCACTCGTCACGGATGCCGTCCATCAGCTCACCGGCCCAGGTGACCGGGAGTTCGCCGGGGACGACCAGGCCGAGCAGCAGCGCGGTGGGCACCGCGCCCATGGCGGCGATGTCGGCGAGGTTCTGGGCGGCGGCCTTGCGGCCGACGTCGTACGCCGTCGACCAGTCGCGGCGGAAGTGCCGTCCCTCCAACAGGATGTCCGTACTGGCCACGACCCTGCGGTCGGGAGCGGTCACGACCGCGGCGTCGTCGCCGGGGCCGAGCCGTACCGCCGGAGTGGTGGTGAGCCGGGAAGTGAGCTCCCTGATGAGCCCGAACTCCCCCAACTCGCCCACGGTTCCCTTCACCGAGTCTCACCTCTCATCTATCGCGCCGGACGGTCGTCCGGGCTGCTTCGGCGGCCGGGGGTCCGGACCCTGGACCGGCCGCCGCCGCCGCAGGGAGCAGTCTGCACCGCTCGTCACCGCCATGCCCGCCCCCCTTCCGGACCGCTGCGCTTGCGGTCGCGGGCCATCACTGCTGTCGGTACTGTCAAGAGATACGTCAACTTGCGTCTTGCGTACGCCACGCTGTGGGCGTCAACGGCCCACAGGTCTCCCCGCGGCACGCGGCAACGCGATACCGTGGCGTCTCTTTCTCCCCACATGATCCTCGTGGCCGCCCTGGAGGTTCCGTGGTACAGGCGTACATCCTTATTCAGACCGAGGTGGGCAAGGCGTCGACCGTCGCCGAGACCATCGCCAGAGTTCCGGGAGTGATCCAGGCAGAGGACGTCACCGGCCCCTACGACGTGATCGTGCGCGCACAGGCCGACACGGTCGATGAACTCGGCCGCATGGTGGTCGCCAAGGTCCAGCAAGTGGAAGGCATCACCCGAACCCTGACCTGCCCGGTCGTTCATCTGTAGTCCCCGTCTACGCTGGGCCGGTGACATCATTGCGCCGGCTCCGCCACCCCGTGTTCCTCGGCCCGTCCGTCGCCGCGCTGCTGCTGGCCGCGGCGGGCTGTTCCTCAACGGACGCCGCGGTATCGATCACGGTTCCCACACCGTCCCCGGAAGCCGCGGCCTACTGCCGCGCGCTGCACGAGGAGCTGCCGAGGACCGTTGCCGGTCTCGACCGCGGCGACGCCGGGCCGAAGTCCGAACTGACCGCCGAGTGGGGGGACGGGGAGATCGTACTGCGCTGCGGTGTCCCCCGGCCCGCGAAGATGGACGACCCCATGGCGAAGGGGACCGAGGCGAACGGCGTCAACTGGCTGCTGGAACAGCCCGATGACGCCGGTCCGCGTTTCACGACGACCTACCGCAAGGCGTACGTCGAGGTGACCCTCTCGACGGCGTACGCCCATGACGCGAGTCCCTTGGCCGCGTTCGGCCCGCCCGTCCGGAAGACGGTGCCCGGCCTGTAGGGCGTGCGCCCCCGATCGGGAGCGCACGCCGTGCGGCGCGGGGCCCGGCTCAGCGCAGGCCGGTCGGGCGGCTCAACGCTGCCTGGATCAGCCGGTCCACCAGCTCCTGGTAGCTCACACCGCTCTCCTGCCACATCCGCGGGTACATGGAGATCGGGGTGAAGCCCGGCAGCGTGTTGATCTCGTTGATCACGAAGGTGCCGTCCTCGGTGAGGAAGAAGTCGGCGCGGACCAGCCCCTCGCAGGACGTGGCCTCGAAGGCCTCGACCGCGAGCCGCTGGACCTCGGCCGTCTGCTCCTCGGTGAGCGGGGCGGGCAGGATCCCGGCGGCCGAGTCGATGTACTTGGCCTCGAAGTCGTAGAAGTCGTGCGAGGTCACCGGCGGGATCTCGGCGGGCACGCTGGCGCGCGGCCCGTCCTCGAACTCCAGCACCCCGCACTCGATCTCGCGGCCCCGCAGCAGCGCCTCGACCAGGAACTTGGGGTCGTGGCGGCGGGCCTCCTCGATCGCCTCGTCGAGCCCGGACAGGTCGTCGACCTTGGTGATGCCGAAGGACGAGCCTGCGCGGGCGGGCTTGATGAAGAGCGGCCAGCCGTGCTCACCGGCGAAGTCCACGATGCGCTTGCGGGCGCCGGAGGGGTCCTTGTCCCATTCGCGGGGACGCACCACGAGGTACGGGCCGACCGGCAGCCCGAAGGAGATGAAGACCCGCTTCATGTACTCCTTGTCCTGGCCGACCGCCGAGGCGAGCACCCCGGCGCCGATGTAGGGCACACCGGAGAGCTCCAGGAGCCCCTGGAGGGTGCCGTCCTCGCCGTACGGGCCGTGCAGCACGGGGAAGACGACGTCGACCTCGCCGAGCGCCTTGGGGACCGAGCCGGGCTCGCTGTACACCACTTCGCGGTTGCCGGGGTCGACGGAGAGCACCACGGCGCCCTCGGTGGACTCGGCCAGCTGGGCCACTTCCGGCATCTTCCGGTCCGTGATGGCCATGCGTTCGGGTTCGTCGGCGGTGAGCGCCCAGCGGCCGTCCGTCGTGATGCCGATCGGCAGGACGTCGTACTTTGTCCGGTCGATGGCATTCAGGACGGCGCCGGCCGTGACGACCGAGATGCCGTGTTCGGAGCTGCGGCCGCCGAACACGACGGCCACGCGCGGCTTGCGGAGCTGCTGCTCCGGGCTCTGGGGGAGGTTCTCGCTGCTCATATCGCGTTGAGCGTACCTGCTGGTACCACTCGCGTCAGCGCGGCCGGGGCCGCCGGAGCGGTGACCGGGAACGTTCACCGGTCCGGCCGCCCCCGGCCGCCGTCAGCGCCGCTCGGGCTTCGCGCTGCGCGACATCAGCTCGCCCAGCGCGACCATCGGCGGCTTGCCCTCGTGGACGATGCCGACGACCGTCTCGGTGATGGGCATGTCGACGCCGTGCCTGCGTGCCAGATCGAGCACCGACTCACAGGACTTGACGCCTTCGGCGGTCTGCTTGGTGACGGCGATGGTCTCCTGGAGCGTCATGCCGCGGCCGAGGTTGGTGCCGAAGGTGTGGTTGCGGGAGAGCGGCGAGGAGCAGGTCGCCACCAGGTCGCCCAGGCCCGCGAGTCCGGAGAAGGTCAGCGGGTCGGCGCCCATGGCCAGGCCGAGGCGGGTCGTCTCGGCGAGGCCCCGGGTGATGAGCGAACCCTTGGCGTTGTCGCCGAGGCCCATGCCGTCAGCGATGCCGACCGCCAGACCGATGACGTTCTTGACCGCGCCGCCGAGCTCGCAGCCGACCACGTCGGTGTTGGTGTACGGGCGGAAGTACGAGGTGTGGCAGGCGGCCTGGAGGCGCTGGGCCACGGACTCGTCCTGGCAGGCGACGACGGCCGCCGCGGGGCGGCGTTCGGCGATCTCCTTGGCCAGGTTGGGTCCGGTGATGACGGCGATCCGGTCCGCGGAGACCTTGGTGACGTCCTCGATGACCTCGCTCATCCGCTTCGCGGTGCCGAGTTCGACACCCTTCATCATCGAGACGAGAACGGT
The DNA here is from genome assembly GCF_042882135.1 of Streptomyces sp. NPDC058240. Lineage (NCBI taxonomy): Bacteria > Bacillati > Actinomycetota > Actinomycetes > Kitasatosporales > Streptomycetaceae > Streptomyces > Streptomyces sp. NPDC058240. The sequence goes on from NZ_JBHVWT010000020.1 coordinate 19,613, forward strand.
GTCGGAACCGAGGTGCGGGGCCCATTCGGCGAGGTTGGCGCGCAGCGTCTGCGAAGGCACCACGAGTACGGCGAAGTCGGCGCCGCGCAGCGCCTCGGCGGCGTCGGTGGTGGCCCGGACCGATGCGGGGAGCTCAATTCCCGGCAGGTAGTACGGGTTGGTACGGGTCGTATTGACGGCCTCGGCGACCTCGGCGCGACGGCCCCAGAGGGTGACCTCGCAGCCGGCGTCGGCGAGGACCACGCCGAAGGCCGTACCCCATGAGCCGGTTCCGAAGACGGCCGCCTTTGCGGGGTGCGTCACTTGGGTCCCTTTCCTTCGGCCTTGCGTCGCTGTTCCGCACGGGCCTTGCGGTGGTCGTAGGGCTGTGCGGGGGCCTGTTCGCCCCGCACGATCTCCAGCTGCGCGGTCACCGCGGCCATGATGGCCTCGGTCGCCTCGCGCAGGACGTCGGGCGTCGGGTCCTCGCCGTAGAACCTGGTGAGGTCCACGGGCGGTCCGGCCTGCACCTGAAGGGTCTTGCGGGGGAACAGCCGGAGCTTGTTCTCCTTGGCGTAGGGCGGCATCACGAGGTTGGCGCCCCACTGGGCGACGGGGATGACCGGGGCCTTCGTCATCAACGCCACGCGGGCGGCACCGGTCTTGCCGGCCATCGGCCACATGTCGGGGTCACGGGTGAGCGTGCCCTCCGGGTAGAAGGCTACGCATTCGCCGCGTTCGATGGCGTCGACGGCCGCCCGGAAGGCGTCCAGCGCATTGGTCGTCTCGCGGTACACCGGGATCTGTCCGGTGCCGCGCAGCATCATTCCGACAAAGGGGGTCTTGAACAGGCCCGCCTTGGCGAGAAGCCGCGGCACCCGTCCGGTGTTGTACTGGAAGTGACCGTAGGAAAGCGGGTCCAGATAGGAGTTGTGATTGACCGCGGTGATAAATCCACCGTCGGCCGGAATGTGTTCCATCCCCCGCCAGTCACGCTTGAACAGAACCACCAACGGCGGTTTTGCGATGACCGCCGCCAGGCGGTACCAGAAGCCGATTCTGCGGCGGGACACTCGGACACCTTCCTCTAAGGACCTGAAATCTGCCTGGCTACCGACGGTCAAGTCTCGCCCCAGGCCCCTGCTCTGTCGAGAACACCGTACGCCCCGCTTTCGGGACCGACCCTCCGGGTTCTCGCACCGGCAGGCGAGAATAGGCGGCGACGCGTATCGAGGGGGAGATCGCCACGAACACCGACCCGACCGGTCCTTGGTCCCTGGTCGTCCCGTTGAAGCCCCTGGCGCGGGCCAAGAGCAGGCTGACGCCCACGACGGGGGCCGAGCTGCGCCCCCGGCTCGCCCTCGCCTTCGCCCGGGACACCGTGGCCGCCGCCCTGTCCTGCCCCTCGGTGCTGGATGTGGTGGTAGTCACGGACGACCCGGAGGCCGGGGCGGCCCTCACGGCCATCGGGGCCCGCGTCGTCCCCGACGAGCCCGACCGCGGACTCAACGCCGCGCTGGCACATGGCGAGCGGGCTGTACGGGCCGGGCGGCCCCGGGCCGCGGTCGCCGCCCTCAACGCGGATCTGCCCGCGCTGCGCCCCGGAGAATTGGCCCGGGTGCTCGATTATTCCGCCGAATTCCCTCGCGCATTTGTGACCGATGCGGCGGGAATCGGGACAACATTTCTGTCGGCTGTGCCGGGAGTGGAATTGCGTCCGGCTTTCGGCGGTCCTTCCCGGGCCCGGCATCTGGACTCCGGCGCGGTGGAAATCGACCTGGCAGGCATCGATTCGGTCCGCCAGGACGTGGACACCGGCGACGATCTGCGGGCGGCGCTGACGCTGGGGGTCGGCGTGCACACCGCGGGACACTGGGCCGCGGGAGCCTCCCGGGCCGCCGAAGCTCCTGGCCGGGCCCGCGGCGACGAGCCCTCAACGGCCCCGGCACCGGACCGATAGGCTGCCGTCCATGCAGGCGACCTCGTACACCTACGACCCCGAGACCCGCACCGGCAGCGTGCTGCTCGACGACGGCACCCCGGTGGATTTCGACGCGCGGGCCTTCGACGCGGGCGGTCTGCGGCTGCTGCGTCCGGGGCAGCGGGTGCGGATCGAGGGCAGCGGCGAGGGTGCGGACCTGCGGATCACCCTGGTGACCCTGCAGACGTTCTGAACGGGCGCGACAGACGTTTCTGGACGGCCGCGCGCAGAGCGCCCCCACAACAGCCCGCGGGCCGGGCTCCCCGAGGGGAGCCCGGCCCGGCGCGTGTGAGTAGCCCTGCGCGGCTCGGTCTCACTTCTTCCGTGCAGTGGCCTTCTTCGCCGTGGTCTTGCGCGCCGTGGTCTTCTTCGCGGGCGCCTTCTTCGCCGTGGCCTTCTTGGCGGGCGCGGTCTTGCTGGCGGCGGCCTTCTTGGTGGCCGTCGTCTTCTTCGCCGCCGCGGTGGTCTTCTTCGCCGCCGCCGTGGTCTTCTTGGCCGCCGCGGTGGTCTTCTTCGCGGTGGTCTTCTTGGCCGCCGTGGTCTTCGCCGCGGTCACGGTCTTCTTGGCGGTGGCCTTCTTCGCCGTGGCCTTCTTGGCGGTGGCCTTCTTGGCCGCGGCCTTGGTCGTCGTACGGGTGGAAGGACCGCCCGACAGGCTGCCCTTGGGCGCCTTCTTCACGGCCACTTCGCCGCCCTTGGGGAGCTTCTTCGAGCCGCTCACCAGGTCCTTGAAGCCCTGTCCCGCACGGAAACGGGGCACCGAGGTCTTCTTGACCCGCACGCGCTCACCCGTCTGCGGGTTGCGGGCGTAACGGGCGGGGCGGTCGACCTTCTCGAACGAGCCGAAGCCGGTGACCGAGACACGGTCCCCCGCGACAACCGCACGGACGATCGCGTCGAGTACCGCGTCGACGGCCTCGGCGGCCTGCTGGCGGCCTCCGACCTTGTCGGCAATCGCTTCTACGAGCTGCGCCTTGTTCACGTCTTCCCCTTCGGAGACATTGCCAGAACGAAAGTGTTCAAGCGTTTTCGCACGTTAGGCAGATATATACCGCAAATCAAACACGAAACGGGCTAATCACCCTAGTGCCGCAACGAAGTCGACCGCTGCGCAGTTCCGCAGAGTCAGTCACCTTCGGGGAATCGGCCCTCATCGAGGTCCTTCATCAACCGGTCCAGACGCCTTGCCGCATCCGGGAGATCGTGCTTAGCCGCGGCCGTGATGACCAACAGCTTCCGGGACAGCGCCATCCTTACGCCCTCCGGGACTTGCAGTGTGCGCACTCTTGTGTGCGCTTCCTTCAATCGGTCGGCGACTTGGCCGTAAAGCTTGAGTTGGCTGTCGCGTTCCATGCACCGATTGTGCCATCTGGGGCGAGTTGTCGCCCGACGGGGTCTCAACAAGCGGCTGCGCCCCCTACCAGATGGCAGGGGGCGCAGTCCTGGAAACGCGCTGCTCAGGCGTTAATTGTACGCGGCTTGAAGGTCGGCCTTGCCACCTCATAAGTCGCGATGTCCGCTTCGTTCTGAAGGGTGAGGCTGATGTCGTCCAGCCCGTTGAGCAGTCGCCAACGGGCGTTCTCGTCGAGCTCGAAGTCGGCGGTCAGCTTCGATCCGTCGGGGGCCTCGGCGCGGACCTGGCGCGCCTCCAGGTCGACGGTGATCTCGGCCGTGGGGTCGGCCTCGGTCAGCTCCCAGAGCGCGTCGACGACCTTCTGGTCGAGCACGACGGTCAACAGCCCGTTCTTCAGCGAGTTGCCGCGGAAGATGTCGGCGAACCGGGAGGAGACGACGGCCTTGAAGCCGTAGTTCTGCAGCGCCCACACGGCGTGTTCGCGGGAGGATCCGGTGCCGAAGTCGGGACCGGCCACCAGGACCGTGGCGCCCTTGCGCTCGGGGCGGTTGAGGACGAAGTTCTCGTCCTTGCGCCAGGCCTCGAAGAGTCCGTCCTCGAAGCCGTCCCGGGTGACCTTCTTCAGCCAGTGGGCGGGGATGATCTGGTCGGTGTCGACGTTGCTGCGGCGCAGCGGGACGGCCCGGCCGGTGTGTGTGGTGAAAGCTTCCATGATTCTCAGACTCCGGCGGGCGTACGGGCGTCGGACAGGTCGGCGGGCGCGGCCAGGTGGCCCAGCACGGCGGTGGCGGCGGCGACCTGCGGGGAGACCAGGTGCGTACGGCCACCCTTGCCCTGCCGGCCCTCGAAGTTGCGGTTCGAGGTGGAGGCGGAGCGCTCGCCGGGGGCCAGCTGGTCGGGGTTCATGCCGAGGCACATCGAGCAGCCGGCGTGCCGCCATTCGGCGCCCGCGGCGGTGAAGACCTTGTCCAGGCCCTCCTCGACGGCCTGGAGGGCGACCCGGACGGAGCCCGGGACGACCAGCATCCGTACCCCGTCGGCGACTTTGCGACCGTCCAGGATCGCGGCCGCGTTGCGCAGGTCCTCGATCCGGCCGTTGGTGCAGGAGCCTACGAAGACGGTGTCCACGTTGATCTCGCGCAGCGGCTGGCCGGCGGTCAACCCCATGTACTCCAGGGCCTTTTCGGCGGCGTTGCGCTCCGAGGCGTCCTCGTACGAAGCGGGGTCGGGGACGTTGGCCGACAGGGGCGCGCCCTGGCCGGGGTTGGTGCCCCAGGTGACGAACGGGGCCAGTTCGGCCGCGTCGATGACGACCTCGGCGTCGAAGACCGCGTCGTCGTCGCTGCGCAGCGTCTTCCAGTACGCGACGGCGGCGTCCCAGTCCTCGCCCTGCGGGGCGTGGTCGCGGCCCTTCAGGTAGTCGAAGGTGGTCTCGTCCGGGGCGATCATGCCTGCCCGCGCGCCGGCCTCGATCGACATGTTGCAGACGGTCATCCGGGCTTCCATCGAGAGCTTCTCGATGGCCGGGCCGCGGTATTCCAGGATGTAGCCCTGGCCGCCGCCGGTGCCGATCCGGGCGATGATCGCGAGGATCAGGTCCTTGGCCGTGACGCCGTCGGGCAGTTCGCCGTCGATGGTGATCGCCATGGTCTTCGGGCGGGCCAGCGGCAGCGTCTGGGTGGCCAGCACGTGCTCGACCTGGCTGGTGCCGATGCCGAACGCCAGCGCGCCGAAGGCGCCGTGGGTGGACGTGTGGGAGTCGCCGCAGACCACGGTGGTGCCGGGCTGGGTCAGGCCCAGCTGCGGGCCGACCACGTGCACGACGCCCTGCTCGACGTCGCCCAGGGGGTGCAGCCGTACGCCGAACTCCGCGCAGTTCTTGCGCAGGGTCTCCAGCTGGGCGCGGGAGACCGGGTCGGCGATCGGCTTGTCGATGTCGAGGGTCGGGGTGTTGTGATCCTCGGTGGCGATGGTGAGATCGAGGCGCCGCACCCGGCGTCCGGCCTGCCGGAGGCCGTCGAAGGCCTGGGGGCTGGTCACCTCGTGCAGCAGGTGCAGATCGATGAAGAGGAGGTCGGGCTCGCCTTCGGCGCGCCGGACGACATGGTCGTCCCAGACCTTCTCCGCGAGTGTCCTACCCATCGCTTTCCCTCCGGCCGGCGTCTTCGCCGGCCCAACTAGAGATTCGGTGCGCCGCCGTCCGGACCCCCGTGCGGGGCGGTGGCTACGGGCCGTTGTGTGGCCGCCCGTACAGGTTCGCAACTTCCGCCGAATATTGAACTTGCGTTTCACAGAGTGAGACGGGAGTATCGTCGTATGGACAACTCTAGCGGCGTCGGCGTACTCGACAAGGCAGCTCTGGTATTGAGCGCCCTGGAGTCCGGTCCGGCCACCCTCGCCGGGCTGGTCGCGGCGACCGGGCTCGCACGACCCACGGCCCATCGACTGGCCGTGGCACTGGAACACCACCGCATGGTGGCGAGGGACATGCAGGGCCGTTTCATTCTCGGCCCCCGGCTGTCGGAACTCGCGGCGGCGGCGGGCGAGGACCGCCTGCTGGCCACGGCGGGCCCGGTGCTCACCCACCTCCGCGACATCACCGGCGAGAGCGCGCAGCTCTATCGCCGGCAGGGCGACATGCGGATCTGCGTGGCGGCGGCGGAGCGGCTGTCCGGTCTGCGGGACACCGTGCCGGTCGGTTCCACGCTCACCATGAAGGCCGGCTCGTCGGCCCAGATCCTGATGGCCTGGGAGGAGCCGGAGCGCCTGCACCGCGGCCTCCAGGGCGCCCGCTTCACGGCGACGGCGCTCTCGGGCGTACGGCGCAGGGGCTGGGCCCAGTCGATCGGCGAACGCGAGCCGGGTGTGGCCTCGGTCTCGGCGCCGGTGCGCGGCCCCTCGAACCGGGTGGTCGCCGCCGTCTCGGTCTCCGGACCGATCGAGCGGCTGACCAGGCACCCGGGCCGGATGCACGCCCAGGCGGTCATCGACTCGGCGGCAAGGCTCAGCGAGGCCCTGCGCCGCACCGGCTGACGTACCCGGCACGCCCCCGGCACGTCCCCGGCCGCCCCGGCGTCGTGGCGGCCCCTCTCAGAACCTCACTTCGCGGACGAGCGGTGCGCGAGACGGTCCGCCGCCCGGCGGCCCCGCCCTTCGATCGGCAGTACGCCGGTCGCCGCGGCCAGTCCGTGGACCGGCATATCGGCGTAGATCGATTCGTAACCGCCCTCGGGCACTATGTATGTCTCGTGCCACAGCCCCACGTGCCGCCGGGACTTCTTCTCCTTGCGGTTCATGATCGCCCAGGCCTCGCGGTGGAACATGTCGGGAGCGCTCGCGTACGCGTACAGCTTCTCCCTCGACTCCCAGTACTGGACGACGTAGTACGTCCGCGGCGAGCCGGACAACAGCGTGTAGCCCAGCAGGCCGCGCCCTTTGTCCCTGCCCAACTCCCGCAGCATGCGCAGCATCGCGGTGAGGACCGGCAGCCAGTGGTGCACACCCCGGAAGTGGTTGATGCGCATCCCGATGAGCAGGACGACCACCTCCCCCTCGGCCGCGGCGGTGGTCCGTCCCGGAATCAGTTTCGCGAACATGCCTGCCCTTCCCCGGTTGGAGAGTGTCGCTATCCAATGATTGGATAGTGACACTGCCCAAGAGGTGGTGCAAGGGAAGGCACGGAACATGCGACTCTCGGAATTGAGCGAGTCGAGCGGGGTCAAGACCGCGACGATCAAGTACTACCTGCGCGAGGGACTGCTGCATCCCGGCCGGCGGATCACCGCGACACAGGCCGAGTACGACGAGAGCCATGTGCGCCGGCTCCGTCTGGTGCGGGCCCTGATCCAGGTGGGCCGCCTCCCCGTGGCCACGGCGCGCGAGGTCCTCTCCCACATCGACGACGAGTCCCTGGGCCGGACGATCCGGCTCGGCGCGGCATTGTGGTCGCTCCCGCACGGCCCGGATCCGGACGAGGAGGCTCCGGAGACCGCGACCGCCCGCGAGGCCGTCGAGCGGCTCCTGGACCGGATCGGCTGGGCGACGTCGCAGGAGATCGGTTCCCTCTCCCCCGCGCATCGCTCGCTGGTGTCGTCGGTGGCCACCCTGATCCGCCTCGGCTACCCCTGCGACGCCGACTACCTGGCCGAGCAGGCCCACCTGATGCATCAAGTCGCCGTCCAGGACCTGGACATGATGGAGACGTACCCCACGGAGTCGGAGCAGGTGGAGATGGCGGTCGCGTCGGCGGTGCTCTACGAGCCGCTGCTGATGGCCCTGCGCCGGATGGCCCAGGAGGAGGAGTCGGCCCGACGCTACGGTCTCTGAACGGGCCCGTGCACCAACGGACAAGGCCCTTCACCTAGGTGAAGGGCCTTTGTCTGTCCTGCTGTTGTACCCCCGACCGGATTCGAACCGGCGCTACTGCCGTGAGAGGGCAGCGTGCTAGGCCGCTACACAACGGGGGC
>NZ_JBHVWT010000020.1:27492-117851 GCF_042882135.1 Streptomyces sp. NPDC058240
TTGTTACTACTTGCATTTCTGCGCTGGGCTACCAGGACTCGAACCTAGAATGACGGTACCAGAAACCGTAGTGTTGCCAATTACACCATAGCCCATGGTGTTACAAGTACCCCCGACCGGATTCGAACCGGCGCTACTGCCGTGAGAGGGCAGCGTGCTAGGCCGCTACACAACGGGGGCCCTAGCGATCCTGCATCGAGAGCGTGGGTGCGACCCAGATGATCTCGCGGGAAGGATCTGTACCCCCGACCGGATTCGAACCGGCGCTACTGCCGTGAGAGGGCAGCGTGCTAGGCCGCTACACAACGGGGGCTTGTTACTACTTGCATTTCTGCGCTGGGCTACCAGGACTCGAACCTAGAATGACGGTACCAGAAACCGTAGTGTTGCCAATTACACCATAGCCCACCAAAACTCAACCCCGGCGAGGGGTTTTGTTCGGCTTGCGCTTCTCGTTCGGATCTTTCGTTCCGCTCGGGCGGCGCAGGAAGAACATTACCCGAAGGTGTCCGGCGCTCCAAAACGGGTATTGCCCGCCGGGCCTGTCCGGCGGATCAGGGCCGAGCGGTCCCCAGCAGTCCGGGCAGCTGATCGAGCCCGCCGATGCGGACGAGTTCGGGCCGTCCACCACGCCCGCCCCGGTCCAGCCAGATCCCCCGCAGCCCGGCGGCGACCGCCCCACCGGCGTCGATGTCCGGCTCGTCCCCCACGTACGCGACCTCCCGCGGCTCCAGCGCCAGTGCGTCGCAGGCGGCGTGGAAGGCGCCGGCCTCGGGCTTGGAGACGCCCAGCTCCACGGCGCACACCACAGCCTCGAAACGGTCCCGCACACCGAGCGTGCGCAGCTTGCGGTCCTGGTTGTGGATGCTGGAGTTCGACAGCACCGCGTGCCGGAACCCGTCCGCCAGCAGATCCAGCACGGGCAGCACATCCGGGAAGAGCGACCAGGCGGCCTCGTAGTGGGCCGCGTGCCGAGCAAACCAGAGGTCGGCCTCCTCGTCCTCCAGCGCCGGCGAGACGAACTCCCTGACCCGGTCCCGGCGCTGCCCCAGGAAGTCCGTCTCCCCGGCGGCGAACCGCGCCCAGTGCGCATCGGTGATCGTCCGCCATGCGGCGAGGGCCTGCTCGACGGAGTCGTATCCGTCGGGCAGGCCCTCCTGTTCGAGGTGCTTGCGCATGCCGACGCGGTCGGCGCCGGTGTAGTCGAAGATCGTGTCGTCGATGTCCCAGAGGACCGCGCGGATCGTCATGGGACCCAGCGTATGCGTCTACGCGGCGAGCATGGTGGGCTTCGCAGTGGTCAGCAGGCCGATGAACACGATCTTCAGGCCGTCGATCTCCTCCGGGGAGAACAGATCATCCGGACCGCCGGGCGCGCGGTCATGGAAGGGGCTGCCGACTTCGTACAGGTCTCCGACGTCGAGCACACCGCGCTTGGCGACCACGTCAATGATCAGCGTGATGAAGTCCAACTGTGCGGCACTCAGCTGTTTTCCCACGATGAAGCCCTCGAAGGCCTGCTGAGCCGCCTGCCGGTCGAGTCCGCACAAGGCGCGGACGAAAAGACCCAGACCTCCCATGGCCCGCACGTCGTCCAGATCCTCGGGCGAGGCCACCGCTTCGGCGAGGAAGATCTCTTCCAGGCCGGCCAGGTCGTCTTCGGTGATCTGCTCGTTGTGACGCAGCTTGTGCACGGTCGGCTGGTCCTCGTGACGCAGCAGATATGCGCGGGCCTTCTGGCGGAACCTGTGCTCGTCCGTGCCTGTCGGCATGTCCTTGATGTCCGCCTCGGAGATCTCACCGAACTCGTCCTCGAAGTCGGTGTAGACGATCTTCCGCTTGGCCTTGGCGTCCACCAGTTTGGCCAGCCCTCGCAGCCTCCTGCGCAGGTCTTCCAGCATCGGCAGGGTGGCGTCCTGCCACCACTCTTCGCCCGCTACCGCTTCCAGCAGCTCCACCTGTTCGGCGACGGCCGGGATATTGGTCTTGCCGAGCAGGTCCTCCGCGATGTCACGGATCTTCTGGCGCAGCTTGGCGTATTCCTTGCCGCCGTCCAGCGCCGCGAGCTGGAGCCGGAAGGCGATGAGGTCGAACCGCTTGGCCTCCTCGCGGGTCTCGTCGGGGTCCGGTTCGTGGTCGCTGGGCAGGCGGAGCAGCTTCTCGCGAACCGCGTGTTCGGCGTCTTCGTCGATGCGGTGCCAGGTGCGGAAGTCGGCGAACGTCTCGATCTCACGACGGTGCGGCCGGACGAGGAAGTTGTCCAGGTTCATCCCGGCAACGGTGGCGTGCAGGCGGTGGGCCAGGGCCCACCGGACAGACGGCTCCGTCGCGATGGCGTCGGGGCCGCCGTCACGGGCCGGGTCCGGCTGCTGTCGGCGGTCGAGGCTGCGCAGCAGGTCCAGCTGCAGGCCGAGCAGACGCTCACTCAGGGCAGGCGCCTGGCGGGCTTCTACGCCGGCGAGCTCGCTGTTGAAGAAGTCGATGTTGCCGCAGAAGTCGAAGACCCGGAAGTTCTGCTTGGCGTGATCGGGGTTCGTCTCGTCCGGCCCGAACAGCGCCGGGCGCAGCCGGGTGCCACGGCCGATCATCTGCCAGAACTTGGTCTTGGAGAAGACCGGCTTGGCGAAGACCAGGTTGACGACCTCCGGCACGTCGATGCCGGTGTCCAGCATGTCGACGGAGATCGCGATGTCGGGCTCCTTGCGCGCTGCGGAGAAGTCCTCGATCAGGGCCTGACGGTAGGTCTCCTTGTACGTGATCACTCGCGCCTGATGGCCGGCGCCCTTGGGATAGTTGGCGTTGTACCGGGCCTCGATGAATCGGGCGTGCTCATTGTTCTTCGCAAAGACGATCGTCTTGCCGAGGCGGTCGCCACCCTCGACCCGGTGGCCCTGGGTAACCAGAACCTCCAGCATCTTGTCGACGGTGTCCTCGTTGAACAAGATTCTGTTCATCTCGTGACGGCTGACGGCATCCGGCCTCTCGCCGTCCTCGGACCACTCCTTGTCATCCCATTCGGCCTTCTCCTCCTCGGAGAGATCCTCGTAGCGGATGCCGTGCTCCATGAACTTCAGCGGCACCTTCACGGCCTTCGGCGGCACGAGGTATCCCTCGCCGACCGCCTCGTTCAGTCCGTAGGAGTCGGTGGGGACGCCGTCCTCCAACTGGAACAGCTTGTACGTGTTGCGGTCGATCTCGTCCTTCGGGGTGGCGGTCAGGCCGAGGAGCAGCGAGTCGAAGTAGCGGAAGATCGCGCCGTACTTCGCATAGACGGAACGGTGGGCCTCGTCGATGACGATGAGGTCGAAGTAGCCGGGGCCGAAGCGGCGGCGGCCCGCGGTGTCCGTCACGTCGATCTGGTTCATCATCGTCTGGTAGGTGGAGACGAAGACGTGCGCCGACGCGGACTTGTCGTCCAGAAGACTGGCGACGGGGGTGTTCGGGAGGTGCTCCTTGAACGCCTTCATCGTCTGGATGACCAGGGCCTCACGGTCGGCGAGGAACAGCACGCGTTGAGCCCAGCCGGCCTTCTTCAGCTGGTCGACGAGGGCCACGGTGGTACGGGTCTTGCCGGTGCCGGTCGCCATGACGAGGAGGGCTTGGCGCTGGCAGTCACGTTCGTACGTCTCACCGACGCGCTTGATGGCGCGCAGCTGGTACGGGCGTCCGGCGATCTTCTCGTTCACCGGGGTCGTCGTCAGGGAGAGACGGCCCGCACGCTGCCGCACATGCCAATGGAGCTGGTCGTGGGTGAGGAAGCCCTGGACCTGGCGGGGCGGGTAGCGCAGGCCGTCGTCCCAGAGGTAGGTCTCGTAGCCGTTGGTGTAGAAGATCACCGGACGCCGGTTGAACTCGGCTGCGAGGGCGTCCGCGTACAGCTTGGCCTGCTGCTGGCCGTCGCGGGGGTCGCGGCGGGTGCGCTTGGCCTCGACGACGGCAAGGGGCTTGCCGTCCGCGCCCCACAGGACGTAGTCGACGTAGCCGTTGCCGGAGGCGGTCTGTATGCCGGTCACCGGACGTTCGACGGTGAACTTCCCCGCCGAGTCGGTCCCGGAGGCCGCCAGATCCCAGCCGGCCTCCTTGAGGAGAAGGTCTATGAACGTGTCGCGGGTGGCGGCCTCGTCGTAGTCGTGGGTGTCCTGGACCTTCTGGTTCGCGGCCTTGGCGGCGGCGACCTGGGCCCGGAGCTCGGCGAGCTGGGCGGCGAGGGCTTCGCTCGCGGCGCGGGCCTTGCCGAGCTCGTCCGCCTGCTGCTGGTAGCGCTTCTGGTCCTCCTCTGCCTGCTTACGCAACTCCGCCTGCTTCTTGAGGCGGGCCTCAGGAGAGAGCGGGCGCGGAATGGCGGTGGAGTCGAACTCCATGCCCGCGGTGGGGAGGTCGTGGGCCTGGCCCGTATAAGTGCGGGCGAACCAGTAGAGCGAGTGGAACAGCTCGCGCAGGCTCGCGGCGGCGGCCTGCGGGGGTACGGGGCCCTGTTTGTGGACCGCCTGGTTGCCCTGGCGGCGGATGATGTCCATCTTCGCGTTCACGGTGGGCCCGACGAGCGTCCGGAACGACGGCTCGTGGAGCATCGCGTTGAGGTCCATCTTGTACGGGGCCCGGAGCGAGGTGTCCTTGTCGTACATCCAGTGCACGGCCAGTTCGATCGCCCGACGGGCGTAGAAGCAGGCGGTCCGGGGGTCGGCGTAGGTGAGGCGCTCGGCGCGGCTGGCTTCTTCGTAGAGGGCCGGCCACTCAGCCTTGAGGAAGGCGAAGTTCCCGGCGGGGCGGGCGAGGTGGCGGGCGGCGGCTTCATCGGGCGACCGGCGCGGCATCGGGGGGCCGGGAGTGGGGCGCGGCCCCGGCTTGGGCGGACTCGCCTCTCCGCTGCTGTCGCCGATGCCGTCGTTCCCCTGGTTGCTGGCCATCGCTGTGGCGCCCCTCTCCCCTGTGCCGGTCGCTGTACGCGTCCGTGAGCTACGTGATGTGGCAGCGCCGACCGCACCCCGGGTCTCCCCAGACCGGGCGCGGTCGGCGTGGTGGTGCGGTTGTGCAGTGTTTCGCGTGCGGTGTTACGGGTTACGCGGCTTCATGATCCCAGAGCTGCCCGGCGAAGGCGCGCTGTTGGAGGGATTCGAAGAGCTCGTCGAGGGTGGCGAGGTGCGACTCATGTCGCTTCTTCGTTTCTTCAAGCGCGTCCAAACGCGATGCGAACTCCTGCTGCAGCCTGAGGGGCGGAAGCGAAATGGGGAGTACTTTCAGTTTGGCACCCGTGAGGTGAGCAATAGTGGCCGTCGACACGTGGTCGGACAGTCCGCCCCTCAAGCTAAGGATCCGGAGCATCCATACCAAATACTCCGCTCGCGCCAACTCGACATTGGGCCTTGCCCTATGCAGCGCCTTCTGGAAATAGCAATCCTCGACTTCACCTCGCCAGATCGCAGCCCGCCCCGGCTCCCCGCCCTCACAGATCATCAAGTCACCTGGAACAAGTCCGTAGGTGATCTTATCCTTGCCGTCGAAGTCCATTTCGAGGAGATCCGTGGTATTAATCCGAAACCACTGAACATTCGCATTGCGGAGATACGGGCGACTATTCCTTCCGGTTTCCCTCTTGGCATCGAGCATTTTTCCGAGTCGGGTATCACAGACTTCACCAAAAGGAAGTACTGGCCAGCCCTTTGGATTCAGTACGGGATCGCCGAACATGTCGAGGAAGATGGACTGGGCGAGACCATGGAGGAGAAGGATGGCCTCACGACGCTTGGCACGGAGTGCGTCCACCCGATCAAGAACTGCGGCGATACGATGCTGCTGGGCAAGCGAAGGAAGTTCCATCCCCAGTTCGCCAATGTCACTGCGATTCACCTGAAGGAAGGTGGCACCTTTCCCTTTTGCGACCAGCTCTCTCTCTTTAAATGTGACCCAATGCCACAAGAATTCCTGATTCAGACCCACCCTCGCACGCAAAGCGGCCACGCCACGCCCCAAGCAAAACTCTCCATCCGACCACACTTTCGCACCAATTGATGCGCGAATACTCAGGACAATATCACCGGGTTTTGAGAGCTTACTTGCTTCCGTCGTCCATTTCTTAGGGGCAAGCCTACCCGCCGAGAAATCACCTGCCCCAGCAATGAGAGCCCACCCTTCTCTCGTAGTATTATATGAAGCCCCATTCGGAGCTTGCCCCATGATGATGTCGCACACTCTGGAGAGTTGCGTCTTTTCAGTCACGCGAGCAACTCCTTCAACTCTTCCATGCTCTTGGAAATCTCGGCTTCCAGACGTTCCACGTCGGCCAGGATTTCGAGGGGAGATCGGGTCCTGATCTCCTCATGGATGCTTTGTTTGTAGCGGTTCAGGGACAGGTCGTAGCCCTGGGCCGCAATGTCCGCCTTGGGGATGCAGAAGCTCTGTTCGGTCCTCGCGCGGTCGCGCTCTGAGGTGCCTCGGTTGAACCAGCGAGTCAGAACGTCCGGAAGGTTGTTCCTCTCGTGCTCCTCCTCAGTCAGAGGCTTGTCCGCAGGCGTCGGGCGGACGCCGAGGCGGTCTTCCGGGAGGAGTTCGTTGCGCTTGTCGTCCAGGGAGAGGCCGTCGGCCTTGACGTCGTAGAACCAGACGTCCTCCGTGCCGCCACTGTCGGTGCGCGTGAAGAAGAGAATGGCCGTCGAGACACCGGCGTACGGCTTGAAGACGCCACTGGGGAGCTTGACCACCGCCTGGAGCTGCTGCTCCTCGACCAGCATGCGGCGAAGTTCCTTGTGGGCCTTTGTGGAACCGAAGAGGACGCCGTCGGGGACGATGACGGCCGCACGGCCACCAGGCTTGAGGAGGCGCAGGAACAGAGTGAGGAAGAGGAGTTCCGTCTTCTTGGTCTTGACAATCGACTGAAGGTCCTTCGCCGTCGACTCGTAGTCGAGGCTGCCCGCGAAGGGTGGGTTGGCAAGGATCAGGGAGTACTTCTCGGACTCGCCGGCCGCCGACTCCGCGAGGGAATCGCGGTAGCGGATGTCCGGGTTCTCCACGCCGTGGAGCAGCATGTTCATCGAGCCGATGCGGAGCATCGTGGAGTCGAAGTCGAAGCCGTGGAACATCGACTCGTTGAAGTGCTTGCGCTGTTCCGCGCCGAGCAGTGCTTCCTTATGGGTGCGCTTCACGTACGAGGACGTCTGCACCAGGAAGCCAGCCGTGCCACAGGCCGGGTCACACACCTCGTCGCCAGGGCCGGGCTGGGTCATCTCGACCATCAGGTCGATGATGTGCCGAGGCGTGCGGAACTGGCCGTTCTGTCCGGCCGAGGCGATCTTCGCGAGCAGGTACTCGTAGATGTCGCCCTTGGTGTCACTCCGGTCCATACCGAGGTCATCGAGGAGGTCGACAACCTTCGCGAGGAGGTTCGCGTTCGGGATGGTGAAGCGGGCGTCCTTCATGTGATGCGAGTACGTCGAGTCGTCGCCGCCCATGCGGCGCAGGTACGGGAAGACGCCTTCGGCGACGATCCCGTACATGATCTCGGGGTCGCGGACCTTGAAGTTCTGCCAGCGCAGATCCTGCTGGTCCGCGTCGAAGAACGGGTCGGGGTCAGGCGTGCCCGTGGCGTTCGCCCTGCGGTCCTTGACCGTCTGGAGCTCGTCCAGGCGCTTGATGAAGAGCAGGTACGTGATCTGCTCCATCACCTCCAGCGGATTGGAGATGCCACCCGACCAGAACGCGTCCCAGACGCGTCCCACCTTGCTCTTCACTTCACCGGTAATCACTCTGGGAGCTTACTTCCGCCCGCTGACACCGGGAGTCACTGCGGCATACCCGACTCTACGCTCCGTAACGGCGGAGTCGCAGCCTCATTCAGGGTTGCGTCCCAAGGCTCTCGTTCTCCTTGATCGACGCGACCAGAGCGGACAGGCCAGCCCGGGTTGCGACGAGTATCACGTCCGGGTCGTCGCTCTCACGCAACCGGAGCGTGCCGTCTGGCGCAGCGGCCAGGTTGACGCAGTTCGCAGCCTCGCCGCTGAACGATGACTTCTGCCATACCAAGGGAGCCACGGGATTCCACTTTCTCTCAGAGTGAGCGCATGACGTGCAGGATGAGATCCCGCGACTTCGACGGCCCGAGCGCACACGCCTCCATGCGGTCCAGCACCGTCCGGTACTTGGCGACCTGAGCCTCGCTGTCGACGAATACGGAGCCATGGTCCGTATCCAGTTGAACGGTGTCCAGCTGCGGAAGCGGGCCGCCGAACCCCATTCTCAGTGCGGCCTCGTGGACGATCGCCGTCACCGGAGTCGGCCCGCTCCCGTGCAGAACCGCCTGGCGCTTGAGCCTGTGGGAAACCCGGTGTTCCACCTCGTACGGAGCCAAGGCAGGCACTCGCGCACGACGACGGGAGCGCCCAGGTCGCCGCCGTGGACGGCGGGTTCCGGATGTCGCTGCGCACTCTCCTGACCGTGCTGCCCACATGATCTCCATGCGCCCCGGAAGCGTCGGCTGCCTCGTATGGCCCGGCTCGGCGACTGGCCCTCTCACTCCAGAGGGTTGAACCCGGTCAACTCAGAGCGACGTCACGCTTGACCCTGGGCTCCGGCGCCTGGCAGCATCGGAAGCAGCAAACAAAACATCGCGCATATGGCTGCGCAGACCCTGTGGCCGTCCCTTCGGGGGCGGCCACAGACGTGTTTCAGGGGAGGTTCGGTGCATCTCTGCTACATCGACGAGGCCGGTAACGGGCAGACGCTCGATCCGGCCAAACCGGATGCGCCGCCCGTACTCGTCATCGGCGGATTCACCGTTCCCCGCTCCCAAGTCAATGAGCTGACCTGGGACTTCCTCAACGTCAAGAAGCACTACCGGCCCCAGTTGCAGCACGTCATGCATCTGTCCGAGCTGATCCAGCACGAGATCAAGGGGTCCGACGTCCGCAAGAACCTGCGGGTCGGCAACCACAACTGGCGCCGGGCCGCGATGGAACTCGTGTCGTCCCTGCTCGACATACTGGAACGCCACGACGCGCGGCTCCTCGCCCGCGTCTGGATCAAGGAGGAAGGGCTCGCGTTCAACGAGTCCGGCGTCTACCCGACCTCCGTGGGTTCGTTGACCGAGACGTTCCAGGCTCAGCTGGCGCACGAACATTCACGCGGGATGATGGTCCTCGACAGCCGCACCAAGGTGAAGAACGCGCCCAACGTGCACTACGTGACCACCCGCAAGTACCGCACGGGCGGGGACGGTCTCCGGGGGATCATCGAGTCCCCCGTCTTCGGTCACAGCGACACGCACACCCTGTTACAGGTCGCGGACCTGGTGGTGTCGTCCTTGCTGTTCCCGATCGCCTGCCATGCCTATCTCAACGACCTCACGTGGAACGTGCACTGCGACGACGCCTACACGCCGCTCCGGGAGGAGTTCGGTGAGCGTCTGAAGAAGCTCCAGTTCCGCTACCAGGATCCGAACGGGAAGTGGCGCGGCGGCATCGTGGTCTCGGACCGGCGCACCGCGCAGTCCTCCAGCCTGATGTTCGGCGACGGGAGGCGTGTGGGAGCCGGGGCCGTCATCCCCGGGCAGCAGGCCGGCCCGCGCGGAGTGCCGCAGGCGCCGTGAATGGCCGGGGCCGGGGGCTCCCCGTGGGAACCCCCGGCCTCCACCACGTACGTACGGCCGTTACGCGGCCAGCTTCGCCAGGGCCGCGTCGATGCGGGCGAGCGTCTTCTCGCGGCCCAGGATCTCCAGGGACTCGAAGAGCGGCAGGCCGATCGTGCGGCCGGTGACGGCGACGCGGACCGGGGCCTGGGCCTTGCCGAGCTTCAGGCCGTGCTCCTCGCCCGCGGTGAGGATGGCGTTCTTCAGGGCGTCCGCGTTCCACTCGGCGTCGGCCAGCTTGGCGCGGGCCGTGACGAGCAGGGCGTCGGAGCCCTCCTTCATCGCCTTGGTCCAGGACGCCTCGTCCGTCGCCGGCTCGTCGAGGAAGAGGAAGTCGACGTTGGCCGTGATGTCCGAGAGGACCGTGACGCGGGTCTGGGCGTGCGGGGCGATCGACGCGAACCGGTCCGCGTCGAAGGCCTCCGGGGCCCACGGGGCGAACGGGGCCTTCAGCCAGGGGCCGCAGGCCTCGGTGAACGCCTTCACGTCCATCCGGCGGATGTGCTCCGCGTTGATGTGCTCGCACTTCTTCAGGTCGAAGCGCGCCGGGTTGGCGTTGACGTCCTCGATGTCGAACGCGGCCACCATCTCCTCGACGGAGAAGATGTCGCGGTCCTCGGCGATCGACCAGCCCAGCAGGGAGAGGTAGTTGAGCAGCCCCTCGGGCAGGAAGCCGCGCTCGCGGTAGAGGTTGAGCGAGGCCTGCGGGTCACGCTTGGAGAGCTTCTTGTTGCCCTCGCCCATGACGTACGGCAGGTGGCCGAAGGCGGGGGTGTCCTTGGCGATGCCCAGCTCGATGAGCGCCTTGTAGAGGGCGAGCTGGCGCGGGGTGGAGGAGAGCAGGTCCTCGCCGCGCAGGACGTGGGTGATCTCCATCAGCGCGTCGTCGACCGGGTTGACCAGCGTGTAGAGCGGGGCGCCGTTGGCGCGGACGATGCCGTAGTCCGGCACGTTCTCCGGCTGGAAGGTCAGCTCGCCGCGGACCAGGTCGTTGAAGGTGAGCGCCTCGTCGGGCATCCGGAAGCGGACGATGGACGTCCGGCCCTCGGCCTCGTACGCGGCGGTCTGCTCGGCGCTCAGCTCGCGGCAGTGGCCGTCGTAGCCGGACGGCTTGCCGGCGGCGCGGGCGGCGTCGCGGCGGGCGTCGAGCTCCTCGGTGGTGCAGTAGCAGTGGTACGCGTAACCGCCCGCGAGGAGCCTGTCGGCGACGTCCTTGTAGATGTCCATGCGCTGCGACTGGCGGTACGGGGCGTGCGGGCCGCCGACCTCGGGGCCCTCGTCCCAGTCGAAGCCGAGCCAGCGCATCGACTCCAGGAGCTGGTTGTAGGAGTCCTCGGAGTCGCGGGCGGCGTCGGTGTCCTCGATGCGGAAGACCAGGGTGCCGCCGTGGTGCCGGGCGAAGGCCCAGTTGAACAGGGCGGTGCGGACCAGGCCCACGTGGGGGTTGCCGGTCGGGGAGGGACAGAAACGTACACGGACTGGTGCGTTAACCACGCTTGATCACCTTGTTGGTGAGAGTGCCGATGCCTTCGATGGTGACGGCGACCTCGTCGCCGACATGGAGGGGTCCGACCCCTGCGGGAGTGCCGGTGAGGATCACATCGCCCGGGAGCAGCGTCATGGCTTCCGTGATGTGGACGACCAGATCCTCGATCGAACGGATCATGTCGCTCGTACGGCCCAGTTGGCGTTGCTCGCCGTTGACCGTGGCCTGGATGGTCAGGTCGTGGGGGTCGAGGTCCGTCTCCACCCAGGGGCCGAGCGGGCAGGAGGTGTCGAAGCCCTTGGCCCGCGCCCACTGCTTCTCGCGCTTCTGGGCGTCGCGGGCGGTGACGTCATTGGCGCAGGTGTAGCCGAAGATGACGTCCTTCACGCGCTCGCGCGGCACTTCCCGGCACATGCGGCCGATGACCACGGCCAGCTCGGCCTCGTGATGGAGTTCGTTCGAGAAGGAGGGGTACTCGATCGCGTCGCCGGAGCCGATCACCGAGGTGGTGGGCTTGAAGAAGGCGACGGGGACGTCCGGTACCTCGTTGCCGAGTTCCGCGGCGTGCTCCGCGTAGTTGCGGCCGATGGCCACGACCTTGTTGGGGAGCACGGGCGGCAGGAGGCGGACCTTGCTCAGCGGGACCTTGGTGCCGGAGAGCTCGAACTCGGCGTACGGAATGCCCTTGATGATGTCGAGGACGAGACCATCGGGCCCCTCGCCCTCGACGGCGCCGAAGGCGACATTGCCGTCGATGGAGAACCTGGCGATGCGCACGGGATGCTGTCGCCCCTCACTTGCTGGCTGAAGACTGACGCTCCAGGCTAACGCGTTGCCCGGCGGGGATTGCCCCAATTGCCGGGCGGCGTGACGGGGCGGCCCCGCCGGGCGGGGCATCGGCGCGGGTGAGGGGACGGCGCCCGCGTCACTCCGCGACGGCGGCGGTGACCGGGGCCACCATGAGGATGGTGCGCCGGGGGTTGGCCGTCTGGGTGGGCAGGTCCACGGCGTGCTCCGGCTGCTCCGGCGTCCGCAGATCTTCGGCGTCCTTGAGGTGCGCCAGCGTGGTGCGCCGGGGGTTGGCAATGTTGCGGAACATCATCGTCGTCTTCATCTGCCGTTCGGACCCTGTCGGTACGGGCGCCGCCCGGAGGGGCGCCGGTTGTCGGATTTGCCATCCCTGTAAAGCGTCAGGCTAAACATCCGATTCCCTGCGGGAGCCCGGAAGAGACGGCGATCATCATGTGAGTTTGCTCACGACCGCACCGACAATTCCCTCATTTCAGGCGCTCGATCACATCGACAGAAACGGACATTACGGCACTGAATTAGTCATTCCACTCCTGACCATGGCGACTGGGACACCCTTTACGCTTCGCCGATTCAACCGTAATCGTCCGCTTTATCCATGATCACGCTCCACTGCTTGTTACTCAATCATCACAACGCGTCACCCAGGTCACAGCCCGGCACGGGGCCCTTGTTGGAGATCCGGCACTGTGCTGGAATTCCACGCACCGCCGCGGGTTTCAAGCCGGCGCGCAGGGGCGCAACGGAGCGCCGAGTGGCGGCGGAAAGGGGAAGGACGCCGGTCACTCACGACCACCATGGGGCGGGCACAACGCCCCACGACGCCGACACCGTTCCATCGCTTCGCGCGGAGGAACGCCTGGTCCAGAGGTTGCGACGCTAGTGCAGGGACGTTTCAAGAGGGATGGCAGCGCTGCGGCGGAGCAGGAGCCGCACGGCGGGACCGACCGCGGTCCCTCGGCCCAGCACGCCCAGAACCCCGGGCCTGCCGCGGCCGGTGACAACGGCGACCGTGCTCAGCGCCCCGGTGCCACGGCGAACGGCGACACCGATCCGATCTCGTCGCTCAAGTCCCGAAGCCCCGTCAGCACCGGCTCGCGAGTCGCTCTTCGCAACTGGCGCATCAGTACGCGCCTGGTCTCCCTGCTCGCCCTTCCCGTGGTCGCCGCGACCACGCTGGGCGGACTGCGGATCAACGACTCCATGAACGACATCCAGCAGCTGGACCACATGCAGCTGCTGACCAGGATGACCAAGCAGGCGACGTCGCTCGCCCAGGCGCTCCAGGAGGAGCGCGACCGTTCGGCCGGTCCGCTGGCCAACGGGGTGAAGCCCGACGACTTCAAGGTCACCGAGCCCCGCAAGAAGACCGACCGGGCGAAGACGGCCTTCCTCGACGCGACGACCTCGATCGGCGACCCCTCCGGCGACGAGGCCCTCGAAGGCATCTATTCGAGCGTCACCCAGATCGCGAGCCAGCTGGCCGAGATCCGGGACATCCGCAAGACGGCGTACAGCAAGGACACCCCGAGTCTCCAGACCGTCGACCAGTACAGCCAGCTCATCACCTCGCTGCTGAGCCTCTCGCAGGACATGGCGCAGGCAACCAGCAACTCGGAGATGGTCAAGCGGACGCGGGCGCTGGCGGCCTTCTCCTCCGCCAAGGAGTACGCCTCGGTCCAGCGCGCGATCATCGCCGCGGCCCTGCCCGGCGGCAACGACAAACAGCCGCACCTCGACGAGAACGACAAGCAGTTCGGCCGCGCCGCACTGCGTAAGGAGGGCTCGGCGCTCCGCTCCTTCAAGGCCGTGTACCAGGCGACCGGCAACAACGCCGACGAGCTGACCGCCACGCTGGACGAGGGCAACCCGGAGATCAAGGCGGCCAACACCTACGCGAAGAAGGTGCTGGACAGCCCCTCGGGCATGACCGGCACCGCGCGCCGCTCCTACCTGGACTGGTACGACCAGAGCTCCACCAAGATCCAGGCCATGAAGACCATCGAGGAGACCCTCCTCAGCGACATGGAGGGCAAGGCCCGCGAGCTCCGCGACGAGTCGAAGCGCGAAGCGATCATCAGCGGTGCGCTCATCCTGCTGGTGCTCGGTGTCTCGCTGGTCGGTGCCTTCGTCGTCGCCCGGTCGATGATCCGCTCGCTGCGCCGCCTCCAGGACACCGCTACGCGCGTCGCCCAGGACCGGCTGCCCGAGCTCGTCAAGCAGCTCTCCGAGGCCGACCCGCAGGACGTGGACACCTCGGTCGAATCGGTCGGTGTGCACTCCCGGGACGAAATCGGCAAGGTGGCCGCGGCCTTCGACGACGTGCACCGCGAGGCCGTCCGTCTCGCCGCCGAGCAGGCCCTTCTCCGGGGCAACGTCAACGCGATGTTCACCAACCTCTCGCGCCGCAGCCAGGGCCTCATCCAGCGTCAGCTCTCGCTCATCTCCGAACTGGAGTCGCGCGAGGCCGACCCGGACCAGCTCTCCTCGCTCTTCAAGCTCGACCACCTCGCGACCCGTATGCGCCGTAACGGCGAGAACCTCCTCGTCCTCGCGGGCGAGGAGCCGGGCCGCCGGTGGACCCGGCCCGTCCCGCTGGTCGACGTGCTCCGTGCCGCCGCCTCCGAGGTGGAACAGTACGAGCGCATCGAACTGGCCGCAGTGCCCGCCACCGAGGTCGCGGGCCGCGTGGTCAACGACCTCGTGCACCTGCTCGCCGAGCTGCTGGAGAACGCCACGTCGTTCTCCTCGCCGCAGACGAAGGTCCGGGTCACCGGTCACGCGCTGCCCGACGGGCGGGTGCTGGTCGAGATCCACGACACCGGCATCGGTCTCTCCCCCGAGGACCTCGCGGCGATCAACGAGCGGCTCGCCTCGCCGCCCACCGTGGACGTCTCGGTCTCCCGCCGCATGGGTCTGTTCGTGGTCGGTCGGCTGTCCCTGCGCCACGGCATCCGGATCCAGCTGCGGCCCTCCGACTCCGGTGGCACGACCGCGCTGGTCATGCTGCCCGTCGATGTCGCGCACGGCGGCAAGCAGCCGGTTCCCAAGCAGGCACCCGGGCAGCAGTCCGGCGCCCCCGGCGGCCTGCTCGCCGGTGGCGGCGCGACGGGCGCGGGCAACGGCCCCCGTCCCGGCCTCGGCGGCGCCCCGTCGGGCCCGGCCGGCCGTCTCGCCTCGGGTCCGGGCGCCTCGCGCGGCCAGGTCGGTGCGGGCTCCGCGCCGCGTGCCGCACTGCCCTCGCGCGACGGCGGGCCCCGCCACCAGCAGAACCCGCAGGGCCAGCAGAACGCCGGATTCCAGTCCGCCGGGCTGTCCAACACCGGACCGCAGGACGTCTCCCGCCCGGAGGCGCAGCGTCAGGGCGGCGGCCTCGCCGGCGCCTTCGGCAACGGCGCCCGCCTCGGTGCCCGCGGCCAGGGCGACGGAGCGGGTCGTACGGACTCGGGCCGGCCCGACCTGTTCGGCCAGAACCACCAGGACCAGAACCGCCAGGACCAGAACGGCCCGCAGGGCGGCCGGCCGAACGGCCCCGCCCCGTGGCAGCCGTCGCAGCCGCAGCAGGCCCGGCAGAACCCGGCCGGCCAGGGCGGCTTCCAGCAACCCGGCGGCCAGGGCGGGCCCGACCGTCAGCTGCCCCCCGTCGGCGGCCCGCGTGCCGAGCTGCCCGGTGGCAACCCTTCCCCGAGCTCTCCGAGCAGGGGATACCCCACTCCGCAGCGTCCGCAGACCACCAGCTGGGGCGCCGAGGAGCAGTCCGCGCCACGGCGTACTCCGCTGGACGCCCCGCGCGGTCACGAGGAGCCCGAGTCCACCGGTCAGTTCCAGCGGCCGATGAACCCGCCGCTCACCCCGCGGGCGCCCATGGACGACCGGCAGGGTCCCGGCTCCACCGCCGAGTTCGCCCGCCCGGACTTCTCGGCTCCGGCCCCGCAGGCCCACGCCCCGCAGGACCTCTCCGCCCAGGACCCGGCGGGCACCGCGCAGTTCGCCCGTCCCGACTTCGGGCAGCCGCAGCCCGGCCGGGCGCAGGACCAGGGACTGCCGGCCCCGCGTCAGCGCGGCCGGGACGACGAGGACTTCGGTGCTCCGCGTCCGCCCGCCGCGCCCACCGGTGACGGGCAGTACCGTCCGGTCCTGCCGCCGCAGCCGCAGCCCGAGGCGCTGCCTCCGGCGGCCGGTCCCGGGGACGGTCGTACGCCGCTGTACGACACCCTGGAGACGAACTGGTTCCACGGCCCGCAGCAGGGCGCCCAGCAGCCGCCCGCCGAGCCGCAGGCGCCCGCGCCCCTCCCCCAGCAGTCGGCCCAGGAGCCTTTCGCTCCCGCGGCGCCGCAGCGCGGCGGAGGCGACCCGGGCAGCACCACAAGTTCCTGGCGCCCCTCGCCGAACGACGAACTCGTACGGCAGGCGGAGCGGGTCAAGAAGCCCGCGGCAGGCGGAGTCACCACCTCCGGACTGCCGCGCCGAGTGCCTCGCGCCAACCTGGTGCCGGGCACCGCTCAGCAGCAGAACCATCAGTCCGGTCCGCAGGTGTCACGTGCCCCCGATGACGTACGCGGGCGGTTGACCAATCTCCGCCGGGGCATCCAGCAAGGGCGGCAGGCCAACAACGGCCAGTCGACCGGCAGTTTCCCACTCGGCCCCACTCACCAGCAGGAGCGTTAGTTGAGCCCGATGAGTCAGGCCGCGCAGAATCTGAACTGGTTGATCACCAATTTCGTGGACAACACCCCCGGGGTGTCGCACACGGTGGTGGTCTCCGCCGACGGACTCCTGCTGGCCATGTCCGAAGGATTCCCCCGTGACCGTGCCGACCAACTGGCGGCCGTCGCCTCCGGGCTGACCTCGCTGACCGCGGGCGCCTCCCGGATCTTCGAGGGCGGCGCCGTCAGCCAGACCGTGGTGGAGATGGAACGCGGGTTCCTCTTCCTGATGTCCATCTCGGACGGCTCCTCGCTGGCCGTCCTCGCCCACCCGGACGCCGACATCGGTCTGGTGGGGTACGAGATGGCCCTGCTGGTCGACCGTGCCGGCACCGTCCTCACCCCCGACCTCCGTGCCGAGCTCCAGGGCAGCCTGCTCCATTAGGCGGCCATGGATCGATGACAGACTCGATTGCCCCAGCCCTCAACCCTCGCCCGTCCGGCCGCTTAGAGCCCCCCACCGGCCCCTTCAGACGGCAAGCCGACGCACTGCTGTCACGCCCGGAGGATTCATGACCCCGCCACCCGCCTCACCCGATCCGTACGGCGCACTGCACCACGCGTCGTACGACGGTGAAGGCGACCAGCCACTGGTCCGCCCGTACGCCATGACCGGTGGCCGGACCCGGCCGCGCTACCAACTCGCCATAGAGGCACTGGTCTCCACCACGGCCGACCCCGCGCATCTGGGGACGCTGCTGCCCGAGCACCAGCGGATCTGCCACCTCTGCCGTGAGGTCAAGTCGGTGGCCGAGGTCTCGGCGCTGCTGTCGATGCCGCTCGGTGTGGCCCGGATTCTCGTCGCGGACCTGGCGGAAGCCGGCATGGTGGCCATCCACCAGCCGGGCAATGGAGAGGCCGGCGGCGCGCCGGATGTGACACTGCTCGAAAGGGTGCTCAGTGGACTTCGCAAGCTCTAGTGGCGGTGCTGCCCGCGCCACCACCTCGGCGAAGATCGTGGTGGCAGGGGGCTTCGGCGTGGGCAAGACCACGTTCGTCGGTGCCGTCTCGGAGATCAACCCGTTGCGTACGGAAGCCGTGATGACGTCCGCGTCCGCGGGCATCGACGACCTGACGCACACCGGGGGCAAGACGACGACGACCGTCGCCATGGACTTCGGTCGCATCACCCTGGACCAGGACCTGATCCTGTACCTCTTCGGTACGCCCGGTCAGGACCGTTTCTGGTTCATGTGGGACGACCTGGTCCGCGGCGCCATCGGCGCCGTCGTCCTCGTCGACACCCGCCGCCTCGCCGACTGCTTCCCCGCCGTCGACTACTTCGAGAACAGCGGGCTCCCCTTCGTCATCGCCCTCAACGGCTTCGACGGACACCAGCCCTACACCCCCGACGAAGTACGCGAAGCCCTCCAGATCGGCCCCGACACCCCGATCATCACGACGGACGCGCGACACCGCGCCGACGCCAAGAGCGGTCTGATCACGCTCGTGGAGCACGCGCTCATGGCACGGCTCAAGTAAGCACAAGTCGGTATTGCCATACGGTAGTTACCGTAGTCGGACGGGGGTGGACTGTGTCCTTTGACACGATCCACCCCCGTATTCATAACGTTTCGACAGAGAATTGCCCAGCGTTCGACACCCGACGCATCCGATTGGTGCCACTGCGCTCACCTGAGCCCCGCCTTTTGACGGGGCTCGTTCTTTATGCCCGTTTTATCTGAGGCCTGGGCCACTCGGAATGACAGGTTCCGACTGTTTGGAACGCGGCCGGTCCCCGTGCTGGAATTCGACGAACTCCCGAGTAGTACGGCCCTGAACAAAACACGGCACAGCGTAGGTGCCGACGCCGAGAGGTTGTTGGTCGAGTGAGGCGAAACAACGCGGGCTCCACGGCGCAGCAGGAGCGGGGCAACTTCACCCCGCCGCCGCGCGCCGCGGCGTCGTCCGCCGATGCGTCCGACGCGGCGGTGTCCGCCGGCGGCAGCGGCCGGTTGTCCCCGCGCAACTGGCGGGTGCCCACCCGGCTGAACGCGATTCTCCTGATCCCCGTCCTGGTCGGCCTGGTCATGGGCGGATTCCAGGTGAAGGGGTCGATCGACACCTGGCGCGAGGCACAGGACGCCGAGAAGACCGCGCTGATCGTGCGCGCGGCCGCCGAGTACGGCCAGGCGCTCCTCAACGAGCGTGACCTCTCCGCCCAGCCCCTCCTCTCGAACAAGCGTGACGCCGCCGTCATCGGCCAGGTCCAGGCCGCCACCGACAACGCCGCGGGCAAGTTCAACGAGGCTGTGAAGGGCATGCCCCGGAAGCAGGGCCTGGAGCGGCGCCTCCAGCTCTTCCGACTGGAGGAGCCCACCCTTCCCGAGCTGCGCAAGGCGGCCTTCGCCGAGGCCCTGGACCCGGTGAAGACGGAGGAGGGCTACGTCAAGGTCCAGCACTCCCTGATGGAGTTCAGCAACGAGCTGGGTCTGGGCACCGGCAACATCACCAGCTACGGCCGTACGGTCTACGCGATCGAGCTCGCCAAGGCTGCAGAATCGCTTCAGCGCTCCATCGGTATGCATCTGCTGGTGCGTCCGAGCCAGGAGAGGGCCAAGTTCGACGCCCAGGTCAAGGCCTTCGGCTCGTACAACTACCTGGAGCAGATCGCGCTCGGCGAGTTCACCTCCGGTGGTACGGAGGCCGACGCGGCCCGGCTGAAGCAGGTCTTGGCCGCCAAGGCGGACGAGGGTGCCGAGCAGCTGAAGAAGGCCAAGGAGAAGGCCGACGCGGCGGGGACCCCGTTCGTCGCCCCGCCCAGCATCGACGGCTCGGTGTTCGACGGCATGGCCCAGCAGATCGGTCAGGGCAAGTCGCCCGAGAAGCTGGCCGCGAAGGGCATCACGCCCGAGACCTGGATGGCCGCCGCCACCGCCAAGTTCGACGGCTACACCACGGTCGAGGACGAGCTCGTCGACAAGGCGGTGACCGAGGCCGCGGACATCTCGTCCAGCGCCCGGAACGACGCCGTCGTCAACGCCGCCGTCGTGATCGTCGCCCTGCTGGCCGCCTTCGTCCTGGCCGGCCTCATGGCCCGGCAGATGAGCCGCTCGATGCGCCGGCTGCGTACGGCCGCCTTCGGGATCGCCGAGCAGCGGCTGCCGATGCTGGTCGACCAGCTCTCCCGGGCCGAACCGGGCCGGGTCGACACCCGCGTCCAGCCGATCCCGATCCACAGCCGCGACGAGATCGGCGAGGTCGCCCGCGCCTTCGACCAGGTGCACCGCGAGGCGGTCCGGCTGGCGGCCGAGCAGGCCATGCTGCGGGGCAACGTCAACGCGATCTTCACCAATCTCTCGCGCCGCAACCAGTCGCTGATCGAGGGCCAGCTGACCCTCATCACCGACCTGGAGAACAACGAGGCCGACCCGGACCAGTTGGAGAACCTCTTCCGGCTCGACCACCTGGCCACCCGTATGCGCCGCAACGGCGAGAACCTCCTGGTCCTCGCCGGCGAGGAACCCGGCCGCCGCTGGAACCAGCCGGTCCCGCTGGTCGACGTGCTCCGCGCCGCCTCCTCCGAGGTGGAGTCGTACGAGCGCATCGAGCTCTCCGGGGTGCCCGAGACCGAGATCCACGGCCAGTCGGTCACCGACCTCGTGCATCTACTGGCCGAACTGCTGGAGAACGCCACCACGTTCTCCTCGCCGCAGACCAAGGTGCGGGTCACCGCGACCCGGCTGCCCGACAGCCGCGTGGTGATCGAGATCCACGACAAGGGCATCGGCCTCACCGCCGAGGACTTCGCCGACATCAACCACAAGCTGGCCAACCCGCCGACCGTGGACGCCGCGGTGTCGCAGCGGATGGGTCTGTTCGTGGTCGGCCGGCTCTCCGACCGGCACGGCATCCGGGTCCAGCTGCGCCCCTCGGGCGAGCAGGCCGGAACCACGTCGCTGGTCATGCTGCCGGACGCGATCACCCACGGCGGCGGCGGCGAACCGGCCGCCGCGGCGGACGACTTCACCGTCTCCTCGATCATTCCGGAGCAGCAGAGCTTCGAACAGCAGCCGCCCCAGCCGCACATGCGCACGGCGGCGGAGCTCGGCTTCGACGACTCCCGCTACGAGCAGCCCTCGGCGGAAACGGCGCAGCTGGACCCGGTGGGCCGTTCGCTGATGCGCGAGGAGCGCCGGGCGGCGCTGGGTGCGCAGACGGCGGGCGAGCACCCGCAGTTCCCGCAGGATCCGTACGCCGACGGCCGGTACGCCGGGAACGGATACGCCCAGGAGCCGCAGCAGGCGCCGTACGAGGGCGGGTACGACCCCTACCGCGCCGACCCGGGCTTTGCCCAGCAGCCCGAGCAGGGTCTGCCCGGTGGCTATGCGGAAGCCACGTACGCGACCGGTGAGACCCTGCAGCCGTCGTACGAGGAGCAGTTCGCTCCCCAGCCCCATCAGGACGACTGGCCGGATCAGGGCGCCTACCAGGGTGCGTACGAGCCGTCGGCACCGGCGGAAGCGGAATCCGTCCCGAGCGCCCCCGCCGAGCCGCAGGAGCGCGTAGGCTTCGATCATCCGGGGCCCACGCCCAACTCCGGCCACGAGCTGACCGAAGCCGGTCTGCCGCGCCGGGGCGGTCAGCAGCACTGGCAGCCCACCGGTCGTGGGAACAACCGGCCCGTCGCCGCGCAGCAGCCGCAGCCGCAGCAGCAGCAGGAGGAACTGCCGCAGCAGCCGTCGCCCGCGCAGCAGGACGGGAACGGCTCCGACGACTGGCGCTCGGCCAACGACGAGCGCTGGGAGCGGGCCGAGAAGCTCCGGGAGCCGAAGGCGGGCGGGATCACCCCGTCCGGACTCCCCCGACGGGTGCCCAAGGCCAATCTGGTCGAGGGCACGGCGGAGCAGACTCTGCAGGGCGGCCCTCAGGTTTCCCGTGCCCCCGAGGACATCCGCGGCAGGTTGAGCAACCTGCGGCGGGGCGTACTGCGGGGACGCAGCGCGGGTTCGGACGACAGTAATACCTACAACCAGGAGCGTTAGTGTGAGCCCGATGAGCCAGGCGGCGCAGAATCTGAACTGGTTGATCACCAACTTCGTGGACAACACCCCCGGGGTGTCGCACACGGTGGTGGTCTCCGCCGACGGACTCCTGCTGGCCATGTCCGAGGGATTCCCCCGTGACCGTGCCGACCAGCTGGCGGCCGTCGCCTCCGGGCTGACCTCGCTGACCGCGGGCGCCTCGCGGATCTTCGAGGGCGGCGCGGTGAATCAGACAGTTGTGGAGATGGAGCGCGGATTCCTCTTCATCATGTCCATTTCCGACGGATCGTCCCTTGCCGTTCTCGCACATCCGGACGCCGATATCGGTCTGGTTGGTTACGAAATGGCCCTTCTCGTCGACCGTGCGGGCAGTGTCCTCACCCCGGACCTCCGTGCTGAACTGCAGGGAAGTCTTCTTAACTAGTAGACAGACAGTGCGTTTCACGCCACCGGGCCATAAGGTGCGGTGGCGCGGACCCACTGGGATCGGGACCGGCAGTCGGAGGAGGAATCGTGGACACACCCCAGGACGGACACCCGTACAACGGTGGCCGACAGGTACCGGGTGAGCACGGGGACAACCGGTTCAACTTCCCCTCCACACCCAGCGGACAGGGCGCCCAGCAGCCTTACCGGCCCTACCAGCAGCCGCAGCAGCAACAACAGCCGCAGGGCAGCCAGCAGGGTTCCGGGTGGCCCCCGCAGCGTCCGCACCGTTACGACCCGCCCCGGACGCCCCGTATTCAGCCGGTACAGCCGCGGCAGACCCCCGAGCCTGCCGCGCCCTCCGCGCACAATCCGCTGGTTCGTCCGTACGCCATGACCGGCGGCCGGACCCGACCGCGCTACCAACTCGCCATTGAGGCGTTGGTCAGTACCACGGCCGATCCGTCCCGGCTGCAAGGGCAGTTGCCCGAGCACCAGCGGATCTGCCGACTGTGCTTCGAGATCAAGTCGGTCGCCGAGATTTCGGCACTGCTCTCGATCCCGCTCGGCGTTGCCCGGATCCTCGTAGCCGACCTGGCAGAGGCCGGACTCGTCGCTATCCATCAGCCCGGCGGCGACGAGTCCGCCGGCGGCCAGCCAGATGTGACACTGCTCGAAAGGGTGCTCAGTGGACTTCGCAAGCTCTAGCGGCGGAGCAGCCCGCTCCACTACCTCGGCGAAGATCGTGGTGGCAGGGGGCTTCGGCGTGGGTAAGACCACGTTCGTCGGTGCCGTCTCGGAGATCAATCCGCTGCGCACCGAAGCCGTGATGACGTCCGCGTCCGCGGGCATCGACGACCTGACGCACACCGGGGACAAGACCACCACGACGGTGGCGATGGACTTCGGTCGCATCACCCTGGACCAGGACCTGATCCTGTACCTCTTCGGTACGCCCGGTCAGGACCGTTTCTGGTTCATGTGGGACGACCTGGTCCGCGGCGCCATCGGCGCCGTCGTCCTCGTCGACACCCGCCGCCTCGCCGACTGCTTCCCCGCCGTCGACTACTTCGAGAACAGCGGGCTCCCCTTCGTCATCGCCCTCAACGGCTTCGACGGACACCAGCCCTACACCCCCGACGAAGTACGCGAAGCCCTCCAGATCGGCCCCGACACCCCGATCCTGACCACGGACGCGCGACACCGCGCCGACGCGAAGAGTGCGCTGATCACGCTCGTCGAGCACGCGCTCATGGCGCGGCTGCGGTAGGGCCCCCACGGTCCGGACGTACGAAAGGGCCCCGCACTCCCGAGGGAGTGCGGGGCCCTTTCACGCGTTGCGGGTCAGCCCTGCCAGGAGTGTGGGGCGCGGAAGCCCGGCGTGCGCTCCAGGCGGCGCCACCCGGCGGTGTTGCGGCCGCGGTGGGCGGCGGGAGCGGCGGGCTGGGCTGCGGCGCGGGCGAGCAGGACCGCGGTTATCGCGGCCAGCTCCTCGGGGTCGGCGAGGCCCTTCTCGACGCGCAGGACGGACTCGGCAGCAGTGGTCATGGGTGGTTTCTCCGTCTTCTCGGCAGGCAGGTCTTCGCGGGCTCGGCAGGGGACTGCGCGGAGTGCGGACTACTGCGGGGGGTTGCCGTGCTTGCGGGACGGCAGGTCGGCGTGCTTGGAACGGAGCATGGCGAGCGAGGCGATCAGCACCTCGCGGGTCTCGGCGGGATCGATGACGTCGTCGACCAGGCCGCGCTCGGCTGCGTAGTACGGATGCATCAGTTCCGCCTTGTACTCCTTGACCATGCGCTTCCGCATGGCTTCCGGGTCCTCGGCGTCGGCGATCTGCCGACGGAAGATGACGTTGGCGGCGCCCTCGGCGCCCATCACCGCGATCTCGTTGGTCGGCCAGGCGTACGTCAGATCCGCACCGATGGACTGGCTGTCCATCACGATGTACGCACCGCCGTAGGCCTTGCGCAGGATCAGCGAGATCCTCGGCACCGTGGCGTTGCAGTACGCGTAGAGCAGCTTCGCACCGTGCCGAATGATTCCACCGTGCTCCTGATCGACCCCGGGCAGAAAGCCGGGTACGTCCAAAAGAGTGATGATGGGAATGTTGAATGCATCACACATCTGGACGAAGCGGGCCGCCTTCTCGGAGGCCTCGATGTCCAGGACACCGGCGAGGGACTGCGGCTGGTTGGCGACGATGCCGACGACCTGGCCGTCCATGCGGGCCAGGGCGCAGACGATGTTGCGGGCCCAGCGTTCGTGGATCTCCAGGTAGTCGCCGTCGTCGACGAGCTCCTCGATGACCTTGTGCATGTCGTACGGGCGGTTGCCGTCGGCCGGGACCAGGTCCAGCAGGACGTCGCCGCGCCGGTCGGCGGGGTCGTCGCTCGCGGCGGCGGGCGGGTTCTCGCGGTTGTTGGAGGGCAGCATCCCGATCAGGTAGCGGACCTCGGCGATGCAGGTCTCCTCGTCGTCGTACGCGAAGTGCGCGACGCCCGAGGTCTCGGCGTGCACATCGGCGCCGCCGAGCCCGTTCTGGGTGATCTCCTCGCCGGTGACCGCCTTGACGACGTCCGGTCCGGTGATGAACATCTGCGAGGTCTCGCGGACCATGAACACGAAGTCGGTCAGCGCCGGGGAGTAGGCCGCGCCGCCCGCGCACGGGCCGAGCATCACGCTGATCTGCGGGATGACACCGGAGGCCCGGGTGTTGCGCTGGAAGATCCCGCCGTACCCGGCGAGCGCGGAGACGCCCTCCTGGATACGGGCGCCCGCGCCGTCGTTCAGCGACACCAGCGGAGCACCGGCCGAGATGGCCATGTCCATGATCTTGTGGATCTTCGTGGCATGGGCCTCGCCCAGCGCACCGCCGAAGATCCGGAAGTCGTGCGCGTAGACGAAGACCGTACGGCCGTCGACCGTGCCCCAGCCGGTGATGACACCGTCGGTGTACGGCTTCTTCTCCTCCAGGCCGAAGCCGGTCGCCCGGTGCCGGCGCAGCTGCTCGACCTCATGGAACGAACCCTCGTCGAGGAGCAGCGCGATGCGCTCACGCGCCGTCAGCTTGCCCTTGGCGTGCTGCGCCTCGGTCGCCCGGTCACTCGGTCCGCGACGGGCCTGCTCACGCAGCGCCAGCAGTTCGGCCACACGGCCACGGGTGTCACTCGGCTCGCCCGGGGTTTCGTCCACAACGGTCATGTACCGACCCTACGAAGCCGAGCAACCAAACCCTGCCGTCGACTCCGTACAGTCTCCTGACCCGTTTCCTGGTGAAGCCCGACAGAATCCGGGCGGCGTGCAGGCGAAGTACCAGCCAGTACGGGTCACTCTTTGTGCGAGTTCGACAAAGGCTCACTGTGGTCTGCTGCACACCCCTGTCAGCCTCCGGGTGTGGTCCGGTCGGGCGTTCCGGACGCGTTTGGCGTCCTGGGCGCGTTCAGTGTCCTGGGCGCGTTCAGCGTTCTGGACGCGTTGGACGTCGTCCAGCCGGTCGCGCACCGGGGCATCGGGGTGGGCGATGGTCAGCAGCACCGCCTCGTAGAAGGCGTCCCGTACGGCGGCGGGCATCACGTCGGACGCGTCCAGACAGAGCGGCACCCGCTGGTCGGTGAGACGGTTGCTGATCTGCTTCTCGACCGTACCGCTCCTGGCGGGCACGTCGGAGCTCGGTGAGAATACCCCGGCCCTGCGGCCCCACTCCTCCTGGGCCGGGCGCGAGGTGAGCCGGGTGAGCAGATCGCGGGCCTGTGCGGAGTTGCCGAAGAGCGCGGCGAAGTCGGCGGACACCTCGCGGCCCTTGATCCTCGGGCCCGAGGGCAGCAGCGGCGCGGAGTCGGTGAAGGCGGCCCGCCCGCTGTGGTCCCCGTAGAAGGACCGGGCGAAGGAGCCCTGGTGCTCCAGGTCGCAGCCGCCGTCGAAGAGCAGTCCGCGCCCGCCGGGCACGCCCCGGTGGTCGCTGAGCAGGGCCCGGCGTGCGGCGTCCGGGTCCTGGGCCAGCAGGCCGGCCCACAGGCTCCAGGCGTTGATCACCGGAGCGTCCGTCCAATTCAGGTCCCCGGTCGCCCATCGCTCGTACAGCACCGGGCCCGCCGTCTGCAGGATCAGGTCCTCGATCCAGTCGCTGCCCGGCCAGCCGGACGCCCCGTCGTCGCCCATGCCGATGCACCAGGAGGTCAGCGGCGCGGGGTAGGAGGGCGGCGGCCGGTCCTTGCGGTACCAGACGATGCTCTTGAGGTCCGCCTTGAGCGGTACCCAGAGACCGGCCTCTATGCCCTCCGCCTCCGGCTGCCAGGGCCTGCCGTACTTCGCGCCCGCGCCCTTGCCCAGCGGGTGCAGCCGCCGCTCCGCGGCGTACTCGACGAGGTCCCCGACGCCCGGCAGGATCGCGATGTCGGGCGGGTTGCCCGCCTGCACCGCGGCGAGCAGGACCTCCCGGGTGGCGGCGGTGCCCTGGTAGGTGTACGGGGTGCCCAAGGTGTCCAGGACGGCCTTGAAGTGGGTCTCCTGGTTGTCGGTCCACGGCCCGAGGATCGTCACCTTCGGCTGGTCGTCGCCGCCGCCGGGCGCGGCGAGTCCGCAGCCCGCCGCGGTCAGCGCCAGACACAGGACGAGCAGAAGGGCGCGGGCGCGCAGCATCATCCGGTCCTCCAGTAGTCGGCGTTCAGGTGCCGGCCGATGCCGATGGCGGGCAGCAGCACGATCAGGGCACCGGCCGCGAGCGCCCCGTAGTAGATGCCGCTCTGCCAGCCCTGGGCCGCCAGTCCGGCGCGGACCCGGGTCGATGTGTCGGTGACGGCCTGCTGGGATCCGGCCAGGTCGCTGTGGTCGTGGGCCTGTTGCTCGATCCGGATCAGCCCGTCGCGGGCGGCGCCCAGCCGGTCCTGGGTGTTGCTCGTCGCGATCAGCGGGCCCGTCGCCAGGAAGACGACGGCCAGCAGCGAGACCAGCAGGCAGAGATCGAGGCTGTGGCCGCAGCGGGTGCGCAGCACCCACAGTGCGGAGAGGGTGATCACGACCATGGCCAGCAGGCCGAGTTCGGCGACCGCCCAGCCGGACCACTGCGAGGGACTCATCGAGCTGAACGCGTCGATCCGGGCCATCTGGTGCCCCTGGAGGATGTCCAGGCGCGGCACCACACCGGTGCCCTCGCGGGTGAGGAGCATCTCGGCCTCGGCGAACTTCTCCTTCTGCATCAGGTCGTCCGACACGTACTTCACCGCGCCGGGGGTGATGGAACTGCTGTACGAGGTGAGCACCCCGTTCACGGTTTCGAGCACGCCCCGGCCGCGGTCCCCGTCGATCTGTACGTCGGAGAGCCGGGACAGGCCCTGGTCGGCGGCGGCGAGCTGGTTCTCGTAGCGGGCACCGGCACCGACCACATCGGCGATGCCGTACTTCACGGAGCCCTCGGCCTCCTTGTGGGCGCGCAGCAGGGCGAGCTGGGTGGCGGCCACGCCCTGCACGGCGGGGGCGCCATGGGTGCGCATCTCGCCCGCCGAGATCTGGACCTCGCGGTACGAGACGAGCAGGGCGCTCATCGAGACCAGGGCGGCCACCAGCATCGCGGCCAGGTGTCGCTCCAGCAGCCGCCGGGTCCTGGACCGGTAGACGTTCCTGCCCGATCCGGGTCGGATCCTCACAGCGGCCTCCCGCAGTCGATGCAGAACACGGCCGCGGGTCCGGCCGGATGGTCGCAGTGCGGGCAGGGGACCGCCGGTCCGTCCCGGGTCGTCGCGGGCAGCTCCACGGGGTGTCCGGAGGTGATGCTCAGCATCCCCTGGCGGACGGCGCCCGGGTCGACGGTCGGCCCGACCCGGACGACCCCCCGGGGGCCGTCCACGATGCGGGCGACCTTGCGGACCTCGGCCAGGGCCCAGTCGGCGGCGATCTCGGTGGCGAGCCGGACGGCGAGTCCGAGCTGCGCCTCGGCCCGCTCGCGGCTCTCCAGGTCGAGGGCGGCGTACCCGTGGTTGAGGGCGGTCCGCATCTGCGTGGAGACGTTCATGGTGTGGATGTTGCGGTCGGCGGCGCCGGAGATGCGCGCGGTGGCCGCGGCCGTTCCCGACGGCAGCCAGCGGACCACCACCGCTTCGGTGGCGCCGCCGACGGTGACCGCGGCGAGCTGGAGGGGCACTCCCAGCGGGTCGTTGCTCGCGTCGACCCGGAGGGTGAGGAGGTAGTCGCGGGACTCCGGTTCCCACTGGTGGGTGCGGAACTCCAGCCGACGCGGATCGTCCCGGACCGGGTCCGGCTCCAGCCGCTGCTGGTGCGGGGCGGTCTCGGTGAGCGTCACTTCCCGCACCGCCGGGCGCACGGACACCTCGATGGGGAGCTCGGGGCTGCGGACCCGGCGCAGCCTGCCCAGGGCCGTGGCGACGGCGGGGGCGAAGGCGTCGGGCGAGGAGACCGCGGCGCCGTGCAGCCGTTCCGCGACGGCGATCAGCGGAGCCGGGTCCCAGCCCGCTCCCGGAGCGATGACATCGGCGGTGAACTCTCCCTCGCAACAGGCGAGTTCGATGCTCAGCGCACTGTCCGGGCGTGCGGCGTCGCCCTCCTCCTCGGCCCGGCTGCCGCCGTCGGTGACGAGCAGCAGGTGCCGTACGGGAAGGGCGCGTTCGGCGAAGAGTTCACGGGCCCTGGCCAGCCAGCCGGTATATCCGGCCGGCTGCTGCCCCTCGTCGGCGGCGGCGATCCGTCCGACGCTGAAGGCGGCGTGGCGCCGGTCGTCGGGATCGGCGAGCGCCCACCGGCCGCTCAGCGGGTAGCACTGCGAGGCCCCGCCGCCCAGCACGGTGTAGGAGATTCCGTCGGGCAGGGCGCCCACCGCCTCGGTCAGCGCCGCGACGGCCGCGTCACGCCGCCCGGCGGCCACGTCCACCGCGATGACCAGGGCGATGTCGACGGCGGGAATCCGGTCGCGCGGCCCGACGGCGACTGCCCGGACCCTCACATGGGCGTCGATCCGGGCGTCCTGGTCCGGCCGGTGCTTCTTCGCGACCTGGACGGACAGGCCGATTCCGAGGCCGGACAACGCGGCGGTGCGGCCCATTCAGCTGCCTCCGGGGGTACGGCGTCGGGGTGGGAACCAGAAACGGGTCTGCGGGCGGACGGCGTGCGAGAGGTCGATGAGCTTCTCGTGGTCGGCGGTGTCCTTGCACTGGCGGGCCATCCAGCGGTAGCACCGCGCCAGTTCCTCCCGTACGGCCGGTTCCCCGGGCACCGGTGCCGGTGGCAGTCCGCGCCGCCACCAGCTGCCGTCGTACCGCGGGCCGCGGGCCTCGGCCCGGACGGCGTCGAGCTTCCACTCGTACAGTTCGGTGCGCAGCAGCCGGGCCGCTTCGTCGCCCGTCACCACGGACGCCGGATGCGGTCCCGGGCCGCCCTCGCGCAGCGGGACCGCGGCGAGCACGGCGTCGATCCGCCGCTTCCCGGGCAGCGGCCGGTCGCCCGCCGCGAGCCGGGCCGCCCGGATGCGCAGCGCGGCGATCCGGGCGACGGTGTGGTCCCGCGACTCGTCCGGCACCAGGTCCAGGACCTCGACCGCCGCGTCCCGGTCGCCGCGCGCCAGGGCCAGCCTGGCCAGACCCAGCGCGGCACCGACGTGGGAGGGGTTGCGGGCGTGCACGGCCCGGAAGAGTTCGTACGCCGACGGGATCGCACCGGCCGGGCGGTCCGGGCCGAGCTGTTCCGTGACGTAGGCCAGGGCCAGCTTCGCGGCGTACTCGCCGGGCAGCGCCCGGTGGACGGCGGCGAAGTGCTCCAGGGCGGCCTCCAGCAGCTGCCGCCGGTCGTCCAGGACCTCCGCGCTGCGCAGCGCGACGAGTCCCCAGTGCCAGCTCAGCCGCCACTGGCGCACCGGTCCGGGGCCGGGGATGGCGTTCGCCGCCTCCACCTGTTCGCGTGCCCGGGTCAGCGCGTCGCCGCCCTCCTGGCCGAGCAGCAGCCGGGCGTTGTGCAGGCAGATCTCCACCGACCGCTCCCCCTCGGCGGGCTGGGCCAGCAGCCGGCCGGGGTCGTAGCTGCTCACCAGGAACCGGGCGGCCTCCGGGTCCCCCGGGTAGGGCCTGGGCACCGGCAGCCGCCGGGCGATCTCGGTGGGGGTGGGGAGCCCGGAGTCCAGGGCGGGTGCCTCGCGCGTCTCGTCGCGGCGGTGCGGGGTACGGCCCAGCCAGTGCGCGTAGTCGGGTACGGAGCCCAGTCCGGCGCCGAGCAGTTCGGTGGACGGGGTGAAGTAGGCGGACGGTTCGGTCCGGTCCCCTTTTCCGCGCAGCGCCCGGATCTCGCGCAGCACTCCGCGCAACTGGCCGGCCATCTCCTCGGCGTCGGCGAACCGGCGTTCCGGGTCCCGGTCGGTCGCCCGCTCCACCACCAGGCGGAACGAGCTGATGCCGAGGCCGGGTACATCGTCGCCGACCGCCCAGCCCGCCAGTTCGGCCAGTGTCACCCCGACCGTGTGGATGTCGTGGGCGATGGTCAGCGGACTGCCCCTGACCGTCTCGGGCGCGGCGTACTTGGGGGTGATGACGGGCGGCGGCCCGGCGGACCGGCTGCCCCGCACCCCGCCGAGGTCGATGACCTTGATGCCGTCGTGCTGGTGGACGACGTTGGACGGCTTCATGTCCCCGTACAGGAATCCCATGCCGTGCAGATGGGCGAGGGCTTCGAGGATCTGGCAGCCGTAGGTGATGACGTGTTCGATGTCGAGGACGAAATTGCCCTGCCGGGTCGATTCGACGACGGCGGAGAGCGTGCGGTCGCCGACGTCCTGCATCACGATGTAGCCGCCGGAGACCGTGCCGTCCGCGCTGCTGGTGCTGACGAAGTCCCGAATCTGGACGATGCGTTCGTGCCGGATGGCGACGAGGCTGCGGCGTTCCTCGGCGGCTTGGGCGGCGCCCCGTTCCGCGTACCGGTTCAGCATCCCCTTCACGGCGACGAGGTCTTCCAGGTGGGTGTCGCGGGCGAGGTAGACCCAGCCCTGGCCGCCGTGGGCGATGGGGCCGAGGATCTGGTACTGGTCCTGGAGCAGCGGCCCGTCCCGGTCGAGTTCGGGGCGGTAGGAGTACGGGGCGCCGCACCTGGGGCAGTGGCCCTCGTCGGGCGGTGGGGCGGCGGTGTACGGGGCGACGAAGTACGTGGCGCAGGACTTGGCGGAGCAGCTCATCCTGACGTGCGCCTGTGTCACGGCGGCGCTCAGCCGCTGTGCGGGGGTGCTCGGGCGGAGCCGGGGCAGTTCCAGCAGCGCCCTGGGCCCGCACTTGTCGGGGGCGGTGGGCAGCGGCGGGAGTCCCGGGCCGTCCTCGGACCGGCCGCAGGTGTCGCAGTGGCCGGTGGGCTGCACGGCGCCCTCGCAGGGGGCTCCGGTGAACCGGCGGTGCGGGCAGGGAATCCTCATCGGCGGCCGGCCCTGCCCTGGTCGCCACGCGGTCCGGGTACGCCCGCCGGGCCGCGCCTCGCCAGATCCGCCCGGAGTTCGCGCAGCAGCGCGCGCAGGGCGGTGAGCCGCGCGTACGGGTCGCCGACGGTACGCAGTCGTGCCAGCTGCTGCCGGCGGCGGGCCGCGTCGGTGCGCGGCAGGGGGCTCAGGGAGGCCGACTCCACCAGGCCGTTCAGTCCGGCCCACTCCGTCTCGATGTCCTCGACGCGCTTGACCAGTTCGGCGGCCCGCTCGTCGAGGGCGGGTAACAGCAGGTGCCGCGCCACCTCGGTCGTCTCGTCACCGCCGCTGTCGCGCACGATGACGAGCACCCGGAAGCCGAGCTCCCGCACCCGTGCGAGCAGGGCCACCAGGCGGAGCGGCTGCCGGTCCTCGTCGAGTCCGATCACGGCGAGGCCGGGCCCCGCGCTCCCGGGTTCCCCGTCCGCCGGCCGCCCGGGTGCGGTGCCGCCCGTGAGCAGCCAGTCGCGGTATGCCTGGGCCTGGTGGCGGGGCGGCCGGAGCCTGGTCACCAGCTCGTCGACGAAGTGCTCGGGGGTGGTGCGTCCGCCCCGGTAGACGAGATGGGCGCGGTGCAGATGGTGGCTGAGGGTGCGGTCGCGCCCGCCGCCGTGCGGTACGACGCTGAAGCGCACCGCGGGCTCGTCGCCCCCGGCGAACCACCTCCGCAGCCGCCGGTCCAGCCCGCGGTCCCAGCCGTCCGGCCCGCTCAACTCCGCTACCAGCGGCACGAGTTCGGCGATGCGGTCGACCGGGATCATGTACGAGAACGCCAGATCGTTATCGGCGGGCAGCGCCAGATCGAGATCGCCGCGCCAGCTGACGACCATCCCGACGACCCGCTCGGGCGATCCGGACGGTCCGCCGCGCACCTGGACCGCGGCCCCGCTGAACCCCGGTTTCACCACCTGCTCGTTGCGCACGGCGTCGAGCTGGATCCACGCGCCGTGCGCTCCGCTGATCCGCCCGGTCAGCCACATCCCGTCGGCGAAGGACCGCGCGTACCCGCCGATCCACACCTCGTCGCCGCGCTCCAGGCTCCGTTCGAGTGTCGCGGGGGTGGCGTGCGGGCGTGGGCTCTCCAGGGCGAGTACGGCGATGTCCTCGCGGGTCGCGCCGAGACCGGGCAGCCAGCCGTCCTCGGCCACGTGTGCCCCGACCGGGGCGATGGCGGGGTTCTCGGCGAATTCCACCCGGATCCGGGCGTCCGGCTCCCCCACCACGTGCGCGCAGGTGAGCACCCGGTCCTGGGTGAGCAGCACACCGGCCCCGCAGACGGGCCCGTCCGCGTCGCCCCTCCGCAGCCGTACCCGCCAGTCCGCCTTCAACTCCCCCATGCCGCAAGAGAATACGCGCGTGACGGGCGCCGCTCCCAGCCCCTGGACATACTCCGGTCACCCGGTGTCCACCGGATGTCACGCGACGGGGAGGGCCGCCACCGCATGCGTGATGCGGGACGGGCGCACCGACGAGGGTCTTTCGTTTGCACGATCCAAACGAGAGGCTCCAGGTGCGCCCGCCCCGCATCGCGCGGGTTCAGCCGCCGCAGTGGAAGCGCGCGTCGCCCCAGTCCGCGTGGTCGTTGCCGTTGCCGTCGCCGCCGTCGCCGACGACCAGTTCGACGTACTTGGCGCCGGTGACGTCCGCCGTCAGCGACCAGGCGCTGTCGGCCGCCTTCAGCACGGGCGACTTCACCTTCTCGGTGCCGTCGGCCGTGACGGAGAACTGCACGCTGCCGGCGCTCTTCTGCACGTCGTCCACACCGACCTGGGCGGTGAACGAGGTGCACTTCCCGCCCAGGTAGTAGCGGACCTTCGCCGGTGCGTGGCTGCCGAGGCCCTTGGTGTAGACGGTGCCACCGATGGTCAGCGGGGAGCCGTCGCCGGTGCCGGTCTCACCGTTGGAGAGGTCCTTCTCCACCGGGCCCCAGCCGTTCTCGGAGGCCGTCCAGTCCAGGTCGCTGGCCCAGCTGTCGGTGGTGGGCGGCGGCGGCAGGGTCCGTACGGAGGTCTGCGCGCCGAGCGTGCGCTGTGCGCCGCCGACGGTGTACTTCGCCTCGGAACTCAGGCTGTACGCCTGGTACTTCGCGTCGACCGGCGGGGTGACCTGCCAGCTTCCGGTGACCTTGGCGCCCGCCGCGACGGAGTCGAAGGTGACGGCGCCCGCGGGCTCCGCCTGCCAGCCCTCGGGTACGGACAGGCTCAGGGCGACGCCGGTCGCCGCCGTCGCCTCGTAGTTGGTGAACGAGGCCTTGACGGTGTTGGCCGTGCCCGGCTCCAGGGTCTCGGCGGCCGGCTCGACGCCGAGGGTGCCGCAGGCGGCCTGTTCGGAGGCGGGGGCCTGGCCGAGGTCGGTCACGGTGAAGGAGTCGAGGACGAAGTCGGCGCCCTCGGGGGCGTCGTCGCGCTTGCGCAGTCCGGTCCAGGTGTCGCCGCAGCCCGCGGTGACGGTCTCGGCGAAGTGGCCGGTGGTGCGCTGCTGTCCGATGGCGGTGGTCCGGGTCTCGACCGAGTCGGGCTTCCCGTCGGCGGTGATCCGGTCGTAGCCGTCGACCCACTCGTAGGCGCCCGCGTGGCTGGACTGGTAGTCGTACTCGACCTTGTAGCGGTGCCCGTCCGTCATCGGCACGGTCCAGGGGGCGGTGCGGTAGACGAGTCCGGCGTTCTCCTCGTGGGACTTGAGGGACTCCTTGCCGCTGATCACGTCGTCGATCAGCTTTCCGTTCCAGCCTGCCTGGGTGTACGGGGCGTGCAGCTGGGAGATGACGGTGCGGGGGTCGGTGGAGCCGCCCGCGTCGCCCTTGAGGAAGGGGCCCCAGCCCTGGTCCACGGCCTCGAAGTCCTCGTAGGAGAGGGTGTTCTCCTTGGTCTTCGGGGCATTGGCGACGATGCGTACGTCATCGGCCCGCACGCTTGCGGCGCTGCCCTTGGCCGCCTCGATGCGCAGGGTGGTGCGGCCGTTCGCGGGGGCGGTGAAGTTCACCTTGGCCCGCTGGAAGTACGTATCGTGCCGCTCGGACGCGGCGACCTGGTCCTTGGCGGTGGAGCGGTCCACGGCGACGGACCTGCCGCCGACCGAGAGCGTGGTCTGCCGGGTCTTCCCGGGCTGGACCTCGATGAGCGCGGACGCGGTGTAGCGCTTGCCGGGGGCGAGGCCGTCGATGCGCTGCGAGAGTACCGCGGTGGCGCTGCCGGAGAGCTGGGCGCTGTTGAGGCCGTTGGCGTCGGTCTCCCGGGCGACGGTTCCGGTCTTCGACCAGGCAGTCAGCCCCTTGTCGTTGAAGCCCGGGTCGTCGACCGGGGTGCCCTCGCCCCACGTGGGGTCGGCGGCCTTCGGCGCCTGATGCGGGTACAGGACGTACGGCTGACCGGCCTTGGCGGTCAGCGTGATCTTCCCGCCGGACGGCTTGACCGTGCCGGCCTTGACCCGCCCGTTGTCGGTCAGCTCGTAGACGGTGTACGTGCCGTTCGACGGCACCGCCCAGCTGCTCGTGCCGCCGGACTTGCTGTAGTGGTAGAGCTTCTTCCCGCCGTCCCACGGCAGCAGGTAGTCGGTGCCGCTCAGGACCTTGCGGCCGTGGTCGTAGAAGGTCCGCCTGCCGTCCTCGACCGTGCCCCGGACACCGCCGGTGAGGCTGATGTCGTTGCCGTCCCAGCGGGTGATCTGCTGCTGCTGGAGGTACTTGGCGGGCA
This sequence comes from Streptomyces sp. NPDC058240, assembly GCF_042882135.1. Classification (NCBI taxonomy): domain Bacteria; kingdom Bacillati; phylum Actinomycetota; class Actinomycetes; order Kitasatosporales; family Streptomycetaceae; genus Streptomyces; species Streptomyces sp. NPDC058240. Next base: position 62,653 of record NZ_JBHVWT010000020.1, read on the forward strand.
GGTTGCGCTGCCAGATGTTGTCGTAGAAGGCGTTCCAGTCGGTCTCGTTGGTCCAGCCCTCGAACTCCTCGATGGCACTCTGCCCGAGGACCGGGTCGTTGTTCCAGACGTCCTTCTCGCCGTTGCGGATGAACCGGATGATCTTCGAGTTGAGGCCCTTGTTGGTGGCGCCGCCGTAGTCGAGGTCATTGGCCCAGTGCGACCAGAGCGAGCCGCGCTCGAATTTGTCGGCCCATTCGGTGCCGACGTTCCAGCCCTGCTTCTGCACGGACTGCAAGGTCTTGTCCGCGATCCAGCCGTGCGTGTAGTAGACGTCGATGTAGAGCAGGCTGAGGTTGGGGTCCGTCTCGTCGCGCAACTGCTGGAAGCGCTTGGCCAGGTCACCGCTGTTGATGTCGCGGCGCTGGTCGATGTAGTAGCTCTGGCCGAGCCAGTTCCAGCCGGGCTTGGTCTTGTCGACGAGCTTCTCGTCGAAGGCCTTGGCATCCGGGTACGCCTCGGTGGCGTTGACGTGGACGCCGAAGGTGGCGCCCCACTTCTTGCCGTCCTTCAGGAGCTCGTTGAGGTCCTTCAGCCCGCCGGCGCGCTTGTTGTAGTTGCCGCCGTAGTCGGGGTGGGCGGAGTCGTGGCCCTCGGCGGCGTACCCCTTGAGGAGCGCCATCTGCCCGAGACCGTCGGTGGCGAGCGAGATCCGCTTGACGTCGTCCAGCGTGCGCAGGAAGGGGTGGGTGACCTGGCTGGCGAAGTTGAACGGGATGTGGGTGACGACCCGGTCCGGGGTGTCCTTGCTGCCGGGCGCCCGGACGCCGATGGAGCGGAACGCGACGGCGCCGTCCTGCCAGTCGACCGCCTTGTCACTGTTGGCGTCGGGGGTGACGACGACCTTCGCCCAGGGCAGGTTGTCCCCGCTCTCCGGCTTCGGCGCCCCGTCCCCGCGGTAGGTCCACTGGCCGGACCAGACGCCGACCCGGACGCTGCCGTCGTCGGCCTTGCGGGCCTGGTGCCAGAACCGGGCGTCGTCGCCACCGGTGGCGCCGGACGGCTTGTCGTACGAGGAGTTGGACTCCACGGCCGCGGCGAGCGAGCCCGTGTTGACGATCGCGTACGAGGCACCCACCGGCGCCTTGTCGGCGGCGGTGTCCGCGGTGACCTTCGAGAAGACGTCGGCGGTCTTCGTCGAGTCGTTGTCCAGCCGGGTGAAGGCGGTGGCCCCGCCGGTGTCCGTGGAGCCGACGGAGACCAGGTCGTGGCCGGGGATGTCGATGGTGCCGACGCGGAACGCCTCGGTGTCGCGGACGGCCGTCACCTTGAAGGTGGTGGCGCGTCCGGAGACAGAGAGCGAGGCGTCGATCTCGATGCCGGGCAGGTCGGTGAAGACCAGCGTGTAGCGGGCGGCCGAGGCGGTGACCACGGGGGCGCCCTTGAGCTTCACCGGGTGCGCGGTGCCGTTGAGGGTCACGGCGGTGACCGGCTGGGTGCTGCCGAACAGCTGACTGCCACTGGCCCTGTCGGTGTACGCCAGGACGCGTGGGAAGTCGTCGGCGACGGCGACCGAGAGCTGCGCGGATCCGATGACGGTGGCGCCCGCGGGCACGGCCGGCTCGACTGCGGCGGGTGAGGGAGCGGAGGCGGCGGTGGCGGGGAGCGCGGTCCCCACCAGCGCCAGGACGGCGGCTGAGGCGGCGGCGACAGCGCCCGCCGAAGTGAATCTTCGCGACATGTGCTCTGAGTAGTCCCCGTGACTGGACAGCGTCAACGACGTGCGGCCCCTGGGAGCCCTCCAGTCCAACAACCGCTTTGCGTAAGTCCAAGTGGACGGTATGTGTCCTGCCGGGGACGCGAGTTCAGGTACGGTGCTCGTCGGCGCCGCCCGGCCCCTCGGGTTCCGCCGCTTCGGTGTTCTTGCCTTCCGCCCAGGTCAGGGTGGCCACCAGGGACCGGAACGCGGTGCGGTAGACGCGCGGCCCGGTGCCTGTGTGGTGCTGGAAGTGGTGGCGCAGGTTGGCGGGTGTGCCGAAGCCGGTGCGCGCGGCGATGCGCTCCACCGGCTCGTCCCCGCGCTCCAGCAGCCGCTGCGCCGCCTGGACGCGGGCGCGCAGCAGGTACTGGAGCGGGGAGAGCCCGGTCTCCGCCTGGAAGCGCCGGTTCAGGCCGCGGACGGTGAGCCCCGCGTGGTCGGCGATGTCGTTCAGCGTCAGCGGGTGGTCGAGGTGGGCCTCCATCCACCGGATCGTGGGCCCGAGGGAGTGCGGGCCGGCCCGGAGGCGGGACGCGGCGGGCGGGGCCTCCTCGGCATCGGCGCCGGCGGGTGCGTGGAGCTGCATGAAGACCTGCCGCTCCGTCTCGATGGCGACCGGCACGCCGTGGTCCAGGGTGATCAGGTGCAGGCAGAGATCGAGGCCGCCCAGCACTCCGGCCGCGCTGTGGAAGGGGTCCGCGTCCACGACGGCCCCCTCCGGGTCGACGTCGATCAGGGGATGGCGCCGCGCCAGCTCCGCCGCGTACTGTCGCCCGGTGGCCGCCCGGCGCCCGTCGAGGAGCCCGGTGGCGGCGAGGGCGAACGTCCCGGTGCCGAACGCGCCGATGCGGGCTCCCCGGTCCGCGGCGGCCCGCAGGGCGTCGGCGACCCCGGGTTCCGGCTCGTCGCGGAAACCGGCGTGGCCGGGCAGCAGTACGGTGTCGGCGTCCGCCAGCCCTTCCAGCCCCCAGGGCGTGTCGATGACGAAGGGCGCCGGGGAGCCGGTCCCGCGAAAGCCCGGGGCGGTGCAGTACCGCAGCTCGTACGCGACATGCGGGTGCTGCCGGGCGGCGGTGCCGAAGCACATTCCGGGCCCGGTGAGTTCATGGCCCGGCACCCCGTCGAGTGCGAGGACGGCGATCACTGGCATGTCCAGAATTTAGCCGAGGGTGACATCAGGGCCGCTTTTTCCGGACGGGCCCGGTACGCAGGATGGGTGTTGCGCGGCACCGGAAGCGAGACGACGCCCGGCAGCCGGTTCGCACGTCCACCACGCGCATGACGCGCATCGGAACGAAGGAATCACCCGTGTTCACACGCAGTTCGACGTCCGCCGCCCCGTCCCGGTCCCGTAAGTCCCGCTCGCGCCGTGCGGGACGGTTCGCCGCCGTCGCCCTGGCCGCGACGGCCTGCGTCACGGCCATGTCCGGCAGCGCCAACGCCATCGTCAACGGGCAGGAGGCCACGCAGCGTTACCCGTTCATGGCCACGCTCCCGCAGTGGGCGGGCGAGGTGCACGCCCAGTGCGGCGCATCGCTGATCAACTCGCGTTGGCTGGTGACGGCGGCCCACTGCGTCAACCCGAAGACATTGGACGGCATCGTCCGCATCGGTTCCGACGACCGCGAGTCCGGCGGCACCGTGCGCCACATCAAGCGGACCGTCACCCACCCCGCCTACGACGTCGAGTCCAACCCCAGCAGGAACGACATCGCGCTCGTCGAGCTGGACCGCCCGGTCTCGGAGAAGCCCATCCGCATCGCCAAGTCGGTGGGCCGACCCGGCACCCCGACGCGCCTGCTCGGCTTCGGCACCGTCCTCGACACGGACGACCTCTCCAAGGCGGTGTTCCCGGACAAGCTCAAGCAGTTGGACACCCGCATCGGCGCCGTGAACGAGTGCTCGCCCGGCCGCGCCGACAAGACCCGGATCTGCACGATCAGCAAGACGCCCGGCGCCATGGCCTGCTTCGGCGACTCCGGCGGCCCGCAGATCCAGCACGGCCGGGACGGACGCTGGGAGCTGGTCGGCGCCACGTCGGGCGACGGCGACACCGACCCGACCTGCGGCACCGGCCCCGGGATGTACACCAACGTTGCCGCGTACGCCAAGTGGATCGACAGGACCATCCACGCGCACCGCTGACACGACACGCACCCGGGCGGACAGTCCGTCGGCCCGCCCGCCCGGGTGCGCCCCGATCACCGCAGCCGCCCGTCCCCTTTGCCCTCGGATAGATTCTGAACATGTCCGTAATCGCCGTTCTTGTGCCCGACAGGCTCCCCGGACACCAGCTGACCACCCCCGGGCTGGTCTTCGGGACAGCGACGACCGGCCACCCCGGCGCCGACTACGAGGTACGCCTCTGCGCCGCCCCCAACCTCACCACCACGGGCGCACCCGCCCCGCTCCGGATCTCCGTCCCGTGGGGGCTCGACGGCCTCGCCGACGCGGACATCGTCCTGATCCCCGGCCAGGACGGCGACGGCCCCCGCGACGAGCCCACGCCCGAGGTGCTCGCGGCGCTCCGGGCCGCAGCCGCGCGCGGCTGCCGCATCGGCGCGATCGGCACGGGGGTCTTCGCCCTCGCGGCCACCGGCCTCCTCGACGCCCGCCGCGCCACGACCGGCTGGCGCCACACCGAGGAGCTGGCCCGCCGCCACCCCCGTATCGAGGTCGACCCGGTCGGCACGGTCGTGACCGACGGCCGGTTCCTCACCTCGGCCGGGATCTTCGGCAGCATGGATGTCTGCCTGCGCCTGCTGGCCCAGGACCACGGCGAGCGGGTGGCCGGTGAGACGTCCCGGGAACTCCTCACCCCGCTCCTGCCCCACGGCGACCGCGTCCAGGAGACCATCGACCGCGAACTCACGGAGAGCGCGGGCATCGAACCGACGCTGCGCTGGCTGGAGGCCCGCCTGCACCTCCCGCTGACCCCGGCGGACCTCGCCGCGCACGCGGGGATCAGCGTCAGCAGCCTCAACCGCCGCTTCCACGCACAGACCGGCACCACCCCGCCCCAGTACCTGCTGCGCCGGAGGCTGGAGCGGGCCCGCGAACTGCTGGAGGACACCGACGAGGGGGTGGAGCGGGTGGCGGCCCGGTGCGGCTTCGCCTCCCCGGCCGGCCTGCGCCACCACTTCTCCCGGCTGACGGGCACCACACCGCGTGCCTACCGCAAGAGCCACCGAGCGGCGCACCCGGCGGCCGATGCGTGACGGCCCCCGCTCACCAGCGCAGGGCCGTGAAGTCGATCGGCCGGGGCCGCAGCAGCGCCGTGCGTTCCGCCAGCGCGTGCAGCCGCCGGGACATCTCGTCGGCGTCCCGGCGCTGCCGGTCGCCGTGGCCGGGCAGCACCCACTCGAACCGCAGCTGCCCCGCCGTCCGCGCCAGGGAGGCGGCCAACTCCTCGATGGAGTACCAGGTCACGCTCTCCGCGACTTCGAGATCATCGGTCGTACGCGACCAGTAGAAGCTGTCGCCGCTGAAGCAGTACCGGCCGTCCGCGAGATAGAGCACGCTGCCCCGCGTGTGGCCGGGCAGCGGATGGGCGGTGACGCCCTCGCCGATCTCCACCGGGTCGAGCCCCCGGATCACCCGGTCCGCGTCCGGTGCCGCGTCGAGGTCCCCTTCGTGGATCCACAGCCGGGCGCCGAAGTGGTCGGCGTATCGGCGCCCGTGCGCGACGTGATCGCGATGGGTGAGCAGCACATCGGTGACGGGCCCGGTCGTCGCCACGTACCGCTCGGCCAGTCGGGGGCTCCAGCGCGGGGTGTCGATCATCATGACCGTGCCGGACGGGCGCCGCAGGAGGTAGGAGTTGGCGCCGGCGGTGTGCCGGGAGTTGTGCCCGCAGACCAGTACGCCGTCGTCCAGCGCCATCGGGAACGGGTCGAGCGAGGGGTCCGGCTGTCCGGACGCGGGCCGGATCGAGCGGGTGTGGCAGGCGAAGACGGCGGCGTGTAAGCGCCGGTTCTCCGCCTCGTCGCTCGGCTGCCGCAGGATCCGCGACGTTCCTTCCTCCTCTCCGATCAGCTCGGGTGCGAACTGTCGGGCCACGTCGCAGTTGGTGCATCGGTCGTCCACGTACCAGTCGTCCACGGCAGGGTTCCTTCCACGTCCACGGAAACGACCCTCGTTCGGGGCCGCCGTTCCAGGGATAGCCCACGCGCTGCCGGAACCGGTAGACCCTGCCGATCTTGTATCTCGGCCCCCGGGGCTATCTCGTCCACGTGCCGCGCCCCACCCCCGCCGACACCTCGAACTCGCACCACACCACCTTGCCCGGGTTCCGCTCCCCCACCCCCCACTTGTCGGCGAGCGCCGCCACCAGCCGCAGCCCACGGCCCCCTTCCTCATCGGAGGCCGCCCACGAATCGGCGACACGGACCTCCCCGTCACCGCTGTCGTGGACCTCGATGCGCAGGGTGCGGTCGGCCGGCTCCAGGTAGAGGTGGAGCCGGAAGCCACGACCGGACGGAACGCCGTGCAGCACGGCGTTGGTGACGAGCTCGCTCACGCAGAGCAACACGTCGTCGGCGCGGGCCTCGCACGCCCAGTCGACGAGAGCCTCGCGCGCGAACTGTCGTGCGAGCGGGACGGACCGGCGTTCCCTGCGGTGGAACACCTCGCGGAAGTGGGGGAGTTGAGTTGTCTCGTTCACGCGTCCAACGTCACACAAAGTCACTACGGTTGAGCAGCGCGTCGGGTCGTACAACGGCGATGTACGACTCCTGACGGGTCATCCGGGGTTCGTGACGGGGAGAGGCAGTTCATGCAACCGGCAAAGAAGAAGAGCAAGCGGATCACGTCCTGGCACCTGATCGGCGCCCAGTTGGCGACGTTCCGCAAGGCGGCCCGAATGACACAGGCGGCCCTGGCCGAGCGGTGCTCCGTGGGCGAGGACACGATCGCGTCGATCGAGCAGGGCCGTAGAGCGCTGCAGTGGGACTTCGCGGTCCTGCTGGATGAACTGCTGGACACGAAGGGGGCGTTGCAAGTTGCGGTGGAGAAGGTACCGAAGAAGGAGCGGTTCCCGGCGTTCGTCCAGGACTTCATCGACTACGAGCAGGAGGCACTGACCCTGCTCTCGTACGAGAACCAGGTGGTGCCGGGACTGCTCCAGACCGAGGAGTACGCCCGGTTCATCTTCTCCTGCCTGTACCCGCCCCTGGAGGAGGACGAGCAGGAGGAGTGGGTAGCAGGCCGAATCGATCGGCAGAAGCTCCTCAACCGCAAACCCCGCCCCATGCTCCACTTCCTGCTGGAGGAGAGCGTTCTGCGCAGCAAGATCGGCGATCCCGCCATGATGCGGGAGCAGATCCGCCACCTGCTCCGGTGCATGGAACTCCCGTTCCTGGGACTCCAGATCGTGCCGATGGAACTCCCGAAGCATGCCGGGCTGGCGGGGCCGATGGTGCTACTGGAGACCCCCGACCACGACCACCTCGTCTACGTGGAGGGGCAGCTGACGAGCTACCTCCACGAGGACCCAGATGACGTCAGTGTGCTCCAGCAGAAATGTGGGATGCTGCGTTCGCAGGCGCTTTCCGTCGAGAAGAGCGCGCGCCTACTGGACGAACTGCTTGGAGAGACATGACCCGCGCAGCACACCCGGCCCCCCGTACCGCCGCCCTCGCCTGGTTCAAGTCCAGCTACAGCAGCGACCAGGGCGGCAACTGCGTCGAAGTCGCCTACGACTGGCGGAAGTCGAGCTACAGCGGCAGCCAGGGCGGTGACTGCGTCGAGGTCGCCACCCACCCTGCCGCCGTCCACATCCGCGACTCCAAGGTCACCGACGGCCCCGTCCTCACCGTTCCTCCCGCCGCCTGGACCGCGTTCCTGGACGCCACGGTCTGACGGTACTGCGGCCCGGCGCACCGGGCCGCAACCCCTCTTTCGATGTATCGAGTTGTGAAGACTTCCCATTTTTGAGAGCGCTCTCAGCCACAAGTCTTGACTCCCCCCTGCGACCGTCACGAGAGTGGTTCGCACCACGGACGCCCCGTCGACTTCACTCCCCGCACGATCACCCCGTCCGTGGCCCCCCACACACCTCGGGAGTCCTCTCGTGATTTCGCGCAGACTGTTCCTGACGGGCGGCGCCGCCGCCACCGCGACCGCCCTCACCTACCCGGCCTGGGGCAGCGCCCTCAGCCCGAGCGCCTCCGCCGCCCCCGCAACCTGCGAACTCGCCCTGGAGAACCGCTCGTTGCCCGGCCGGGTCAACGCCTATGTCACCGGCCACGAACAGGGCACCGACCGCTGGGTGCTGCTGCGGGCCGACGGCAGCGTCTACCACCCCGACTCCCCCGCCGCACCACAGACCCCACTACCGGTCGACTGCGCCATCCCCCTGAACCCGGCGGGCGGGGCTCCGGTGGTCCTGACGCTGCCCCAGATGTACGGCGCCCGCGTCTACTTCGTACGCGATGACACGCTCACGTTCTATCTCAACCCGGGCCCCGCCCTGGTCGAGCCGGCGTTCGCGACGTCCACCGACGCCAACTACGGCCGCACCTGGTCCTTCTGCGAGTTCACCTTCAATCCGCAACAGCTGTACGCGAACATCAGCTACGTCGACCTGGTCACCGCGCTACCGATCGGCCTGACCCTGACCGGCGACGCGACGCACACCGTTGCGCCGCTCCCGGACGGCGCGGTGCAGCGCATCGCGGACGGCCTCACCGCCCAGGCCGCCGCCGACGGCCAGCCGTGGGACAAGCTGGTGATCCGCGGCGCGGACGGCAACGTACTGCGGGTGATCTCACCGCAGAACCTGATGGCACCGTTCTTCGACCGCCCGGACGAGATGCCGTTCCGGGACGTGTTCACTTCCTACATCGACCGGGTCTGGGAGAAGTACCGCTCCACCGACCTGCGCATCGACCTCCAGGGCGGCCGGGGAGTACGCACCGGCCGGGTGAACGGCGACCTCCTGACCTTCGAGGGGGGCCACACCTTCACCAAGCCCGTCTCCAAGGACGTCTTCACCTGCAACCACGGCCCGTTCGCCAACAACCCGGGCGACCCGGACGACAAGAAGGCCCTCCTGGCCCGCCTGGCCTCCGGCTTCAACCGCTCCCTGATGCTCACCCACCCCGACCAGCCGAACGGCACCTCGACCGCCGACTACTACCGGGACCCGGCCACCAACCACTGGTCCCGCGTCGTCCACGCCAACACCCCGATCGGCTACGCCTTCCCCTACGACGACGTCCGCCCCGACGGCGAACCCGACGTCTCAGGCGCCGCCAACGACGGCAACCCCCGCCGCTTCACGGTGACCGTGGGGGCCTGAGCCGACGGGTCCGGCCCGCACCGAGGCGCGCCGGTGCGGGCCCTCTCGCCGCAACGCGTTGATCAACTTGCCGAACTGTCGCGGGCTCAGCCCAGTGGCGCATCAGGCACGTTCGCCCCGTTGCCTGATCGAACTCTGTTGCCGGTCCGGGCAGCGAGTTCTTTGGTCATGAAGACGCGGCTGGTGCCCGGCGGATCGCAGGGGACCTCTCCCAGGCGTTTCCACCCTTGTTTCCGATAGAAGTCGGGTGCCTGGAAAGTGATTGTGTAGAGCACGGCCGCGCGGCAGCCGCGGGCACGGGCCTCGTCCTCGGCCTGCCGAAGGATCTCCCCGCCCAGCCCGCTGCCGCGCAGCTCGGACGGCAGGAAGAAGAGGTCGACGAAGAACAGACCGAGCGAGGTGCGCCCAGTCAGTCCGCCGATCACCTGGTGCGTCTCGGGATCACGAACCAGAACGGCGAGCGGTCTGCGGTCGTCGACTCCCGTCTTCTCGATGTTGAACCGGTCCAACGCGTCGGAGATCACCGCGATGTCCGCGGGCATCGGGGCGTCGGTGACCATGAGGTCCATCCGGGGTTCGGGAGGCGGTGACGCGGTGACGGTCGTGTCGGACGCGGGCATGGTTCCTCCAGTGCGTGAGCGGAGGCGGCGCGGCCTCTGGCGCGGATGCGGGTGCGGGGGCGTGTCGGCGTGCCCTGCGCACCAGCGACGCTAGGGCGTGGACGCTTCGACGGACGCCGAAGTGAGGTCGGCGACAATCGAGGACATGGACATTCAGCGCACAGGTCAGGACGTGGGCGTGGATCTGGCGGCCGTGGCCAGGCTGCTGGCCGACGGGACCAGGGCCGCCTTCTGCCTGGCGCTGCTGGACGGCCGGGCGTGGACGGCGACCGAGCTCGCACGTCATGCCGGGGTCGCACCCTCGACCGCGACATCGCATCTGAACCTGCTCGTCAGCGGCGGACTCCTCGTCGAGGAGCGGCGCGGGCGCCACCGTTACCTGCGGGTGGCCGACCGCAGGGTGATCGAGCTGATCGAGAGCCTCGCCGCACTGGCCCCGCAGCAGACCGCCCGACCGCGTTCGCTGTCGGCGTCCGGCCGTCAGCAGGCGCTCGCCCGTGCGCGACTGTGTTACGACCACCTGGCCGGAGCCGTCGCACTGGCGATCACCGACGCGATGGTCGAACGCGGCCTGCTGGAATGGGGGCCCGAGCCAGGGCTGACCGATAGGGGCGCGGCCTGGCTGGCCGAGGTCGGTATCACGGTGCCGAGCGGGTCGCGCCGCCCGCCGGTGCGCGCGTGCCTGGACTGGACCGAGCGCCGCCCCCACCTGGCCGGCGCGGTGGGTGCCGCCCTGTGCGCCCACGCCCTCACCACCGGATGGATCACGCGGATCGGCACGACCCGCGCCCTAGCCGTGACCCCCACCGGCCGCCGAGCATGGCACGACCACCTCGGTCTGCCGGGAGCCCAGGTGCCAGGTTGTTCGGAGTTCTCGTCCTGGGACTGACGGAGGCCGATCGGTTCACCGCGAGGGAATGCCTGACAGAGGCGGCGTTCCAGTGAGGTCAAGTCCACGAGCTCCATCCGCGGACATTGCTCCGCAGGGGCGATGCCCCAGAGATCTGCTGCGAAAGCAGATCTTGGTTTTTGGTGAACGCGCCGTGAGGCGTGGCGATCTGACGGACAGCCAGTCAATCCCGGCGGCCAGATCGCCACGCTCCGCAATCAGGGCGCTCGGGTTTCTCAGGAAGGCTCGATCTTCGTAATGCATCGATCTATGTGATGCATCGTCAGGAATGCGGCAAGCGTACGAACTGCGCCTGTGCCCAAAGGAGGCGGCGCGCCTAGGGTCGATCGGGTTGCCGCGAGCGACTGCAACCCGCGACGTCTCACGGCGAGTTCGGGGGTCTGGGCCCTGGCCGGCCGGTCAGCCCGAGGTGGGCGGGGTTCGGCCGTCCACCTCGTACTGGCCCACTTCGATGAAGCAGCGAAGCTCTTCCGGGGTGCCGTCCACGGCCTTCTGGGCCGCCGCGCGCAGGGCGTCGCTGATGTTCGGGTCGGCCAGGATCCTGAAGACGGCTACGCGGTCGTCCTCGGCCTGGGCGAGGCGGAGGCCCGTCTTCAGGAAGTTGCGCAGGTCGTCGACCATACCGTCGAGGGCCTTCTGGGCCTCCCGGTAGACGCCCTTGCCGATGTTCGGGTCGGCCAGGATCTTGAGGACGGCGATGCGGAGTTCCTCCTCCGACATCGAGTCGTAGGGGGACTCGTCGTCCTGTGTGGCCGACGCGGTGGCGGGCGAGGAACCCTCTGCGGCGGCGAAGGACGGGGTGGAGAGCAGCAGGGCCGGGGCCAGGGCGCCTGTGGCCACGGCCAGCGCCGCACGGGTGAGTCTCATGTGGGTACCTGCCTCGGGTGGAGAAATGGCCGGTACGCCGTGCACCGGCAGCCGCGCGGTCTCCGGCGGCGAGGCATCTTCCCAAGGAGCGGCATCCGGCTCATTTCCTGGACCGAGCAGTGTTCGCCGCCGGCTCGTTGCCGACGTGATCACGCACCCGTGCGGGTGCCCCGTCCAGCGAAGGGGGCACCCGCACGAACTGACGCTCGCTGCGCGGAAGTCAGCAGCCGCCGCAGTTGTAGAACGTCACATCCCAGTGGTTGCCCTCGTCGGCGTAGATGTTGCCGGAACCCGCCTTGTACTGGGGGGCGCCGTCACCCCGCACACCGATGTAGGTGAAGACGTTGTGGACGTAGTTGGTGAGGCAGGTCGACTTGGCGAAGTCGAGCTTGTAGCCGTTCCAGTGGGAGTACGTGCCACTGGCGTGCCCGGTCTCGGTGCCGCCGGTGATGTTCAGCGCGCAGCCCGTGGCGCTCTTGAGGGTCTGGGCGCCCTGGGCGGTGGCCAGGTTGAGCTGGTCGAACGAGGTGCAGGTGGCGACGTTGCGGTCGGAGCAGCCGCCGGAGGACGACCAGGTGACCCCGGAGGAGTTGAACCGGGCGGCGGCGTCGGCGTGGGTGAGCTTGGTGTCGGCGTGGGCCTGGGTGGCACCACCGCCGAGGACACCGACGCCCGGGGCGAAGAGAACGCCCAGGACAAGGGCGAATGCGGTCAGGACGGGGCGCAGTCTCATATGGGACAGCATGGGGGGACTCCTCCTGCTCATGACAAGTAAGGGTAGGGAGATACTGCCCGAGTTCTACGCGCGTCCGCCAGAGGGTGGCGGCAATGACAGGCGGCAATTGGGCTGCCGTTCGGCCGCCGTTCGCAACATCTCGCAGTTTCGTTCGCGACATCCCGCGGTGTCGTTCGCGACATCCCGCAACCTCGCTCACGGCATCCCGCAGCCTCGTTCGCAACACGCATCACCCTTGATGTTGAACATTGAACTAGATCGCGCTACAGTCAATCTCGTTGAAGGTTAAACAAACGCTTCGACCACCGCTCGACCCCGCGCTCGATCACGTCCCCCGAGGAGGAGCCATGGCTCTGTTCAATCGCAAGAACAACAACGCCCCGTCCGCCACCGCCACCATCGCCCCCGCCGTGGACCCGGCCCTCGCCGCCCTCACCGGTGACTACGCGATCGACCCGGCCCACAGCAGCATCGGCTTCACCGTGCGCCACGCCATGGTCACCAATGTGCGCGGCGCCTTCGGCGAGCACGAGGGCAGCCTGAAGCTGGACGGCTCCGACCCGGCGAACTCCACCGCTTCGATCGACGTCAAGATCGCCAGCGTCGACACCGGCATCTCCGACCGCGACGGCCACCTGGTCAGCGGCGACTTCTTCGACGCCGAGACGTTCCCGCTCATGACGTTCCGTTCCACGCAGGCCGAGCAGCTCGGCGGGGACAAGTACCGCGTCACCGGTGACCTGACCATCAAGGACGTCACGCGTCCGCTCGCCATCGACCTGGAGTTCAACGGCTCCGCCACCGACGTCTACGGCAACGAGCGGGTCGGCTTCGAGGGCAGCGCGGACATCCTGCGCTCCGACTGGGGCCTGACCTGGAACGCGGCGCTGGAGACCGGCGGCGTGATGGTCAGCGACAAGGTCAAGCTCAACTTCGACATCTCCGCGATCAAGTCCGCCGCGACGCAGGCCTGACGCCCCCGACACCCCGTCGCCCGACACCTCACGGCTGAACCCGAGCGCGCCCGTCCTCCCCTCCCCCGCCGGGGAGGGAGGCGGGCGCTCGGCGTGCCCCGGTCAGGTCCGGCGGGCGGCGACCGCGCGGCTCACGTCATCGGCGATCAGGTCCGCGTTGATCGCCGCGGCGGCCTGCACCCCGGCGGCAGCGGCAGCGATGACCTTCCCCTTCGGGTCGGCGACATTGCCGGCCACCCAGACGCCGGGCACCTCCGTCGCCCCGACCGGGTCGGCGGCGACGTACGTCCCGATCACCTGATCCACCGCCTTCATCTCGGCCGCGACCAGGCCCAGATCCGCGAGGAAGTCCGCGCGGGCGGTGAAGCGGGGCTGCACCACGACGGCCTCGCACAGGACCACCCGGCCGCCCGCCAGCCGTGCCCCGGTGAGCCGGTCGTCCGTCACGTCGAGGGCGACCACCTCGCCGTCGACCACGGCGATGCCACGGGCTGCCAGCTGCTCGTACTCCTCGTCGGTGGGCTCGGGCCCGGTGTGGCGGAAGAGGGTGACGTCCTCGCTCCACTGGCGCCACATCAGCGCCTGGTGCACGGCCAGCGGCCCGGTGGACAGGACGCCGACCGGGCGGGAGGCGACCTCCCAGCCGTGGCAGTACGGGCAGTGCAGGACCTCGCGCCCCCACCGTTCGGCCACGCCCGGCACCTCGGGCAGTTCGTCGACGAGGCCGGTGGTCACCAGGAGCCGGCGCGCCACGACCGCGGTCCCGCTCTTCCGTACGACGCGGAATCCCTCGCTGTCGGGCAGCCGCTCGGCGGCCACCACGGCGTCCTGGACGACCTCGCCCCCGTAACGGGTCACCTCGTCCCGGCCGGTGGCCAGCAGCTCCGAGGGCTGGACGCCGTCGTGTCCCAGGTAGCCGTGCATGTGCGAGGCCGGGGCGTTGCGCGGGTGTCCCGCGTCGATCACCAGGACCGAACGACGCGCCCTGGCCAGGGTCACGGCCCCGCTCAGTCCGGCGGCTCCACCGCCGATCACCACCACGTCGTGGCGCCGGTCCGCGCCGCCGCCCCCGGTTGCCTCGTTGCCGCCGTTCACGCTGTCGCCTCCGGTCATGTCGCTCATGAGGAGCACCTCCCTTTCACCGAAGCGTCCGCGAGTCAGCGCCATTTCGGCAAGCCTCGTTGCCGTAACGGCAAATAGCGGAGATACGGGCTCCGCCCGGGAGCCCTGGCCCTGGGCTGCCCTAGAGGTTGTTCTCCTCCGGTTCGCCGACCGTCTGCTCCGACCAGATGACCTTGCCCGTCTCGGTGTAGCGGGTGCCCCAGCGTTCGGCGAACTGGGCGACGAGGAACAGGCCCCGGCCGCCCTCGTCCGTCGTCGCCGCGTAGCGCAGGTGCGGTGAGGTGCTGCTGCTGTCGGACACCTCGCAGATCAGGTTGCGGTCGTAGAGCAGGCGGACCTCGATGGGAGCCGTGCCGTAGCGGACCGCGTTGGTGACCAGTTCGCTCAGGATCAGCTCGGTGGCGAAGGCCTCCTCCTCCAGGCCCCGGTCGGTGAGCCACTCGGCGACGTTCTTGCGGACCCCGGCGACGGCCGCCGGATCGGTGGCCACCGCCCATTGCGCGACCTGGTCCGGATCGAGCGTGCGGGTGCGGGCCACGAGCAGGGCGACGTCGTCGTCCGGCTGATCGTTCAGCAGTGCGTCGAGCACGTCGTCGCAGGTCTCCTCCGGTGTCCGGTCGCGGCTGGCGAGCGCCCCGCGCAGCAAATCGAGACCGGCGTCGATGTCCCGGCCCCGCCGCTCGACGAGACCGTCCGTGTAAAGGACCAGGCGGCTCCCCTCGGGTACGTGGAACTCGGCCGCCTCGAAGGGCATGCCGCCGATGCCGAGGGGAAGTCCGGTCGGGACCTCGGGACACTCGACGGTGCCGTCCGGCAGCACCAGCACGGGCCCGGGGTGACCGGCCCGCGCCACCGTGCAGTTCCCGGAGACCGCGTCGTAGATCGCGTACAGGCAGGTGGCTCCGGCGATCTCGAGATCGCCCTCTTCGGTTTCGTCCCGGTCGATCCGGGCCACCAGCTCGTCGAGATGCCCGAGGAGTTCGTCGGGCGCGGGGTCCAGCGAGGAGAAGTTGTGGACGCTGGTGCGCAGCCGCCCCATGGTGGCCGCGGCGTGCAGCCCGTGCCCGACCACGTCGCCGACGACCAGCGCCACCCGGGCACCGGACAGCGGGATCACATCGAACCAGTCGCCTCCGACCCCCTCGTACGCTGGCAGATAGCGGTGGGCGACATCGAGGGCGTTCTGCTCGGGCAGGACGCGGGGCAGCAGACTGCGCTGCAGCGTCACGGCCATTGCATGCTCCCGCGTGTAGCGGCGGGCGTTGTCCACACCCACCGCGGCCCGTGCCACCAGTTCCTCCGCGAAGGACAGGTCGTCGTCGTCGAACGGTTCCGAATCGCCCGAGCGCCAGAAGTTGGCCATGCCCAGGACGACGCCGCGCGCGTGCAGCGGCACCGACATGAGCGAGTGGTACCCCTGCTCCCTGATCCGCTCGGCCACGTCGGGATCCCAGTTCCGCCAGCCCAGCTTCGTGAAATCGCTCTTCAGATCGGCATCGTCGCTGTGCACGCGCATGGCCCGGGTCCGGGTGGGGACGAAACCCACCGCATGGCCGACCGGGTACAGCGGATGGTTCGGGCGGACCGCCGCGACGGCGGTGCGGCGCATCTCCAGCGTGCCGCCCTCCGGTGTGACCGGTTCGTCCCCGCGCAGTACGGGGTCGGCGAGGTCGACCGTCGCGGCGTCGGCGAAGCCGGGGATCGCCACGTCCGCCAGCTCCTGCGCCGTCCGGGTCACATCGAGCGTGGTGCCGATCCGGGCACCGGCCTCGTACAGGAGCAGCAGTCGTTCGGTCGCGAATTCCGCCTGTCCCGTGACCGCGCGGAGTTCGGTGGTGTCCCGCAGGCTCACCACGGCGCCGGGCGGGCCGCCGTGCGTGTCGGTCGGACGGAGACTGACGGCCAGCAGCCGGTTGCCGGCCCGCAGCACCTCGTCCGTGACGGTGCGGCCGGAGACGAAAAGTGCGGTGGTGCCGGGGTCCAGCCCGAGGTCCGCGACCGCCCTGCCCTCGGCGTCCGGGGGCAGGTCGAGGAGTCTGCGGGCCTCGTCGTTGGCCAGGGTCAGCCGGTCGGCCTCGACGATGAGGACGCCCTCGCGGACCGCGTGCAGCACCGCGTCGTGGTGCTCGTACATCCGGGTCATCTCGGCGGGTCCGAGCCCATGGGTCTGACGACGCAGCCGTCTGCTCAGCAGCGCCGCGCCGCCCGTGGTGAGCGCGAGGGCGACCACCGCGGCGCCCGCGCTGAGCGGGATGGAGCGGTCCGCGACGCTGTTCACCGACTCGACGGAGACCCCCACCGAGACCAGGCCGGCGACCGAGCCGTCGGGCCGGGTCACGGGCACGACCGAGTTGACCGAGGGCCCGCGGGTTCCGCTGAAGGTCCGGGTGAACCCGTGCCCCGCCAGTGCCTCCTTGTAGGGACCGACGATGTGCTTGCCGATCAGTGCGGGATCGGGGTGGGTGTAGCGGGTGCCCTGGGGGCCTGCCACGACGACGTACTCGACATGGGTGAGTCTGCGGACCTCCTCGGCGCTCTGCTGCAACAGCGCGGTGGGGTCCTTGCTGTCCAGCGCCGGTACGATCCCGGGCGAGTGGGCGAAGGTCTCGGCGACGCTCAGGGTGTGGCCGCGGGCCACGGCCATGCTGTCGCGGCGGCCCTGCACGACCAGCGCGACCGCCCCTGCCGTGACGAGCAGCAGTACGAGACCGACGACGAAGCAGAAGACCTGGCCGGCCACGGTGCGCACGCCGAGCAGGGAGCGCAGTCCGCGGCTCGGGGACCGATCGGTCAGGCCCCGGCCGGACGGCGCGGGGGCCGCCTGGCCCGAGCGTCCTCCATCGTGCCGATGTGATCGCCGGACGGAGCGACGCAGCCGCGCCCGGAATCGGCCGATACCAGACATAACTTCAGGTCTAGCATGAATCGCACCTGCCCGAGAGGTCGCTGGTCAGCGGCTCAGAACCCGCCCCCGTCGAATCCACCGCCGCCCCCGAAGCCGCCGCCGCCCCCACCGTCGAAGCCCGACGGGTCGAAGTCGGACCCGGAGAAGTCGCCGCCGCTCCAGTCCCCGCCGGAGCCGAAGTCGCCGCCGCCGTACTCCGCCGCGTACGCGGGACTCGACAGCATGGAGCCGAGCACCGTGCCGACGAGCAGGCCGGGGAGCAGGCCGCCGCCGAAGTAGCCGCCCGCCCAGGGACCGTACGCCGGACCCGCCTCCCAGTACGGGCGGCGGCCGTCGCCGGTGTCGACGGTGCGGCTCAGCGGCTCCTCGCCCTCGCGCAGCCGGAGCTCGTCCGCCGCGCAGACCGGGACCTCGCGCGCCGCGCCGTCGGACGGGGACCACCGGACGTCGGCGACCGAGGGGCCGTGGCGCGGGTCGAAGAAGCACGGCGGGCGGCGGGCCGGCAGTTCGCCACCGGTGCGGCGGGCCTCCAGTACGGCGAGGGAGAAGCGGCCGTCCTCCAGGGCCCGGGTGACCCCGCGCACGTCGGACGGATGCCGGGCCCTGTCCATCCGGGTCTTCGCGGTCTCGTACGAGTCGAGGGCCCGCTCGTAGTCCGCGCGCATGTTGTCGTCGGCGCCCGGTTCGGCCGGGTGGAAGTCGAGCCGGTCCAGGGTTTCGCCGTACGCGGTGATGTCCTCGTCCACGACGACCCGGAGCTTGTCGAGGGCGGCCCGCTCCTCGGTCTCCTTGCGCCTCCGGTTGCGGCGGACGAGCGCGTAGGCCGTGCCGCCACCCAGCACCAGGACCGCGCCGGCCGTGATCAGCCCGACGGCGGACGAGGTCCCGCCGCCCCCGGACGAGCTGTCCCAGGAGGCGGGGGCGCTGCCGCGGGCCTGCTCCACGGCCCGGTCGACGAAGGCGTTCAGCTGCGTCGCGGCGTCCGTGTCCGCACCGGGCGTCTTCACCGCGGCGGTGAGGTTGTGGACCGCTCGGGTGGACATCACCTGGGGGTCGGCGCCCGCGTCGAACCCGTTGCCGAGGCGGACCGCGTAGACGCCGGTGATCCCGGTGTCGGTGCGCAAAGTGGTCAGCAGGGTCTTCGCGGGGAACGCGGAGGTCGGCGGCAGCACCGCCACGAGCACGGGCTTGTCGGCGTCCTTGATCTTCTTCGTCAGGGCGGCGGCCTGGCCCGGTGAGAGCTGGTCGGACGCCGCCGGGTCGACGTAGACCGGGCCCTTGCGCAGCGCCTGTGCGACGTCGTCGACGGTGGACGCGGCGACGGTGGATGCTCCCGCCCGCGCCGGCGCGCCGGGTGCCGTACCGAGGACGGCCGCCGCCAGGATCAGCAGCAGGCCGGCCGGCATGGTCGGGAACAACCTGTTCCGCATACTTCGAAGCTAACCCGGATGGGTGACGCGTGCGACAGCCGTCGCGCGCGGTCCTCACCGGCTCCGGGTGAGCCGGATGGTGTCGCGGTACCACTTGGCACTGTCCTTGAGCGTCCGCTCCTGTGTGTCGTAGTCGACGCGGACGATGCCGAACCGCTTGTCGTAGCCGTAGGACCACTCGAAGTTGTCCATCAGCGACCAGGCGAAGTAGCCCCGGACGTCGGCCCCCGCGGCGCGGGCCGCGGCGACGGCGGCGATGTGGTCGGCGAGATAGGTGGTGCGGTCGGCGTCGTGGATCTGCCCGTCCTCGGAGACGGTGTCGTCGAACGCGGCGCCGCTCTCGGTGATGACCGTAGGGACGCCGTACTCCTTCTCCAGACCCACCAGCAGGTCGGTGAGGGCGGTGGGGGTGATCTCCCAGTCCATCGCGGTACGCGGCAGGTCGCGCTCCACGCCGCGGGTGACCGGCAGCCCCTCGGCGTCCACCGGGGAGCCCTCCTCCGTGACGCCGGAGAAGAGGGTGCCGCGGTAGAAGTTGACGCCGAGGATGTCGATCGGGGTGGAGATGACGTCCAGGTCGCCGTCCCGGACCGGGAGCTCCGCGTTCCGCAGGGCGAGGTCGGCGACGACGTCCTCGGGGTAGGCGCCCTTGACCAGCGGGTCCAGGTAGAGGCGGCGGCCCGTCCCGTCGGCGCGGCGGCAGGCCTCGGCGTCCTCGGGGCTGTCGGTCTCGGGGGTGGCGGTACCGAGGTTGAGCGTGATGCCGAGTTCGAGTTCGTTGCCGCGGGCGGCGGCCGTCTCGCGGATGTACCGCGCGGCGAGGCCGTGGCCGAGGAGCAGATGGTGGACGGCCCTGATCGCGTCGCCGAAGTCCTGCCGGCCGGGTGCCTGGTTGCCGTACGCGTAACCGAGCATGGCCGAGCACCACGGCTCGTTCAGCGTCGTCCAGTGCTTCACCCGGTCACCGAGCGCGTCGTAGGCGAGCGCGGCGTACTCGGCGAAGCGGTGGGCGGTGTCGCGGGCCGGCCAGCCGCCCCCCGCGGTGGAACCGCTGATGTCGCCGGTCTCCAGCTCCTGCGGGAGGTCCCAGTGGTAGAGAGTGATCCAGGGGGTGATGTCCCTGGCCTCCAGCTCGTCGACCAGGCGCTTGTAGAAGTCCAGCCCCTTCGCGTTGGCCGGTCCGCGCCCGCCCGGCTGGATGCGCGGCCAGGACAGCGAGAAACGGTACGTGTCGACACCCAGGTCCGCGATCAGCCGCACGTCCTCGGGCATCCGGTGGTAGTGGTCGCAGGCCACGTCGCCGTTCTCGCCGCGGACGACCATGCCGGGCACCCTGCAGTACGTGTCCCAGATGGACGGCGTCCGGCCGTCCTCGGCGGCGGCGCCCTCGATCTGGTAGGCGGCGGTGGCGACCCCCCAGCGGAAATCGGCGGGCAGGCCGGGGACGGCCGCGGCGGCGATCTCGCGCGCGTATTCCTCGGGGGTGGTGACGGGGGTGACGATGTTCATGGGTCTCCTGTGGTGTACGTCGGTCGCTACGAGCGGATTGCGTCGGCCGCTACGAGCGGTGTGCGTGGGGTCGCTGCGGGCGTGCGGGCGTCGCTACGAGCGGGGGGTCGCGGTCGCCGCCGTCGCCGGTACCGGCCGGTGGAGCCAGCAGGCCACCGTGCGGGAGCCGTCCGCGCCCGGCGCGGCGAGCACCGGGACATGGGTGGCGCAGGCGTCGAGCGCCTTGCCGCAGCGGGGGTGGAAGGCGCAGCCGGCCGGCATCGCGGACAGGTGCGGGGGCGAGCCGGGGATGCCGGTGAGTTCGCGGCGGGCGCCGTGCAGCGCCGGGAAGGAGTGCAGCAGCCCGTCGCTGTAGGGGTGGCGGGGGTCCTGGTAGATCGCGGAGGCACCGGCCTCCTCGACGATCCGGCCGCCGTACATGATCGCGATCCGGTCCGAGAATTCGATCAGCAGCGAGATGTCATGGGTGATGAAGACGACCGAGAAGCCCAATTCCTCGCGGAGTCTTACCAGTTGGCGCAGGATCTGGCGTTGCATGACGACGTCCAGGGCCGTCGTCGGCTCGTCCATGATGACGATCTCGGGCTCCAGCGCGAGCGCCATCGCGATCATCACGCGCTGGCGCATCCCGCCCGAGAGCTGGTGCGGATAGGCGGCGAGCCGGTCGGTGGAGATGCCGACGAGTTCCAGCAACTCCTTTGCGCGGGCCGTCCGTTGGGGCCGTTTCATGTCCGGGCGGTGGGCCCGGAGCACGTCGGTGAGCTGGCTGTGGACGGTGTGCACCGGGTTGAGCGAGTTCATCGCGCCCTGGAACACGATCGACAGCTCCTGCCAGCGGAAGGCCCGCAGCTCGGCGGCCGACAGGGCCAGCAGATCGAGCGCCTCGCCGTCCCGCCGGTGGTAGTGGACCTCGCCGCCGGTGATCACCCCGGGCGGCGACAGCAGCCGGGTCACGGCGTACGCCAGCGTCGACTTGCCGGAGCCCGACTCGCCCGCCAGGCCCAGGACTTCGCCCCGGTGCAGGGTGAGGTCGATGTCGCGCAGCGCGTGCACGGCGCCGCCCCCGGTCCCGTAGTCCACGTTCAGCCCGCGGACGGTGAGGACGGGCTCGCTGCCGCTCATGAGCGGGTCTCCTTGTCGTGCGTACCGCGTGCCGGGGATGCGTGTGACACGGATGCGCGCGCCACGGGGGTGAAGCCGACCCGCATCCGGACCTTCCCGGACGCGCCGGACTCCGTACGCAGGCGCGGGTTGACGAACTCGTCGATGCCGAAGTTGATCAGGGCGAGCGACATGCCGAGCAGGGCGATGCAGAGCCCGGCGGGGACGAACCACCACCACGCGCCCTGGGCCAGGGCCTGGTTGGACTGCGCCCAGAACAGGACGGTCCCCCAGTTCCAGTCGGAGATGTCGGCGACGCCGATGAAGGCGAGGGTGATCTCGGAGAGGATCGCGAAGATCACGGTGCCGACGAAGCCGGAGGCGATGACGGCCGTCAGGTTCGGCAGGACCTCGAAGAAGATGATCCGCCAGGTCGACTCACCGGTGGCGCGGGCCGCCTCGACGTAGTCCCGGCGGCGCAGCGACAGCGTCTGGGCGCGCAGCACCCGGGCTCCCCAGGCCCAGGAGGTGAGGGCGATGACGGCGGCGATGAGCAGATCGCCCGCGTCGGAGACGAAGCTGGCGATGATGATGATCAGCGGCAGTCCCGGGATGACCAGGAAGACGTTGGAGAGCAGCGAGAGCAGCTCGTCGGCCGTGCCGCCGAGGAAGCCGGCGCTGACCCCGATCAGTACGGAGAGGATCGTCGCGAGTATCCCGGCGACGAAGCCGACGACCAGGACTCCCCGGGTGCCGACGAGAATCTGCGAGAGCACGTCCTGACCGGTCTGTGTGGTGCCGAACCAGTGGGCGCCGGAGGGTGGTTGGAGCAGTTGGTCGCTCATCGTGTCGGGGTCGTACGGGGCGATCCACGGTCCGACGACCGCGATCACGACGAAGAAGGCGAGGATCCCGAGACCGACGACGGTCTTGCGGCCGCGCAGAAAGCGCAGCCTGCGCCTGCTGGGCGCCGGGCTCCCGTTCGGGTCGGTCCCGGCCGGGTCGGTCGCGGCGACCTCGGCGGTGGTGACGGCCATGTCCTAGGCCTCCCTTCGGGTACGGGGGTCGAGGACCATGTAGATGACATCGGCGAGGAGGTTCGCCGCGAGGACGGAGAGGGTGATGATCAGGAAGACGCCCTGCATCAGGGGGTAGTCCTTGGCGCCCACGCCCTGGAAGAGCTGGTAGCCGATGCCGGGGTAGGAGAAGACCATCTCCACCAGCAGGGTGCCGCCGACGATGAAGCCCAGCGAGAGGGCGAAGCCGGAGATGTTGGGGAGGATCGCGTTGCGTGCGGCGTACCCGAACATCACCCGGCGCTCGGAGAGCCCCTTGGCCTGGGCGACCATGACGTAGTCCTCCGAGGACACCGTCACCATCATGTTCCGCATGCCGAGGATCCAGCCGGCCACGGCGCTGAGCACGATGGTGAGGCCGGGCAGCGCCCCGTGGTAGAGCGCGCTGGAGATGAACGGCCAGTCGAAGGCGGGCACGAGCGAGCTGTCGTAGCCCCCGGCAGCCGGGAAGAGCGGCCACTTCACGGCGAACAGGGCGATGGCGATGAGCCCCAGCCAGAAGTACGGGATGGCCGAGATGAAGGTGGTGACGGGCAGCAGGCTGTCCATCCAGGAGCCGCGCCGCCAGCCGGTGAAGACGCCGATGCCGGTGCCGAGCAGGAAGCTGATCAGCGTGGTGATGCCGACGAGCGCGAGCGTCCACGGCAGCGACTGGGCGATCACCTCGCTGACCGGTGTCGGGAAGAAGGTGAAGGAGAGACCGAGGTCGCCGTCGAGCAGATGCGACCAGTAGTCGGTGTACTGCTGCCAGAGCGACTGGTGCTTGTCGAGGCCGAAGAGCGCCTTGAGCGAGTCGACGGCGTCGGTGTCGAGCTGGCCCTGGAACCGGGAGAGCAGCGCCTGGACCGGGTCGCCCGGCATCATGCGCGGGATCAGGAAGTTGATGGTGATCGCGGCCCAGGCAGTGACCAGGTAGAAGGCGAGCCGTTGGAGCAGATATTTCACTTCGCGCTCTCCTTCCGGTGCTCGTCGGCTGATTCCGCACCGTCGGCTGACTCCGCACCATCAGCTGTTTCCGCGCCGTCCGCGTACAGCCAGCAGGCCGCCCACTGGCCGCCTTCGAGGTCGAAGCGGGGCGGCGCCTCGGTGCGGCAGCGCTCCATGGCCTTCGGGCAGCGGGGGTGGAAGCGGCAGCCCGCGGGCGGGGCGATGAGCGAGGGCGGTTCGCCGCTGCCGGTCTCCTCCTGTTCCGCCTCGGCGACCACCCGGTCCGGGTCGGGCGCCGAGGCGATGAGGAGCTGGGTGTAGGGGTGGGCGGGGCGCTGGGTGACCGTCTCGCTGTCCCCGCCCTCGACGATCCGGCCCGCGTACATCACCAGCGTCGTGTCCGCGAAGTAGCGGGCCGACGCGATGTCATGGGTGATGTAGAGGATCGCGAGGCGCAGCCGGTCCTTGAGGTCCTTCAGCAGGTTGAGCACGCCGAGCCGGATCGAGACATCCAGCATCGAGACGGGTTCGTCGGCGAGCAGGACCTGGGGATCGGCGCCGAGTGCGCGGGCGATGGCCACGCGCTGGCGTTGTCCCCCCGAAAGCTCGTGCGGGAACTTGTCCAGGTACTGATGCGGAGGCGTCAGCTGGACACGGTTCAGCAGGGCGGTCAGGTTCTCTTCCAGTTCCGCCTTGCCGCTGCCCGCCCGGCCGTGGATCCGCAGTGCCCGGGTGAGGTGGTAGCGCACGGTGTGCACCGGGTTCAGTGAGGCGAACGGGTCCTGGAAGATGAGCTGGACCCGGCGTACGTAACCGCGGAAGGAGCGGCCCCGTCCGGCCTTCACGGCCGTGCCGTCCAGCAGGATCTCGCCCTCGGTGAGCGGATGGAGCCGGGCGAGCAGTCTGGCCACGGTGGACTTCCCGGAGCCCGACTCCCCCACCAGCGCGGTGACCGTGCCGCGCCGCAGTTCCAGCGAGACGTCGTCGACGGCGTGGACGGTGCGGCGTCGGCCCGCGAGGAGGTCGCGTCCGGTGCGGCGTACGGGGAAGTGCTTGGTGACGGAGCGTGCTTCGAGCACGACATGGTTCTGTGCGGGCTGTTTCGACATGGCCGGTCCCTGTGTCCCGTATCCCTGGCTCTACTTGGCGGGCTGGAGCTTCAGCACGATCTGCAGCGCGGACGGCTGGGTGTGCTGCGGCGGGGCGTACGGGTCGGCCTCGGTGGGCCAGCCCACCCAGTTCTTCGTGGAGTACTCGGCCCCGATGGGGGCGGCGGCCGTCGGGATCAACGGCGCCTGCTCGACCATGATCTTCTGGAGGGTGTTCATGGCCTCGGTGCGGGCGGAGTCCTCGGTGGCGCTCGCGAAGTCCTTGAGCGCCTTGGTGGCCTCGTCGCTCTTGAAGCGGCCGAAGTTGCCCTGCTGGGATGCCTTGCCGACGGGCTGGAGCAGCGCGCCGTCCATGATGTTCTGGTACATGTCGTACGGGGTGGCGCCGCTGTTGGTCCAGTGCAGGGTGGCGTCGAAGTTGCCGTTCGCGACGTCCGCGCCCCAGGCCTCGGCGGTCTGCGTCTTGACCTTGGCCTCGATGCCGAGCTGCTTGATGTTGTCCTTGATGATCGCGAGACCGGTGATGTAGTCGTTCCAGCCGGCCGGGTCGGTGAAGGTGAGCTTCACCGGCTTGCCGTCCGGGTCCTTCAGTACGCCGCCGCTGAGCTCGAACCCGGCGTCGGCGAGGATCTTCTTGGCGCCCGCCACGTCCGGTTCGGTGGTGGCGCTCCTGTACTCGGGCGCGAGGAAGGACTCACCGGCGGGCAGCGGGATGCCGGTCGGGTTGGTGATCTCCGGGTAGAGCGTGGCCTCGGCCTGGGTGTGGATCGCCTTGCGGTCGACGACCATCGCCATGGCCTTGCGCAGCGCCGGGTTGTCGAAGGGCTTGCGGGCGGTGTTGAACCACAGTCCGTGGATGCCGAGCCCGGAGGGGAAC
Organism: Streptomyces sp. NPDC058240; assembly: GCF_042882135.1. Lineage (NCBI taxonomy): Bacteria > Bacillati > Actinomycetota > Actinomycetes > Kitasatosporales > Streptomycetaceae > Streptomyces > Streptomyces sp. NPDC058240. The sequence goes on from NZ_JBHVWT010000020.1 coordinate 87,854, forward strand.
CACAGCTTGTGGTTCCTGGGGTCCTTGCTGATGAACAGCTGCTTGTAGTTGGGCATGAAGACGAACGACCACTCGACCTTGCCGTTCGCCAGCGCCGTGGTCGCCGCACTGTTGTCGTTGTACGCGGTGTAGCGCAGCTCCTTGACCTTGGTCGCGCCCTTCCAGTACGTGGGCGTGGCGGTCAGCGTGGTGGTCTGCGGGGTGAACGTCTTGAGCTTGTACGGGCCCGAGCCGACGGGCGTGCGGTTGGGCCAGGTCTCGGGGTTCTTGACGCCTTCCCAGATGTGCTTGGGCACGATGAACTGCTGGATGATCTTGTTCTGGTTGACGTACTGGGACTCCTTGAAGGTCAGCACGACCTGCTTGCCCCGCACCGCGATCCCGTCGAAGGGGATGCCGTTCCAGTTGAGCGCCGTGTGCTTCTTGAGCAGGTCGAAGGTGTACGCGACGTCGTCGGCGGTCAGCGGCTTGCCGTCGGCCCACTTGGCCTTGGGGTCGAGGGTGAAGGTGACCTTGGTGAAGTTGGACTCCCACTTCCAGTCGGTCGCCAGCCACGGAGCGGCCTTGTCCGCGGGCCGGATCTGGTTCGTCATGGCGAGGGGCTCGTAGATCATGTAGCGGTAGCCGAGCGTGGCGCCCGCCGAGGTGTTCAGGAACGGGTTGCTGTTGTCGGTCTGCGGCCCGTCCGGCTTGCCCAGGGTCAGCACGCCGAAGGCGCCGCCCCCTTTGTTGGCACCCGAGTTGGCGGACGAGCAACCGGCGGCGAGCGCGACCACGGCGGTGGTGATCGAGAGCGCTCTCAGGATGGCGTGACGTCGTGCGGACATGGCGACTCCAGGAGGTACTGCGGTCGGGGAGATCCGGAGGATACGGAGGAGCAGGCGGCCGGAGGCTCCGGCCGGACCGCTACGGCGCCGAGCGGCGCACGACCAGTTCGGTGGGCAGCACGACCGGTGCGTCGGGTACCGGCGTGCCGCCGAGGTGGGCGAGCAGCATCCGTGCGGCCGTCTCACCCATCCGCCGGGTGGGCTGGCGCACGGTGGTCAGGGGCGGTTCGGTGTGTTCGGCCATCGGGATGTCGTCGAAGCCGACCACGGCGATGTCGTCCGGCACCGACCGCCCGGCGGCGCGCAACGCCCGCAGCACGCCTGCCGCGCTGATGTCGTTGTGCGCGAAGACCGAGTCGAACTCAGCGCCGGAGGCGATGAGTTGCTCCACGGCCAGCCGGCCGCTGCGTTCGGTGAAGTCGCCGTGGACGACGAGATCGGTGGGCAGGACCGTACGGAATCCGTCCAGCCGGTCACGTACGCAGCCGAAGTGCTGGGGACCCGTGATGACCAGGGGTCTGGCGCGTCCGGCGGCGAGCAGATGCCGGGCGGCGCTCGCGCCCCCTTCGCGATTGGTGGTCACGACGGAGGGGAACTCGGGGTGGTGGCCGCGGTCGTCGATCAGCACGATCGGCAAACCGCCGCGGTGCATCGCGGTGAGGTGGTCGAGGGTGTTCTCGGGTTCGACGACCAGGAGCCCGTCGAAGGCGCGCGCCGACACCTGGCCGGTGAAGCGCTGCACGGACTCGGCGCCGCGATTGCAGGTGAAGAGCAGGAGCCCGTAGTCGGCGGCCTCGACGGTGTCCACGACGCCCTGGAGCACTTCGCCCATCCACGGCCAGGTGAGCGAGGGCACCAGCATGCCGACCGTACGACTGCTGCCACGGGCCAGTCCGACGGCACCCGAGCTGGGCACGTAGCCGAGCTGTGCGATCACTTCACGAACGCGGGCGGCCGTGGAACCGTCCACTTCGCCCTTGGTGTTGATGACCCGCGACACGGTCGTCTTGCTGACGCCGGCCACACGGGCGACATCGGCCATGGTGACACGCATCGGGGCCTCCGGGGCAAGGCATGACGGACAACTGGAACCGGTACCGCAACCGGTTCCGGAACCGGTACCGGCGTTGCGGCGTGAGTTAACCCCGCCGGAACAGTGCCGTCAATACTTCACACCGACATTGGTCCGTACCCATCCGGGACCTCATCTCCTGTGCGGGCGAGGCATGTTGTTCGTTCACTTCCTGAACGCGCACTCTTGACGCGACCGGCTCGGAAGCGATTCACTCTCGGCTCGATCGACAACTGCTCCCCCAACGACAGCCGTTAGTGTGACCGGATGACAGAATTCGGCGTCCTCGGCGACCGCACGGACTGGCAGAAGGACTTCGAGCGGCGGCTACGTGCCTCGTACGCGGCGGCCGGGCTCGGTGTGCCCGCGGCGGAGCGCATGCTCGAAGGCGTGCGCGAGAGCATCGGCGGCTGGACCGTCGCCGAGATCACGGACACCGGGACCCGCGTGGGACACGTCGCCGTGGTCGTGTCCGACGACAACGGTGCGCTCGCGGGCCGTATCGGCGACCTTCACGTCGACGCGCCCCACGCCGCCCGGGGGCACGAACAGGCCGCCCGGGTCTGGGCCGAGGGATGGTGCGCGGAGCGCGGCGCGGGCCGGATCGACATACGGCTCACCGAGCTCGCCGGAGAGCTGTTCGACGGTTACGGCGTCCGCGGCCAGATCAGGGCGCGGCGGGTCGCCTCCCCGCCGGAACCGTCGGCGACGTCACCGCCCGGCCGATGACGCAGGCCGAGTATCCCGAGTGGCTCGCCTCCGAGAAGGCCTCCTACGCCGGCGACATCATCCGGGCCGGAGCCCTGAACCACGAAGAAGCCGTGCTCAAGTCCGACCGCGACTTCGCGCAGCTGCTCCCCGACGGCCTGGCCACACCCGACAACACGTTCCTGGTGCTGGAGGCGGCGGGCGAGCCCATCGGCACCGGCTGGTTGAGGCACGGGCACCTTCCGGGGGTCACGTACGGCTACTCGCTGCACGTCCAGGAGCGGCACCGCGGCAAGGGATACGGCCGGGCGGCGATGTCGGCCGGCGAACAGGCGACGCTCGCGGCCGGCGACTCGACGCTGATGTTCACCGTGTGGGGCGGCAACGAGGTGGCCATGAACCTGTACACGAGCGCCGGTTACCGGGTCGTGGAGGAAATGCGCTCCCTCGCCCTTCCGCGCTCCGCCGCCTGAGCGGCACGACCGGTCCGGCGGGCCCACGGCGAACGTGCAGTGGGCCCGCCCCCGCCCGCACTACTCCGTGGGCTCGATCCCCGCCCGCAGCAGACCGTAGGTGTACGCGTCCTCCAGCGCCTGCCAGGACGCGGCGATGACGTTCTCCGCGACGCCGACCGTCGCCCAGTCGCCGACGCCGTCGCCGGTGGTGATGAGGACTCGGGTGGTGGACTCGGTGCCGGTGCGGCCTTCGAGGATGCGGACCTTGTAGTCGATCAGCTCCAGCTTGGCGAGCTGGGGGTAGATCCGTTCCAGGGCGACCCGCAGCGCCCGGTCGAGGGCGTTGACCGGGCCGTTGCCCTCGGCGGTGGCGACGATGCGCTCGCCCTTGGCCCAGAGCTTCACGGTCGCCTCGTTGGCGTGCGTGCCGTCGGGGCGGTCCTCGACGATGGCGCGCCAGGACTCGGTGCGGAAGTAGCGGCGTACCCGGCCCTCGGCCTCGGCGCGCAGCAGCAGCTCGAAGGAGGCGTCCGCGGCCTCGTACGTGTAGCCCCTGAGCTCGCGCTCCTTGACCCGCTCGACGACGCGGCCGACGAGCTCGCGGTCGCCTCCGAGGTCGATGCCGAGCTCCTTGCCCTTGAGCTCGATGGAGGCGCGGCCCGCCATGTCGGAGACGAGCATCCGCATGGTGTTGCCGACCAGGGCGGGGTCGATGTGCTGGTAGAGGTCGGGGTCGACCTTGATCGCGGAGGCGTGCAGTCCGGCCTTGTGGGCGAAGGCGGAAACACCCACATAGGGCTGGTGGGTGGAGGGGGTCAGGTTGACGACCTCGGCGATGGCGTGCGAGACACGGGTCATGTCGGCGAGCGCGCCCTCGGGCAGGACGGTCTTGCCGTACTTGAGCTCCAGGGCGGCGACGACCGGGAAGAGGTTGGCGTTGCCGACCCGCTCGCCGTAGCCGTTGGCGGTGCACTGGACGTGGGTGGCGCCCGCGTCGACGGCGGCGAGGGTGTTGGCGACCGCGCAGCCCGTGTCGTCCTGGGCGTGGATGCCGAGCCGGGCGCCGGTGTCGGCGAGCACCGTGGAGACGACGGCCTGGACCTGGGCGGGAAGCATGCCGCCGTTGGTGTCGCAGAGGATGACGACATCGGCGCCGGCCTCGGAGGCGGCGCGCACGACGGCCTTGGCGTACTCGGGGTTGGCGCGGTAGCCGTCGAAGAAGTGCTCGCAGTCCACGAAGACCCGGCGGCCCTGCTCGCGGAGGTAGGAGACGGTGTCGACGACCATCTCCAGGTTCTCTTCGAGGGTGGTGCGCAGCGCGAGTTCCACATGGCGGTCGTGGGACTTGGCGACCAGCGTGATCACCGGGGCGCCGGACGCCAGCAACGCCTTGACCTGGGGGTCCTCGGCGGCCTTGCCACCGGCCCTGCGGGTCGCGCCGAAGGCGACCAGCTCGGCGTTCTTGAACTCGATCTCCTGCTGCGCGCGGGCGAAGAACTCGGTGTCGCGGGGGTTGGCTCCGGGCCAGCCGCCCTCGATGAAGCCCACGCCGAAGTTGTCCAGGTGCCGGGCGATGGTCAGCTTGTCCGCGACCGTCAGGTTGATGCCTTCACGCTGGGCCCCGTCGCGCAGTGTGGTGTCGAAGACATGGAAACTGTCGTCGGTGACCTTGGCCTTGGTGGTCATGCTGGTCTGACTCCTGTCGGATGAGCGGATCCGGACGATCTGGCTCCACTTGCCCCCATCATCCCGCGCGCGTCTCGCCCCGGCCGAGGTGAGGGCCGGAAAACGAAAAAACCCCTCGCGGGTGCGAGAGGTCTGCGCGCGGGTCTGGGGCACGGTGGCCGTGCCGCACGTGGTGGTGCGGAACGGTCACTGCGGACCGGCGCGCCTGCTGCCAATAATCATGACGGACGAGGACACGGAAGCAGTCTTGCACAGGGCCGCCTCCGTGCCCCGCCCCGTCTCAGGATGCGGGCGTGACGCTGGTCGCTCCGGACGGCTCCGCGCTTGCCCGGTCCGCGTCCTTGGCGCCGACCCGGCCCAGGTCGATGTCGCGGGTCTCGCGCATGGTCAGGTAGACGACCAGGGAGACCGCCGCGCAGCCCGCCACGTACCAGTAGAAGCCGGACTCGATGCCCGCCTTCTTGAACCAGAGCGCCACGTATTCGGCGGTGCCGCCGAAGAGCGCGTTGGCGATGGCGTACGGGAGGGCGACGCCCAGGGCACGGATGCCGGTCGGGAAGAGCTCCGCCTTCACACAGGCGTTGATCGAGGTGTACCCGGTGACGACGACCAGGGCGAGCAGCGCCAGGCCGAAGGCGGGCCAGAACGTGCCCGCGTGCTTGAGCATCGTCATGATCGGCACGGTCAGGAAGGTGGATCCGACGGCGAAGGTGATCAGCAGCGGGCGGCGGCCGATCCGGTCGGAGAGCATGCCGGCCAGCGGCTGGATGCACATGAAGACGAACAGGGCGCAGAAGCTGACGAGCGAGGCGGTGGGCTTGTCCATGCCGGCACTCTTGGACAGGAACTTGGAGAGGTAGGTCGTGTACGTGTAGTACGCGACGGTCCCGCCCATGGTCAGCGCCATCACCAGGAACGCCTCGCGCTTGTGCCGCCACAGCGCCTTCAGCGTGCCGCGGTCGTCCTGCTCGGCGGCGCCGGACTCCGCGTACACCTCGGTCTCCAGCATCGAGCGGCGCAGATAGAAGACGATCGCGGCACCGAGCGCACCGACGATGAACGGGATGCGCCAGCCCCAGCTGTGCAGGGCCGCCTCGGACATGTTGCGTTGCAGCACGATCTGGAGGCCGAGACCGACCAGCTGTCCCGCGGTCATGGACACGTACTGGAAGCTGGAGGCGAAGCCGCGCCGATCGGGTGCGGACGCCTCGGTGAGGTACGTGGCGCTGGCGGCGTACTCGCCGCCGACGGACAGGCCCTGGAGCAGCCGGGCCACCAGCAGGACGGCGACACCGCCGTACCCCGCGACGTCGTACGTCGGCGCGATGGCGATGAGGATCGCGGAGGCCGACATCAGAGTGACGGTGAGGGTGAGCGCGGCCTTGCGGCCCCTGCGGTCGCCGATCCGGCCGAGCAGCCAGCCGCCGACCGGCCGCATGAAGAAGCCGACGGCGAAGATGCCCATGGTGTTCATGAGATTGGCGGTCTCATTGCCTTCGGGGAAGAACGAATCCGCGAAGTAGACCGCGAAGGTCGCGTACACGAACCAGTCGAACCACTCGACCATGTTGCCGGCCGAACCGACCCAGATTTTCTTCCACTGCTCTCGTCCCATGGTCCGTCACCGTGCCCGAACAGCAGGGATCGGAACAAGGGCGCAATGCGCAACGATCGCGCGTACTTACGTGCGTTTCGTTCACGGCCCGGCGGCCGCTACCGGACGGTGAGCGAGTCCTCGATGAACTCCCCGACCTGCGCGAGGACTTGGGAACGGCCGGTGCCGGGGAGGCCGACCGCGACATGGACGCTGAAGCCGTCGAGCAGGGCACGCAGCCGGGTCGCGAACCGTTCGGCGTCGACGGAGCGGAACTCCCCCGCCGCCGCGCCTCCGTCCAGCAGGGCCACCAGGTCGCGGTGCCAGGCGTCCTCGATGGCTGCCTGCCGGGCGCGCGCGTCGTCGTCCGCGTTCTGCGAGCGGTTCCACACCTCCAGCCAGAGCGTCCAGTGCGGATCGCGGTGGCCGTCGGGGAGGTACAGGTCGATGTACCCGTCGAGCCGTTCGCGGGCCGTCCCCGGCCCCGACAGCAGGGCGCGCCGCTCCGCGCCGAGCCGTCCCTCGCTCCACTCCAGGGTCTGGAGCAGGAGCTCGTCCTTGGTACGGAAGTAGTAGAGGAGGTGTCCGCTGCTCATCTGGACCTCACGGCCGAGTCCGGCCATGGTGAGGCCGTCGAGCCCCCGTTCGGCAATGGTGGCCATGGCGGCGGCCAGCAGTTCCTCGCGGGGCGGGGCGGTGTTGCGACGGCGTGGAGCGGGGGGCACGGTTCAGACCTTCGGCTGCTGCTGCGTGATGCAGTGGATGCCTCCACCGCCGGCAAAGATCGTACGGGCGTCGACGAGGGTCACCGTACGGTCGGGGAACAGCTCGCCGAAGATCGCCGCCGCTTCCTTGTCGCGCGGGTCGTCGAAGGCGCAGAGGACCACGCCGTCGTTGCAGAGGTAGTGGTTGATGTAGGAGTAGTCGACCCACTCCCCGTCGGCCTTCAGCACGGTGGGCGCGGGGACCTCCACGACGTTCAGGGAGCGGCCCCTGGCGTCGGTGGCGGCGCGCAGGATGCGGACGGTCTCGCGGGTGATCTCGTGGTCGGGGTGGGCCGGGTCCGGCTGGACGTGGGCGACGACGGTGCCGGGGCGGGCGAAGGCGGCGACGATGTCGACATGGCCGAGGGTGCCGTACGTGCCGTAGTCACCGGCCAGTCCGCGCGGCAGCCAGATGGCCTTCTCGGTGCCGAGCCGGGCATGGATCTCGGACTCGACCTGCTCGCGGGTCCAGTCGGGGTTGCGCTCCTTGCCGAGCTGGACGGTCTCGGTGAGCAGTACGGTGCCCTCGCCGTCCACGTGGATGGCGCCGCCCTCGTTGACCAGCCGGGAGCTCCGCACGGGTACGTCGGCGAGCTCGGCGACGGAGCGGGCGATGTGCTGGTCGTGCTCCCAGCGGGCCCAGCCCTGGGCGCCCCAGCCGTTGAACGTCCAGTCGACGGCGGCCAGTTGCTGTCCGTCGGTGACGAAGGTGGGGCCGATGTCCCGCATCCAGGCGTCGTCGAGGGGGCGGACGGCGAGCTCGATGTCCGGGCCCAGGAGCGCGCGGGCGCCGTCCTCCTGGCCGGGTCCCACCACCATCGTGACGGGTTCGAAGCGGCGCACGGCGCGGGCGACGGTGGCCCAGGCGGCGCGGGCCTCGTCCAGCTCGGCGTCGGTGTCGAAGGTGGGGTTGGGGCCGGGCCAGGCCATCCAGGTGCGTTCGTGCGGGGCCCACTCGGGCGGCATGCGGAAGGTCACGGGGGTCCTTAGAGGAAGTAGAGGCGGTTGAGGGAGACGGAGTCTGCGGGCTCGGAGCGCAGCGGGTCGCCGTCCAGGGTGACCAGCCCGCTGCGGGCGTCCACGGCGACCTCTCCGGTGCGGGAGTTGTGGATCAGGTCGCCGGGGCCGATGCCCCGGGTGCCGTGCACGCCGACGCGGCGGCGGCGGGTGGGCATCGAGTCCGCGCCGAGCTGGGTCGCCGCCTGCGAGACGAAGGCCACGGAGAGATCGGCGGCGGTGGCTCCGTACGCCCCGAACTGCGGTCCGAGGACCAGGGGTTCGCAGGTGTCGGTGGCGGCGTTCGGGTCGCCCGTGACCCCGTACGCGGGGAAGCCGGACTTCAGTACGAGCTGCGGCTTCGCGCCGAAGAACTCGGGCCGCCACAGCACGATGTCGGCGAGCTTGCCGGTCTCGATGGAGCCGATCTCGTGCGCGAGGCCGTGGGCGATGGCGGGGTTGATGGTGAGCTTGGCGATGTAGCGCAGCACCCGGGCGTTGTCGTCCGCGGGGCCGTCGCCGTCCATCGGGCCGAGCTCGGCCTTCATCTTCCCCGCCATCGCGAAGGTGCGGCGCACCGTCTCGCCGGCCCGCCCCATGCCCTGCGCGTCGGACGAGGTGATGCCGATGGCTCCCAGGTCGTGCAGCACGTCCTCGGCGCCCATCGTCCCGGCGCGGATGCGGTCGCGGGCCATGGCGGCGTCGCCCGGCAGGTCGGTCTTGAGGTCGTGTACGGAGACGATCATCCCGTAGTGCTCGGCGACGGCGTCCCGGCCGAAGGGCAGCGTCGGGTTGGTTGACGAGCCGATGACGTTCTCGACGCCCGCCATCTTGAGGACGTTGGGGACGTGCCCGCCGCCGCAGCCCTCGATGTGGAAGGCGTGGATCGTGCGGCCCTCCAGGACGCGCAGGGTGTCCTCGACCGACAGGCACTCGTTCAGCCCGTCGCTGTGCAGGGCGACCTGTACGTCGTGCTCCTCGGCGACCCGCAGCGCGGTGTCCAGGGCGCGGGTGTGGGCGCCCATGTCCTCGTGCACCTTGAAGCCGCAGGCCCCGCCCTCCGCGAGCGCCTCGACCAGCGGAGCCTGGTGGGAGGACGAACCGCGGCCCAGGAAGCCGATGTTGACCGGCCAGGCGTCGAACGCGTTGAAGGCGTGGCGCAGGGCCCAGGGCGAGTTGACGCCGACGCCCCAGACCGGGCCGAACTCCTGGCCGATGATCGTGGTGACGCCGGAGGCGAGCGAGGCCTCCATGATCCGCGGCGAGAGCAGATGGACGTGGGTGTCGACGGCGCCCGCCGTCGCGATCATCCCCTCGCCGGAGACGATGGTGGTGCCCGTGCCGACGACGACGTCCACGCCGTCGAGGGTGTCCGGGTTGCCGGCCCGGCCGATCGCGGAGATCCGGCCCTCGCGGATGCCGATCGACACCTTGCGGATGCCCTGCACGGCGTCGATGACCAGCACATTGCTGATGACGACGTCGCAGGTGTCGCGGACCGCGGCGGCCTTGAGGTGCAGCCCGTCGCGGGCGGTCTTGCCGAAGCCGGCGAGGAACTCCTCGCCGTACTGCTGCGCGTCGGACTCGACGCGGACGGTCAGCCCGGAGTCACCGAGCCGGACCCGGTCCCCGGCACGCGGGCCGTGCACGGAGGCGTACTCGTACGGATCGATGCTCATCGTTCAGCTCCCAGATATCCGCAGGCCGCGGCGCGACGCAGGGCCTCTTCGCGTGCGCCGGGGGCGTCCAGCGGGCCGTCGACCAGGCCCGCGAAGCCGATCGCGATCCGGTCGCCGCCGATGGGCACCAGACCCACCTCGACGGTTTCGCCGGGGCCGAAGCGGACGGAGGACCCGGCGGGGACGCAGAGCCGCATCCCGTAGGCGGCCGCGCGGGCGAAGTCGAGCCGGGGGTTGGCCTCGAAGAAGTGGAAGTGCGAGGTCACGGAGACCGGCACGGTCGCGGTGTTGTGGACGGTCAGCCGCACCGCGGGCTCCGGCTCGGGCGTGGCGGGCCCGGGGACGACGGCCCCGGGCGCCTCGTCGCCCAGCCCGTCGCCCAGCGGCCGGGAGACCACGGCGAGCCGCGAGCCGTCGTCGAAGACGGCCTCCACATGGACCTCGGTGACGACATCGGCGACGCCCGGCAGCACGTCGGCGGGGCCGAGCACCGACCGGGCGGCCTCGATGGCCTCGGCCAGCCGGCGCCCGTCCCGGGCGGCCTCGCAGACCGTGTCCGCGATCAGCGCGGTCGCCTCGGGGACATTGAGCTTGAGCCCCCGGGCGCGGCGGGCGCGGGCCAGTTCGGCGGCGCCGAAGAGCAGCAGCCGGTCACGTTCCGTCGGAGTCAGTCGCACGTCTCCACACCTCTCGGTTAGAGCAGCACTCTAACTCATGGTTAGAGCGGCGCTCTAAGAATGTGAGAGGGCACACTCCGGAAAGCTGGCGGACGTGTCCGGGCGCATACGAAGGCCGCGCCCGGCGGTCGCCGGCTCCCGCGGGGTCCCGCCGGTGCCGGCCCGGCTCAGTCGCGGCGGATGAGCTCCGGATCGATACGGCGCCCGACCAAGGGCCAGGTGCCCACCGTCGCGAGCACGAGGACGCCGGCCATGGCGGCCACCAGCAGGGGGACCCCCGCGCCGTCCCAGAAGATCTCGCCACCGCCCGTGATCAGGTAGGCGGACTCGGCGGCCTTGCCTGCCACCAGCGCGAGAACGAGACCGAGGGCGAGCGGCAGGAGCACTTGTGTGCACTGGACCAGCCGCAGGGTGCGCGCCCGGGCTCCGAGCAGGGAGAGCGCCGTCACCTGCGGGCGGCGTTCCACGGCCCGGTCGGTGACGGAGACAAGGAACGCCGCGACGCCGATGACCAGACCCATCACCATGCCGAGCGCGAGCAGTGTCTCGATGACGGTGATCTGCCGGAGACCGTCGATGTTGATGCCGGCCGGGTCGACATCGGCGGTCGGTGCGATGGCGCCGATACGGTCGAGGACCGCGCGCACACTCGCGGGGTCGGAAGCGCCGGCGAGGACGAGCCTGCCGGAGACCGGCTTCGCGTGCGCCGGGAGCGCCGAGGGGGGTACGAGCAGGCCGGGACTGGGCATGTTGGTGACATCGAAGCCGTCGAACAGCACGGTGGCGCGCGGCACTTCGACCTTCAGTGAGGTCTGCCGCCCAGCCGCCGTCAGGAGGAAGGTGGAGGTGGTGAGCGGCTGATCCGAGACCTGCGGGTCGCTGAGGCGGAGCACCTTGCCCTCGACGCAGCCCTCGGCGTGCCGAACCAGCTTCGCGAACTGGGCGCAGGTGGCGACCAGAGCCGGGGCCTGCGCGTCGGACGCGGCATCGGGATCCGTCCGCGGCTCCATGACGAGGGCGTGCGCGGCCACGCCGGGAATGTCGCGCAGTCGCCGCTGCTGGTCCTCGGTGAGCCGGGACTGCGACAGGCTGTACTCCTGCGACGGCGAGTCGTTGTGGGTGATCTGGCGTTCCTCCACCAGGACGCCCTGGGCGAGCGACGCGGAGAAGACCAGCAGGACCAGGCCGGTGACCACACGCATGGCACTGCCGGGTTCGACTTCGTTGCGCCGCATGGCCATGCTGAGCGCGAGACTGCCCGACCGGGCGAGCCGCCTGGCCAGCGCGTACGAGAGCAGCGGCATCACCATGACGAGTCCGGCCCCGGTAAGCAGCACGCCCGCGGGAACCAGGAGGGAGTTCATACCGGTGCTCTGCGCCGGGTGGTCGGTGAAACCGGTCGCGCAGTATCCGGCGACGAGGCCGAGCCCGGCAATGAGCAGGAGGCCGCCCCAGAGGCGGGGCGCGCGCGGCGCCGCGGTGCGCCGGGTACTGAGCGGGTCGGCCGCCGCCGTGCGGGCACTGGCCCGGCCGACGAACCAGGCGAGGGCCGGACAGCCGATCAGACAGACAGCGATGGTGGAGGCGGACAGCGAACCGTCGTCCGGATACCACTTGAGGCCGGGCAGTCCGGTCCTGGCCATGATCTGGTTGAGCACCCAGAACTCACCGAGACCGAGTGCGGCACCGAAGAGCGCCGCGACCACGGTCTCCGCCGCGTTGACGCGTTGCGTGCCCCTGCGGCTGAGGCCGAGCAGACGCAAGGCCGCGAGGCGCCGGTTGCGGCTGGCCGCCGAGAGCTTGGCGCAGACGGAGAGGAAGACGGCCAGGGGCAGCAGGACGAGCGCGGCGAGCGTGAAGCGCAGGATGTCGAGGGTGGAGGCTTCGACGGCCGTGGTGGGGGGATGCTCGGAACCGAAGCTCTTCAACGCGCGTGCCTCGGGGCCGAGTCGATCCCTGCTGGTGCCGACGTAGGCGTACAGCTCGTTGGGATCGGTCAGACCGGCAGGCCCGATCAGGCCCTCTTCCCGGCCGGGCAGCAGTCCCCTCAGCCCGGGCTCGCGCCGGAGCTGATCGCGCAGCGCGGGAGAGACGAACACCTCGCCGGGGCCCGGCAGCGCGCTCAGGCCGGGTGGCGGCTCCGGGTTGTCGTCCGTGCCGCGCGCGACGAAGACACGACTGAACGGCTTGGAGCCGTGCGGGTCGGAGCGCTGGAGCACGAGAGTGGGCTGCCCGGCCTTCCTGCCCACGAAGACTTGGGGTTCCCGGTCGGCGGATCGGCCGTCGTGGGCGTCGAGGATCGCCGGGATAGTGAGGACGAGTGCGAGGCAGCACACCCCGAGCGACCCGCCCAGCACCATCAGCAGGAATCGCGCCCGGTTGCCGCGCCCGGATCCGAACAGCAGCCGAAGGCCGAGGCTGAACTCCCTCATGATTACTGGCCCTTCGGATCGAGTACGCCGTCGGCCATCGTGTAGCGCCGGTCGGCCCGGGCGGCGACCGCCGGGTCGTGGGTGACCAGGAGGACGGCGGTGCCCTGCGAGCGGGCCAGCTCCAGGAATTCCTGCAGGACGGTGGCCGCGTTGGCACTGTCCAGCGAGCCGGTCGGTTCGTCGGCGAAGACGACGGCCGGCCGGTGCACGAGCGCCCGTGCCACGGCCACGCGCTGGCTCTGGCCGCCGGACACCTGTGAGGGACGCCGCTCGCGCAACTCGGCCATGCCGAGGCGGTCGAGTACCTCGGCAGCCGCCTGGAGTGCCGGACGCTTGCGCTGTCCGGCGAGTCTGAGCGGCAGGGCGGTGTTCTCCTCGATGGTCAGCTCGGGGAGCAGTTCGCCGTACTGGAAGACGAAACCGAATCGCTCGCGGCGCAGCGTGCTGATGTCCTCGTCGTCGAGTTCGTCGTACGCGCGGCCCTCGAACCGCACCTGTCCGCGGACGGGCGGCAACACCCCCGCGAGGCAGTACAGGAGCGAGGACTTGCCGGATCCGCTGGCGCCGGTGATGGCCGCGATCTCGCCGCGGGCCAGGGACAGATGGACGTCCCGGACGGCGAGCGTGGGGCCGTAGGAGAGGTCGACTCCCTTGGCGCTGAGCACTTCTGACGTACTGATCGCTTCCCCCAAGAGGCGAAAGGCCCGGGGCGAAGCCCCGGGCCGGTGGTGTGCGGGTCGGCCGACTACCGCTTGTAGTGCTTGGTCACCGAGCAATTGTCCGGGTGGAACGAGCCGCGGTCACGACAGGCACGGATCCAGGCGTCGCTGGTGTACCGGGCAGCACCGTCGTACGTGTAGTAGTCCTTGTGGACGGTCTTCTTCTGCTTGCCGTTGTAGCGGTTCCAGCTGTAGCCCTCGACCTTGACCTGGACATAGACGTTGTGACCATCGCCCGCAGAGGTGTCCTGGAGATCGCCCTTCCAGTGGAAGGCTCCGTACTTGGCGCCGGGCGCCTCGAACTTGTAGTAGCCGTTCTTGAACTTGACACCGGAACTCGACAGGGTCGGGATCTTGTGCCACGAGGCGGCGGCTTGGACATTCCCATTCGCACTTGCGAAAGAGACTCCCGCGCCCGCGACAAATAGTCCGGTGGCGAGCACGCCGACGGCCAGCTTTCGATTCACTGTGTTCTCCCCGTTTACGATGATCCGTTCGCGTTGGATCGCGAACTCCGGCACACTAACACGGCAGATCTATGGGACAGTTGGATTTTTGACGAGCCGATGCGAGGCGGAGTTTCACTCTGTCGCTGCTCTGTGCGGGCTCGGCAATCATTGCGCGAACACCCCGCTTGACCCGTTCGAACCGTCTAGCGTGGGACACAGGAAGGTATGCAACTGCACAGCAATGCCAGGAATGATCCGAGGCCCCGCCACCCCGCCCCGTCCCACGGAGCGCTCCTGCCACCGGGCAGCGGCGCCGTCCGGCAGGAGGCAGCCGACAGTGCGCACGCATGACGCGCGAAGGCCGCGCCCGGCGAACAGCCGGGCGCGGCCTTCGTACGTGCAGGGTCTGGACCGAGGCATCCCGTCCGGACCGCCGCGACCCTCGACAACGCGGTGGTCCGGCGTGCGTGCCGGACCTAGGCCATGATCCGCCGGGCAGGCCCTAGCCGAGCGGGTGCATCCAGCCGTGGGTGTCCTCGGCGACGCCGCGCTGGATGTCCAGCAGGCGCTCGCGCAGCTTCATCGTGACCTGGCCGGGCGTGCCGTCGCCCTGGACCCACTCGCCGCCTTCGGACTTGACGGTGCCGACCGGGGTGATGACGGCGGCGGTGCCGCAGGCGAAGACCTCGGTGAGGGTGCCGTTCGCGGTGTCCTCGCGCCACTGGTCGATGGAGACGCGGCCCTCCTCGGACTCGAAGCCGAGGTCGCGGGCGACCTTGAGCAGCGAGTCACGGGTGACACCGGCGAGCAGGGAGCCGGTCAGAGCCGGGGTGACGATCTTGTTCCCGTACACGAAGTACAGGTTCATGCCGCCGAGCTCCTCGACCCACTTGTGCTCGACCGCGTCGAGGTAGGCAACCTGGTCGCAGCCCTTCTCGGCGGCCTCGGCCTGGGCGAGGAGGGACGCGGCGTAGTTGCCGCCGGTCTTGGCGTCGCCCATGCCGCCGGGGACGGCGCGCACCCGGTTCTCGGAGAGCCAGATCGAGACCGGCTTCACACCGCCGGGGAAGTACGCACCGGCCGGCGAGGCGATCACCAGGAACAGGTACTCGTTGGCGGGCCGCACACCGAGACCGACCTCGGTCGCGATCATGAACGGGCGCAGGTAGAGGGACTCCTCGCCGCCGTGCGCCGGAACCCAGGCCTCGTCCTGCTTGACGAGTGCGTCGCAGGCCGCGATGAACGTCTCGACGGGCAGCTCGGGCATGGCCAGCCGGCGGGCGGAGGCCTGGAAGCGCTTGGCGTTGGCCTCGGGGCGGAAGGTGGCGACCGAGCCGTCGGGCTGGCGGTACGCCTTGAGGCCCTCGAAGATCTCCTGCCCGTAGTGCAGGGTCATGTTGGCGGGATCGATCGAAAGCGGTGCGTACGGCACGAGCTGGGCGTCGTGCCAGCCGCGGCCCTCGGTCCACCTGATCGTCACCATGTGATCGGTGAAGCGGCGGCCGAATCCGGGATTGACCATGCTCGCCTCACGCTCCGCGTCGGACAGCGGGTTCGAGGAGGGCTTGAGCTCGATCGTGGGCGTCGTCATGAGTGCGTGTCCTTCACCGTTGTGTGTGTTGGACCGCGCTCACGCCACTCCTGTCAGACAGGTGCTAGGACGTCCGAGCTTTGTTGCGAGCCACGGCCCCGTTCGATTATCGCTCCCGGGTGGCCGTGCACGAAACGGCGTGTTTGCGGTCCAGTGGTCGATGGTGGCACCCGGGGCCGCACAGGTGAAGCCGCCGGGTGCGGCTGCTACCCGGCGGCTTCGAAACGGAGTCGTCGGGTCAGTTCGCTACGCGTACCGCGAGCGCGTCGCCGATCTGGTCGGTCGTGCGACTCGTCGCCCCTCCCCCAGAGCCCGAAAGGCCTGGGAGGTGCCCCCCTCGCTCCGCGAGATCGGCGGAGACGGCGTCCTCGATGCGCACGGCCTCGGCCTCGTAGCCGAGGTGGCGCAGCAGGAGGGCGACGGAGAGGATCGTGGCCGTCGGGTCGGCCTTGCCCTGGCCCGCGATGTCGGGGGCGGAGCCGTGGACCGGCTCGAACATCGACGGGAAGGTGCCCGTCGGGTTGATGTTGCCGGACGCGGCCAGGCCGATGCCGCCGGTCACGGCAGCGGCGAGGTCGGTGAGGATGTCGCCGAAGAGGTTGTCGGTGACGATGACGTCGAAGCGCTCCGGCTGGGTGACGAAGAAGATCGTCGCGGCGTCGACGTGCAGATAGTCGGTGGTGACCTCGGGGTACTCGGTCGCGACCTTGTCGAAGATGTTCTTCCACATGTGGCCGGCGTACACGAGGACGTTGTTCTTGTGCACCAGCGTCAGCTTCTTGCGCGGGCGGGCGGTCGCCCGCTCGAACGCGTCACGGACGACGCGCTCGACGCCGTACGCGGTGTTCACGCTGACCTCGGTGGCGACCTCGGCCGGCGTACCGGTGCGCAGCGAGCCGCCGTTGCCCGTGTACGGGCCCTCGGTGCCCTCCCGGACGACGACGAAGTCGATGTCCGGGCGGCCGGCCAGCGGGGTCGCGGTGTTCGGGAACAGCTTGGACGGCCGCAGGTTGATGAAGTGGTCGAAGGCGAACCGCAGCTTCAGCAGGAGCCCGCGCTCCAGGACGCCCGACGGCACGGAGGGGTCGCCGATCGCGCCGAGCAGGATGGCGTCGTGGCCCTTGAGGGCTTCGAGCTCCGCGTCCGGGAGGGTTTCACCGGTGCGGTGCCAGCGCCGGGCACCAAGGTCGTACTCCTTGGTCTCCAGCTTCACGTCCTGCGGGAGAACAGCGTTGAGGACCTTGAGGCCCTGGGCCACGACCTCCTGGCCGATACCGTCACCGGGGATCACTGCGAGATTGAGGCTGCGAGACATGTCCGCACCTTACTGCGCGTCCCACCCCATGACACGTAACGTCCACCATACGGACACATGGGGAGTTGTACGTGCACCGTTCACCTACTCGACGGTACGGAGTCAGGCAGCGGGTGGATGTTCTGGTCCATGGACATCCCCCGCTTCGGAATCCCCGAGAAGCTCGCCGACCGCATGAGCATGGCAGAGCAGCACGACTACCTGCGTGCCCGGCTGACCCGGCGCGGCGTGCTGCGTACGAGCGTGGCGACCGCGGCCGTCGCCGGCGCCGGTCTCGGCACCGGGCTCGCCACCTCGCCCGCCTACGCCGCCCCCACCGTGCTCGCCTCGCGCCGCACCTCCACCCAGGTGGACGGTTCGCTGGTGGCGCCGTTCGGCCGGCACCTGGCCTACGGCGCCGACCCGAGGACGCAGATGGCGGTCTCCTGGCAGGTCCCGTTCGCCGTGAAGCGGCCGTACATCCGGATCGGCCACAAGCCGTGGGCGCTGAGCCGCCGGATCGACGCCGAGGTGCGCCACCTGACCACCCCCGAGCTGAACGGCGGCAAGATCGCGGCCACGGAGCAGTTCTACGTGCACGCGAGCCTGGAGCGGCTGCAGCCCGGCACGACGTACTACTACGGCGTCGGCCACGACGGCTTCGACCCCGCCGACACCCGCAACCTGGGCACGCTCGGCACCTTCACCACCGCGCCCTCGCGCGCCGAGGCCTTCACCTTCACCGCCTTCGGCGACCAGGGCGTCAGCTACCACGCGCTCGGCAACGACCAGCTGATCCTGGGCCAGAACCCGGCGTTCCACCTGCACGCGGGCGACATCTGCTACGCCGACCCGTCCGGCTCCGGGCAGAGCACCGACACCTACGACGCCCGCACCTGGGACCAGTTCCTGGCGCAGACGGAGACCGTGTCGAAGACCGTGCCGTGGATGGTGACCACCGGAAACCACGACATGGAGGCCTGGTACTCCCCGGACGGCTACGGCGGCCAGAACGCCCGCTGGACGCTGCCCGGCAACGGCCCGGACCCGGTGAACCAGCCCGGCGCCTACTCGTTCGTGCACGGCAATGTGGGCGTCGTCGCCCTCGACGCCAATGACGTCTCGTACGAGATCCCGGCCAACTTCGGAATCAGCGACGGCCGCCAGACCCGGTGGCTGGACCGGCGCCTCGGCGAGCTGCGGGCCCGCCACGACATCGACTTCGTCGTGGTCTTCTTCCACCACTGCGCCTTCTCGACGACCAACGCGCACGCCTCCGACGGCGGGGTGCGCGAGGCATGGGTCCCGCTCTTCGAGAAGCACCAGGTGGACCTGGTCATCAACGGCCACAACCACGTCTACGAGCGCACCGACGCGATCCTGAAGAACGCCGTCCAACGCAAGGTGCCGATCGGCGAGCGGACCGACCCGACGCGGGACGGCATCGTGTACGTCACGGCGGGCGGCGCGGGCAAGGCACTGTACGACTTCCCGGCGCCGGACACCTACGAGGGGCACGTCCAGGATCTGGACAGCGTGGACACGTACCACGTGGTCAAGGGCGGCGGAAAGGCGACCGAGACCGTGGAGTGGTCCCGGGTGCGCTACACCGGCTTCTCGTTCCTGGCAGTGGAGGTGGAGCCCGGCCGGCACGCCCGGATGAAGGTCACCGCGCTCGCCGAGTCGGGCGAGCGCATCGACCACTTCGAGATCAGGCGGGGCTGAGGCGAACCGGTCTCAGTGACCGGTGGAACCGCCGTTGTCCCTGCGGTCGAGGGCGCGCTGCAGGGCGGCGGCGGCATTCCGGCGCTCCGACTCGGTCGGGCGGGGGGTGTGACGGACACGGCGGACAGTCGTCTGGACCATGATGGATCGACTCCTTGAGATCGCGAGGACTTCGAGATCGAACATCGTGAAGATGATTTCGAGATCGGGATTTCGAGGCGCCGGAGGGGCGGGGAGCGGGCGCCGCAGGGGTTGCCTGCACAAGGGCGCGCACTCACGACCGCCATTCGCTGGATCTAGCGTGACGTTCGGCTTCTACAAAGCTAGGGCAGCTCGGCCGGTCTGTCTCCACAATTACTCGGACGTCCTACTATCTGAGACGGAGGTTTGGGCCCGCCCGCCCGCGCCACCCGGACGAGAACCCGGATTTCCGGCGATCGTGCCTGCTCAGGGGCGGTGACACAGCCGACGGACCGCGCCCGGCGCCCCCTTCGCACACATGTCGCTCACATCACGTCCCCGTCCCGCCAGTCGAAGACCAGCGTCCCGGAGCCGGCGGGCAGCACCCGGCCGGCCGCGCCACGGACGTAGGTGCTGCCCTCCTCGTCCGGCAGCCGCTCCACCCCGCACCGCGCCTGTACGGCGATCCGCCCCGGCCACACCCGCCAGCCGCGCCCGGCGTACAGCGCCGCCCCGGCGGCCGACGCGGACAGGGCGCCGAACGCGTACGCCCCGTCGACGACCTCCTCCAGCGCGGTCATGATCCGCCCGCCGAGCCCTTCCCGACGCCGGTCCGCGCGGACCGCCACGGCCTCCACGTAGCCGATCCGGTACGAGCGGCCCAGATGGATGACCCGGCGCTGGATCACGCTGCCGTGCGCCAGCAGCCCGCTGCTGTCGCGCACGCACGCGTGAATGCCGCCGAGACCGTGGTCCCAGTCGTCGTCGCTGAAGTCGCCCTCGAAGGCGGTGTCCAGCAGCGTGCGGATCTCGTCGAGTGCGGCCGGGGCCAGCCGGCTGGTGTGTGCGGTACGCAGGATCGCCTCGGTCATACGCCCCAGCCTCTCAGAGGCTGTCGGGTGACCTCGGCCACCAGGTACTCAGTCGGCATATGAGTACCTGCCACGTGTCGAAAGGCTGTGCGTCGCAAGAGAGTTGGGCCCATGAACGGCCTCTACGCTCTCAAGCCCTGGTACGCGGACCGGCTCTCCGGTGTCCGCGCCTCGCTGGTCCGCCGTGCGGTGTCGCCCGACACCCTCACCGCGGCCGGTGTGGTCTCGGCGGCCGGTGCCGCCGCCGCGCTGGCCTGGCTGCCCACCGGCCTCGCCGCCCTGCCGGTCGCCCTGCTGCTCGCCGCCCGGCTCGCCTTCGCCAACCTGGACGGCGCGCTGGCCCGCGACATGGGCCGGACGACCAGGCGCGGCGCGGTGCTCAACGAACTCGGCGACCGGGTGGCGGATCTGGTCGTGCTGGCCGGTTTCCTGGCGCTCGCCCCGCTGTGGCTGGTGGCGGTGGCCGGGCTCGCGGCGACGCTGCCGTCCTGGGTGTCGCTGGCCGGCGCGGCGGCGGGCGCGCCCCGGCGCAACGGCGGCCCGGTCGGCAAGACCGAACGCTGCCTGCTGGTCGTGGTCGCGGCGGCGAGCGGCTGGGCCGTGCCCGTCCTGATCGTGATCGCGGCCGGTTCGCTGCTCACCGCGGCGCTCCGGCTGGCGGGCCTGTGGCGGGAACTGGCATGAGCGCCGTACTGATCGCCGAGGAGGCCGCGGCGCGGGCCGTGCCGCTGGTCGCAGGGGTGCTGGGGGCGGGCGGTGTCGCCGTCGCCGTACTGCCGTCGAAGGTCCGGATGCGGGCCGAGCTGCGCAAGCGGTGGCGTACCTGGGCGCTGGTGGCGCCGGTCTTCCTGGGGGCGTACTTCCTGGGCGGCGGCGGGACGTTCGCGCTGGCCGCGGGGCTCGGGGTGGTCGCGGCGGGCGAGTTCGCGCGGATGGCGGGGCTGCGCCGGGGTGACCTCGCGGTGCTCGTGGCGGCCTCGGTGGCGCTCCCCGCGCTGGCGTGGCTGGCGCCGCAGCTCCTCGACGTCCGGGCGGCGGCGCTGCTGCTGGTCGCGGCCGCGCTCGTGCCGGTGCTGGGCGGGGACGACCGGGCCGGCTTCACCCGCACCGCGCGTACCGCCTTCGGGCTGCTGTGGATCCCGGTCGCCCTGACCGGTCTGGTGACGCTCGGGGACACGGGTGTCGCGGTGGGGCTCGCGGTGGCGCTCGGCGATGTCGGCGCCTGGTGCGGCGGTACGGCCCTGGGCCGCCGGGGCCCGCTCGCCCGGCCGCTGTCGCCGCTCTCCCCCAACAAGACCTGGGCGGGGGTGCTCGGTGCGGCGGTGGCGACGGCCGCGGGGCTGCTCGTGCTCGGCGAGTTCGCGTTCCCGCTGTGGGCCGCGGTGCTCGGCGGCTGCGTCCTCGGCGACCTGATCGAATCGATGGTCAAGCGCGAGTCGGGGGTGAAGGACGCGGGCAGCTGGCTGCCCGGCTTCGGCGGCCTCCTCGACCGGATCGACTCCCTGCTGGTGGCCCTTCTCCTGGCGATGGTGATGACATGACCCCCACCCCTGCGCGCGTCCGCGAGCAGGTCGCGCTGCCCGTACGCTCCCGGTTCACCGCCGCGCTCCGGCGCGGTCTGTGGTGGGGCGTCCTCAGCCTCACCGGCGGGGTGGAACGGCGCGGCCGGCTGCCGCGCGGCGGCTGTGTCGTCGTCGCCAACCACTCCTCGCACGCGGACACTGCGGCGCTCCTCGCCACGCTCGACGCCCGGCACACCCCGGCGATCGGCGCGGCGGCCGACTACTGGTTCGCCTCGCCGTGGCGGCGCCGGATCTGCCGCAGGCTCGCGGCCGGCTTCCCGGTGCGGCGCAGTGGCGGCGGCATGGACGACCTGCTGTCCATGGCGGACGAGCTCCGCTCCGGCCGGGCGGTCGTGCTGTTCCCGGAGGGAACCCGGGGCAAGGACGGCGAGCTGGGCTCCTTTCATCGCGGCGCACTCGTCCTGGCCGAGCGGGCCGGGGTCCCGGTCGTGCCGGTCGGGATCGCGGGCACGGACCGGCTGCTGCCCAAGCACGGCCGGCTGCGCTCGGCACTGGTGCGCGTGTCGATCGGTGACCCGCTGCCGTCGACGACCGGTCCCCGGGAGGCCCGCGACGCGGTGGTCGCCCTGCACGCGCGCACGGTCGCCGAGCCGCTGAAGGACTCCGCGACGCGGCGCCGGGTGGCCGCGGTCGTGACCTCCCGCCGGGGTGTTCCGCTGGCGTTCTGCTGGGCGCTGGCGGAGGCGCTGAGCTGGCCGCTGATGCCCGAGCTGCTGCTGGCCGCGGTGTGTGTGGCGGTGCCGCGGGCGGCGCTGAGGATGTCGCTGGGCGCGCTCGCCGGCAGCCTGGCCGGTGGCCTGCTCGCCCTTCAGCTGGCCGCCGCGGGCGCGCACCTGCCCGCTCCGCTGACCACCGACCGGATGCGGGACGAGGTCCGGGCCGAGCTCGCCGTGGAGGGCGCGTCCGCGGTGCGGCACCAGCCGTGGAACGGCATTCCGTTCAAGGTGTACGGGGCCGAGGCGGGCCGCGCCGGTGTCCCCGCGCTCGACTGGCTCGCCGCGTCGGCGACGGCACGGGGTTCCCGGACGCTCACCGTGGGGCTCGGCTTCGCCGCCTTCGGGTTGCTGATGCGCCGCCACCGCCGCCAGTACGCCCGCTATCTGGCCCTGCTGGGCGGCGGGTTCACGGCGGGGCTCTCGCTGATCGTCGCGGGCTGGAGCTGACCGGACACCGACCGACGGGCGTACCGGTTCTGTCCGACGGCACCCTGGTCCGGACCAGTCCTCGCCCGCCACACTGCCGACATGTCCGACACCACAGCCGTACCCCCGCAGTGGACGCCCATCCATGGCGCGCCCTACCAGCCGGTCCCTTACCGTCCCGAACGGATCGCGGCCGAGGATTCGCTCGCACGTGCCGCCCGCCTGCGACAGCTGATGGCCGGGCGCAGAACCGTACGCCGGTTCTCGTCCGATCCCGTTCCCGAGCAGGTCGTGAAGGACGCGATCGCCTGTGCCGCGACCGCCCCGTCCGGCGCGCATCAGCAGCCGTGGACCTTCGTCCTGGTCAAGGACCCGGAGGTACGCCGGCGCATCCGTGAGGCGGCCGAGCGCGAGGAGCGGATCAGTTACGACGGCAGGCTCGGCGAGGAGTGGCTGGCGGCGCTGCGACCGCTGGGCACGGATGCGGTCAAGGCCCATATGACGGACGCCCCGGCCCTGGTCGTGGTCTTCCAGCAGCGGTACTGGGTGGGCGAGGACGGCACCAGGCACAAGCACTACTACGTCGACGAGTCGGTCGGGATCGCCGTCGGCATGCTGCTCTCGGCCCTGCACCTCTCGGGCCTGGCGGCGCTGATCCACACGCCGAGCCCGATGCGGTTCCTGCGCGAGGTGCTGGACCGCCCGGCGAACGAGAAGGCGTTCGCGGTGATTCCGGTCGGGTATCCGGCCGACGACTGCCAGGTGCCCGGCCTGGTGCGGAAGTCGCTGGATCAGGTGCTCAAGGAGATCTGACGCCCTCGGCGGGACGGCGGAACCGGCCCCGGAATGGAAACCGCCTCCCGGCCGGCAGGGGAACCGGGCGGGAGGCGGAATTCGTGGCGGGGCGCCGGGGTGGGGCGCCCCGAGGGGTGTCAGCCCTGGTGGGGGTAGGTGTAGTCGGTCGGCGGAACCAGCGTCTCCTTGATGGCCCGGGTCAGGGTCCAGCGCTGCAGGTTCTGCGGGGCGCCCGCCTTGTCGTTCGTACCGGAGGCACGGCCGCCACCGAAGGGCTGCTGGCCGACGACGGCACCGGTCGACTTGTCGTTGATGTAGAAGTTGCCCGCGGCGTACCGCAGCTTCTCCATCGTGTACGCGGCCGCGGCGCGGTCGTTCGCGATGACGGAGCCGGTCAGCGCGTAGTCGGAGACCGACTCCATCTGCTCCAGCATCTCGTCGTACTTGTCGTCCTCGTAGACGTGCACGGCGAGGATCGGGCCGAAGTACTCGGTCGTGAAGACCTCGTTGGCCGGGTCGCTGCACTCGATGACGGTCGGGCGGACGAAGTAGCCCACCGAGTCGTCGTACGTGCCGCCCGCGACGATCGTGCAGCTCGGGTCGGACGCGGCACGGTCGATCGCGGCCTTGTTCTTGGCGAACGAGCGGTCGTCGATGACGGCGCCGATGAAGTTCGACAGGTCGGTGACGTCACCCATGCTGATGGCGTCGACCTCGGCGGCGAACTTCTCCTTGAAACCGGAGTTCCAGATGGAGGCCGGGACGTAGGCACGGGAGGAGGCCGAGCACTTCTGGCCCTGGAACTCGAAGGAGCCACGGGTCAGCGCGGTCTTCAGAATGGCGTGGTCGGCCGAGGGGTGGGCGACGACGAAGTCCTTGCCGCCGGTCTCGCCGACGAGCCGCGGGTAGGTGCGGTAGTTGGCGATGTTGTTGCCGACCGTCTTCCACAGGTGCTGGAAGGTGGGGGTCGAGCCGGTGAAGTGGATGCCGGCCAGGTCGCGGTGGTTCAGGGCCACCTCGGAGACGGCGATGCCGTCACCGGTCACCAGGTTGATGACGCCCTTGGGCAGACCGGCCTCTTCCAGGAGCTGCATCAGCAGCACGGCGGCGTGGGTCTGCGTCGGGGACGGCTTCCACACCACGACGTTGCCCATGAGGGCGGGGGCGGTGGGCAGGTTGCCCGCGATGGCCGTGAAGTTGAACGGCGTGATCGCGTAGACGAAGCCCTCCAGCGGGCGGTGGTCCATACGGTTCCACACGCCCGGCGAGTTGGCCGGGGGCTGCTCGGCGAGGATCTGGCGCGCGTAGTGCACGTTGAAGCGCCAGAAGTCGACGAGCTCGCAGGGGGTGTCGATCTCGGCCTGCTGCGCGGTCTTGGACTGGCCGAGCATCGTGGACGCGGCCAGCGTTTCGCGCCACGGGCCGGACAGCAGCTCGGCGGCGCGCAGGATGATCGCGGCGCGGTCGTCGAAGGACATCGCGCGCCAGGCCGGGGCGGCGGCGAGCGCGGCGTCGATCGCGTCCTGCGCGTCCTTCTGCGTGGCACCCGCGAACGTACCGATGACGGCCTTGTGGTTGTGCGGCTGCACGACGTCGAAGCGCTCGCCGCCGCCCATCCGCTTCTCGCCACCGATGGTCATCGGAAGCTCGATCGGGTTCTCGGCGAGCTCCTTGAGCTTCACCTCCAGGCGGGCACGCTCCGGGGAGCCCGGGGCGTAGGAGTGGACCGGCTCGTTGACCGGCGCGGGGACCTGGGTCACAGCGTCCATGGGTTCCGTTGCTCCTTGGATAGAGAGGTGGAGGGGGCTCAGCCCTTGGTGAGGATGGAGCGGCCGAAGAACAGCAGGTTCGCCGGCTTCTCCGCGAGGCGGCGCATGAAGTAGCCGTACCAGTCGGTTCCGTACGCCGTGTAGACGCGCATCCGGTGGCCCTCGGCCGCGAGCCGGAGGTGCTCGTCGCTGCGGATGCCGTAGAGCATCTGGAATTCGTACTCGTCCAGTTTGCGCCCGGCCTTGCGGCCCAGCTCCTGGGCGATGGCGATCAGGCGGGGGTCGTGGGACCCGATCATCGGGTAGCCCGCGCCCTCCATGAGGATCCGCAGGATGCGGACGTACGCCTTGTCGATCTCGGCCTTGTCCTGGTACGCGACGGAGGCGGGCTCCTTGTAGGCGCCCTTCACGATGCGGACGCGGCTGCCGGCGGCGGCCAGGCGGCGGGCGTCGTCCTCGGTGCGGAACAGGTAGGCCTGGATCACACAGCCGGTCTGCGGGTGGTCCTTCCGCAGCTCCTCGTGGATGGCGAACATCGAGTCGAGGGTGGTGTGGTCCTCGGCGTCCAGCGTGACCGTGGTACCGATCTCGGCGGCGGCCTCGACGACCGGGCGGACATTGGCGAGCGCCAGCTCGTGGCCGCCGTCCAGCGCTTGGCCGAACATGGAGAGCTTGACGGACATCTCGGCCTTGGTGCCCAGGCCCAGGTCCTTGAGGCGGCCGATCAGTTCGAGGTAGGCGTCGCGGGCGTCGGAGGCCTGCTCGGGGGTGGTGATGTCCTCGCCCACCACGTCGAGGGTGACTTCGAGGCCCTTGTCGGCGGCGTCCTCGATGATCGGGACGACCTGGTCGACGGTCTCACCGGCGATGAACCGGTCGACGACCTGCTTGGTGCCAGGTGCGGCCGAGATGAAACGGCGCATCTTGTCGCTGCGGGACGCGGCGAGAATCACGGGACCCAGCACGGGGCACCTCCACGGAAAGTACGAACGAAGGCCATACCGGAAATCGGGGAACAGACCGGTACAGCACGGAGAACCACCGTGAAATCTAAGGATCTCTCCGATCCTGTGCCATCGACAGCTGTCACGCATCCGTTCCCCGGTTCTCAGACATATGTCTGAAGGGGTGCGAGAATGGCCGGGTGAAGGGCGATTACCAGGAGCTGGTCGACGAGATCTCCGGGCTGCTCGGCGCCCCCGCGACGCTGGAGAACCGGGACTTCGGCCTGGTCGCCTTCGGCGCCCATGACAGCGACGACGACACCGCGATGGACCCGGTCCGCACCCGCTCGATCCTGACCCGCCGCTCCACACCCGCCGTCCGCGCCTGGTTCGAGGGCTTCGGCATCACCCGCGCCACCGGCCCGGTCCGCATTCCGGCGGCCCCGGAGGCCGGGGTCTTCCGGGGCCGGATCTGTCTGCCGGTACGCCATCGAGGGGCCGTGCTGGGTTACGTCTGGCTGCTCGACGCGGACCCCGGGCCGACCGACGCACAGCTGAAGGCGGCGATGGAGGTGGCGGCCCGGATCGGGGCGCTGCTCTCCGAGGAGGCGCGGGCGGGCACCGACCTGTCCCGGGAGTTCGGTACGGTCCTGACTGCCGGGCGGGGCTGGCAGCGCGACATGGCGGTGGCCGCACTGGACGAGGCGCTGGGGCCGGACGCGAAGGGGCTGCACACGCTGGTGTGCGTGGCCCCGTGGCCGGACGATCCGCCGTCGGTCCGTACGGTGCCGTCGACGGCGGCGCTCGCCCCGGTCCCCGTGACCGGGGGGCTTCCCTCCCTGGCCGCGCTGGTCCGGCTGCGCTCCACCGACGTGCTCGACCCGGCGCTCCTGGCCGCGGACCGGCTGCGTGCCACCGCGGGCCGGGACACCACTGCCGGGATCGCGGCGCCCCGCCGGGGACTGGCGGACCTGGCCGCGGCCTGGCACGAGGCGGTGGCCGCCGCCCGCGCGGCGACGGCCGAGTCACGGTTCGGCCCGGTCGTCGAGTGGTCGGCGATCGGGCCGTACCGGCTGCTGACCGCGCTCCCCGCGGAGGCTTCCGCCGACCCCGTGGTCCGTACCCTGCTCACCCCGCCGCACAGGGATCTGGCCCGCACCGCCGAGGTGTTCCTCGACTGCGCGGGCCAGGCGTCCCGGACGGCCGCCGCACTCGGCGTCCACCGCCAGACGCTCTACTACCGGCTCTCCCGGATCCAGCAGCTCACCGGCCTCGATCTGAACGACGGCGAGGACCGGCTGCTGCTGCACATGGCACTCAAAGGCGCACGGCTCGGGGGCTAGGGCCTCTCGTTTGGATCATGCCGGGCTCGCGGGGTCCGGCATGATCCAAACGAAAGACCCTAGGGCCTGTCCGCCCGGCCCTCCAGCATCACTTTCAGACCGTCCGTCAAGTCCTGTGCGGACGGGGCGGATTCGCTGTCCATCATCCACTGGACCATCACGCCCGCGAGCAGCGCCTGACAGAACAGCCCGGCCACCCGCGCCTTCTCCGGGTCCTTCTCCGGGTCGATGCCGAGCATGTTCTCGGCAAGCCCGTCGCGCCCTTCGCGCTGCGGGCCCATCAGGGCCTTCCGCAGCTCCGGGTCCTTGTCGATCCGGGAGACGACCTCCATCTGGAGCTGCCAGACGGACCGGGTCTCCGGGTAACTGTCGATCACCCGCTGCCAGGTGTCACGGAACTGGTCGAGCGGCGACCGGGGCTCTTCGCCGGCGTCCGCGCCCTCGTCCGGCTTCTCGGTGAGCACATCGCCCCACTCCTCCGTCACCTTGAGGAAGGCGAGGTTGAGCAGGGCCTCCTTGGAGCCGTAGTGGTAGCCGATGGAGGCGAGGTTCGTACCGGAGGCGGCCACGATGTCGCGTGCCGTCGTCCGGGCGTATCCCTTCTCCAGCAGGCAGCGCTTGGCGCCTTCGAGCAGATCCTCACGGTGTCCCATGACAGCAGCGTACCCGGCATGCAGACGCCTGTGTAAGACGCGCGTCTAGATGCCGGGTACGTGGAAACGCCGCGACCGTCAGTCGGTCAGGTTCACCGTGCGGGCCGAGGCGGCACCGATCTCCGAGGAGATCTCGGCGAGCACCGAGGCCGGGACGTCGTCGTCGACGGTGAGCACGACCAGCGCCTCGCCGCCCGCGTCCGTCCGCGAGACCTGCATGCCCGCGATGTTCAGACCCGCCTCGCCGAGGATCCGGCCGACCGTGCCGACGACACCGGGACGGTCGTCGTAACGCAGCACCACCATGTGGTCGGCCAGCGCCAGGTCCACGTCGTACTCGCCGACGGCGACGATCTTCTGGAGGTGCTTGGGCCCGGCCAGCGTGCCGGAGACCGAGACCTCCTCACCGCCCGAGAGCGTGCCGCGGACGGTGACCACATTGCGGTGGTCCGGCGACTCGGAGCTGGTGGTGAGGCGGACCTCGACACCGCGCTCCTGCGCGAAGAGCGGGGCGTTGACGTAGGACACCGTCTCGTCGACGACGTCCTCGAAGACGCCCTTGAGCGCGGAGAGTTCGAGCACCTTGACGTCGTGCTGGGTGATCTCGCCGTACACCTCGACATCGAGGCGGACCGCGACCTCGCCCGCGAGCGCGGTGAAGATCCGGCCGAGCTTCTCGGCGAGCGGCAGACCCGGGCGCACGTCCTCGGCGATCACGCCGCCCTGGACGTTGACCGCGTCCGGCACGAGCTCACCGGCGAGGGCCAGACGCACGGACTTGGCGACCGCGATGCCCGCCTTCTCCTGGGCCTCGTCGGTGGAGGCGCCGAGGTGCGGGGTGCAGACGACCTGGTCGAACTCGAAGAGCGGGGAGTCCGTGCAGGGCTCCTTCGCGTACACGTCGAGGCCGGCGCCGGCGACGCGGCCCTCCTTGAGGGCGGAGGCGAGCGCCGCCTCGTCGACGATGCCGCCGCGCGCGGCGTTGACGATGCGGACCGAGGGCTTCACCTTGTGCAGCGCCTCGTCGCCGATCAGGCCGAGCGTCTCGGGGGTCTTGGGCAGGTGCACGGTGATGAAGTCGGCGACCTCCAGCAGCTCGTCCAGCGTGAGGAGCTTGACGCCCATCTGCGCGGCACGCGCGGGCTGCACATAGGGGTCGTACGCGACGATCTTCATGCCGAAGGCGGACATGCGCTGCGCGACCAGGACGCCGATGCGGCCGAGGCCGACGACACCGAGGGTCTTCTCGCTGAGCTCGACGCCGGTGTACTTGGAGCGCTTCCACTCGCCGTTCTTGAGGGCGGTGTTGGCCTGCGGGATGTTGCGCGCGGTGGCGACCAGCAGACCGCAGGCCAGCTCGGCGGCGGTGACGATGTTGGAGGTCGGCGCGTTGACGACCATCACGCCGGCCTTGGTGGCGGCGGAGACGTCGACGTTGTCCAGACCGACGCCCGCGCGGGCGACGACCTTCAGCTTCTTCGCGACGGCGATGGCCTCGGCGTCGACCTTGGTGGCGGAGCGCACCAGGATGGCATCGACGTCGGCGATCGCAGGGAGGAGCTCGGCGCGGTCCGCGCCGTTGCATTGCCGGATGTCGAAATCCGGGCCCAGCGCGTCCACCGTGGCGGGCGACAGCTCTTCAGCGATGAGTACGACAGGTTTCGAGCTCACGTGAGTCCTCACAGGTCCAGTGCGGACGGCCGTCCCGACGGCCGCAGGCGGTGGAGGGGCTTGCCGCGTGGAAGACGCACGACACTGTGGGCCTGACGCGTGTATGTGTGGAGAAGTGTAGTCATGCGCCAGGACGCATACTGCGCCCCGTTGGAAGGATCACCCACACGGGGGTGGACGACTTGTACACACGTACGACGCCGCCTCTTCCAGCGGTGAAGCGGGGAAACACCCCGGGGGCGGGTCCGTGGACCCGCCCCCGGGGCGTCGGTGTTACGCGTCCTCGTCGTTGACCCAGCTCATGAGCTTGCGCAGCTCGCGGCCGGTGGTCTCCAGGAGGTGGTCGCTGTCGGCCTTCTTGTACTCGTTGTACTTGGG
>NZ_JBHVWT010000021.1:0-108351 GCF_042882135.1 Streptomyces sp. NPDC058240
CCACCCCCCAGGTCATCCGTTCGACAGGGGGACACAGTCATGCCGGGCCCGGAGGCCAGCGGCCCTCTTGCAGGACCGCGAAAAACATAACGGGGATGTGGATGATTTGAATGTCGGGTAGATCTGTCCAGCGTGTTTCCGCGGTGCTCGGCGTCACGGCCGCTGCGCTACTCGCGATGGCTCCTGGTGCCTGGGCGAATTGGCAGAGCAGCATAACTTCTTGGACGGATGGTGGGACGTCCCGCAAGTGGGCCGACGAGAGCTACTCCGAAATCCGTTTCAAGGGGTGCACGGACCAGTACGCCACGACCCACAAGGTGGACGTCAAGCTCTGGGACTACGACGCCCTCTCGGCGAACGACTTCTACGGCGCCAAGACTTACACCAACTGTTTCAACGGCAGCACTTCGGTGAGCGCCGGTGAGTGGACGGGCCTGCCCGTGGAACAGGACTTCTTCTTCGAGACAGACAACATAGGCCAGGGCGGCAGTTGTTGTCTGCTGAACGTGAGCGTGGTCTACGTCGACACCACCAAGGCCGACGGCTGACCTTCGTGCTGAAGCGTGGTGCTCCCCATCGGGGGGCGCCACGCTTCGTCCGGTCCCGAACCTTCGACGAGGAACCTGTTGAAACCGCTCACCCGAATCCGGTCCAGCAGCGCGATGCGCGTCGCGCCAGTCGTGTTGCTGCTCATGTTCGCTTACTACTTCACCGACATCCGTGACGATCTGCGGCTCGATCCACTCGGGTACGCGCCCACTGTCGTCGACGCGGTGCAGCGTAATCTGCTGCCCGTGTCCTATGCGGTCGCCGCGGCGCTGGGCGCCTGGGAGGCGCGCAGGCTGGGCAGGGCGGACATCTGGCAGTGGGGGGCCGTGCGCTCCCGCTACACCATTGCCGCGCACAGCCTTGCCCCCGTGGTTGTGCTGGCCTGGCTGGCGACGCTCATGCCTACGGTATGGGCGCTGGTTCAGACAGGAACTCCCTTGAATCTATGGGGATTTGGGATCGTGGTGTTCGGCATGGTGCTCTGTGTGGCCCATGCCGTGATCGGGTTTGCCATGGGGGTCCGGGTGCGGCACATCGCCGTGGTCCCGGTGGTCGCCGTCGTCGACTTTCTGGCCGTCGGCTGGTCTGTGGCCCTGGAGTTGCCATGGCCTCGGCATCTCTCTGGCCTCTACACGGGCAAGCTGATGTTCGGTGAACTACCCACGGCGACCTCGATCGTAGCGCCCCTTCTGCTTGCCCTCGGGGTTGCCGCAGGGGTGGCTCTGCTCTGGTCGGGCACGCGTTGGCGCTGGCTGAGGACCTCGGTTGCGGGTGTGCTGGCGCTGGCAAGCGTCGGTGGCGCGTACTCCATGGTGAAGGACTGGAGCTATATCGCGCCCCGGAGCGTCGGCCACGGGGAAATGTCCTGTGCCGGCGAGG
The DNA here is from genome assembly GCF_042882135.1 of Streptomyces sp. NPDC058240. Lineage (NCBI taxonomy): Bacteria > Bacillati > Actinomycetota > Actinomycetes > Kitasatosporales > Streptomycetaceae > Streptomyces > Streptomyces sp. NPDC058240. The sequence continues at coordinate 1,429 of NZ_JBHVWT010000021.1, forward strand.
CCCCTAGTATCTGCACGCCGACGTTCTACGCCCAGGCGCTTCCCTCCCTGCGCAAGGACGTGGGCGGCGCCTTGCGCGCTCTCCGGGAGGCAGGGGTCGACGCCCGCCCCGTGTCGATGACCGACACTCTTGCCGCTATTCGATACCAGAAGCGGTCCACTGCCACCGCCTGGCAGCTCCCCCTGGCGGCCAGCCATGCCACCGGCACGACGCGCTATCACGTCGCCCGCGCGGCGGTCCGTTTCGACTGTGCGGAGCCTGCGACCGGTCGCGCCCGTCTCGTGTACTACTGGGTGTCCATGAGGGTGGGCCAGGGAGACGCATACCTCCAGCGTCTCGCCACCGAGCCGGACTTCACCGCGAAGCCCCGCAACCGACTGCAGTCGCGGGTAGGTGACGTTCTCGCCATGAGTCCCGAGCGGCAGACGAGCTGGTACCGGCAGACCCTGGCTTCGGCGTGCGAGAAGGCGACATGATGTGGTGGCTGAAGGCCCGCAGGGTCCATACCCACCTCCCGGTCGGATTTCTGCTGTTCGTCCTGCTTGCGGCAGTCATTCAGGATGGCCCGGTAGCCCTGCCCTCCCTCACTCTGAGCGGTTCGGAGGCGGTGCAGGGCATGATCTTCGTGCCGCTAATCCTGGCGGCGGTACTCTTCAACTGCCTGCAGTCCAGGCTTGGTGCGGCCGAGGATTCGGGCATCCGGGCGGTCCGTCTCTACGATGCTCTGCTCGCACTCGGCGTGGTTGCGCTCACAGTTGCGGCCGGCTCAGCCCTGGCCTCAGTGACCGGCTCCCACGCCGCTCGGAACCTGGACCGCAACACAGCCTTCCTGGTCGGGCTCACCCTGCTGTGCGGTGCACTGTTCGGAAGCTCCGCCGTCCTCATGCCCACCGTGTGGCCGCTGGTGGTCATCATGTTCGGGCTGCGCGGACCAGGCGATCCGTACCCGTGGACCGTGCTGCTCGAACCGCCTCACACCTGGTACGCCACCACCGGGGCCGCGCTGATGCTCGCCGTCGGCATCGCCGCCCATGTCTTCTTCCCGCGGAGGCCCGCATGACCGTCGTACTGGAATCCTGCACCTATGGCTACGGGCGTCGTCGGCGTCCCGTGCTCACCGATTTCGACTACCGGCTTCCGGACGGGCTGACGATTCTCCTCGGGCCCAATGGCGCAGGGAAGTCAACCTTGTTGAGACTCGCTGCCGCAGTCACCTCTCCCCGCAATGGGACGGTGACCTTCGGCAGCGTTTCCGCACGGTCGAAGGAGTACCGCCGCGCGGTGGCGTGGATGCCCCAGACCATCACCCCACTTCCCTCCCTCACGGCGCGGGAGTACGTCGCCTATGTGGGGTGGCTGAAGGGGATGGACCGGCACAGTGCGTGGAGTCAGGCTCCGCAGGCGCTGGCCCGGGTGGAGATGACCGAACTGTCGAAAGAGAGGACGGACAGGCTCTCCGGAGGTCAGTTGCGCAGGGTGGGGGTGGCCTGCGCTCTCGTCCATGAGGCGAAGGTGCTCCTGCTGGACGAGCCGACGGCGGGCATGGATCCGCGCCAGCGGCGCGTCTTCCGGGACTTGCTGGCGAGTCTCAGAGGGGACGTCAGGGTCCTGATGTCCACCCACGACGTGGCCGATCTTGCCGAGGAGGCGGACCACGTGTCGGTTCTGGCAGCTGGGCGACTTGTGCTCAGCGGGACGGCTGCGGAGTTCCTCGCCCACACCCCTCATGGGACCGCGGAAGGCAGGAGTGCCGAAGGCGCCTACACGGCGCTGCTGGAGTCGGTCTGACAACGGGATCCGCCGTGACGGAATGGCGCTGCGTGCCGTTGGTCGCAGCGCCATTCCGTGTGCCAGGGTGGGGACGCCCGCTGCCAAACCCCGCCCGGCCGAGGCGCGGCTGGTCGGAAACCGCGAGGAGCGCGACCAGGGGTCTGGTGCCCGGCGCGCGGATGCCCCTGTCAGGGCTGGCCATACCCGCTGACCGGCCGCTTTCAGCGGCATCGCCTCCTCTTGCACGGGGCCCCGGACATCCACCCTGACCTGTGGGGTCAACAGCCCGCCGCGGTACGGCCCCCGGAATCCCCTCACGATTCCGGGGGCCGCCTCTCTCCCGCCCCTTTCCCGTCCTTTCGCGGCGAACATCCGAAGATCACCCGAGGCTTGCGCACAGGACCTCCACAACGCTTCGATGTTTCTTCACGCCACCTCCGGCTCGGTCGGACGGAGGCCGACAGAGCCTGTGGGGGACTCAGCTGAGGAAGAACCGGCACCATCGACGTATCGCGGCGACACTGACCGCGCTGACACTCGGCACCGCGGGGCTCACCGCCCTCGCGCCACCCGCCGCCCTCGCGGCCGACGGCCCGGTGGTCGGTGACACCGTGGCCAAGCTGCCTATCCCGTCGTACTCGGCGATGGTCGTCGACTCGGTGCATGAGAGGGTCTGCATCACGGACGACCGCCGGAACCAGTACGGGAACCAGGTCCACGTCTACAACTTTCAGGGCCAGAAGGTGGGTTCGCTGCCCACCGGCTCCGCGCCGTCCGGGATGGCCCTGAGCGCGGACAACGGCACGCTCCACGTCTCGCAGTCCTCGGGCATCCTCGCGTTCGACACCGCGACGCAGGAGCGTACCGGTTTCACGTACACCGCGTACGACGTGCCCTGCCCGCGCGGCATCGCCTTCGCGGGCGGCAAGGAGTGGCACACCGAGACGCCGTACCTCACGACCGAATGCGACAATCGCCAGACCTGGCTGTACGGCACGGCGGGTGACCGGTCCACCAACGCCGGATGGAACGCGGCGGGCCGGCTGCGGCTGACGAGCGGCTCCGAAACCCCGACCGCATCGTGATGGCGCAGAGCCGCAGCACCGGCGAGGCCGACCCCTTCCATCACCACGCTCGACGCGAGCGGCGACACGCTCGTACGCGGGCCGGAGCGCCGCTTCGCGGACGCCGAGGGCCGGGGCGCGCTCGACATGAAGGACGTGGCGCAGTCCCCCGACGGCCGGCGGATCGCCGTCGCCGACGCCGCGTACGGCACCCGGCTGCTGGAGGCCGCCGACCTGTCCGACGCACCGGCCGGGTACCAGCCGCTCCCCGAGGGGGCCGCGGCGTCCACCGTCGCCTTCAACGGCGACGGCACCTACATAGCGCGGGGCGCCGCCGCGACCGGGAGCACGGCCGACCTGCTCGTGCAGCCGGCCGACCCGGCGGCCGGTACGGCCCCGCTGGAGTTCGCCTTCGAGGGCGCGCTCGACGGGGACCGGATCGCACCGCGCGGGCTCGGCTGGTCGAAGGACGGCTCGCGGCTGTTCGCCGTCACCGCCAACACCTCCGGCAACGAGTACTGGATGCATGTCATCCAGCCCCCGGCCGCCCAGTACGACTCCCGCTTCACCGGCGCGCTCTCCACTGCCCCGGGCCGGCCCGTCGTCGGCGAACCGGTCGGGATCAGGGGCCGGCTGGAGCTGGACGGGCCCGCGCCCGCCGAACCGGTCGGGGTGACGGTGGTACGGCACGACGCGAACGGCGACCGCAGGCTCGCCCCCGTCGAGGTCGACGCCGACTGATCGTTCACCGTCCTCGACGTCCCGTTGCTGATCGGCGACGCCACCTACACCGTCTCGTTCACCGGTGACCTCACCCACCGCCCGGCCGAGGACACCTCGCTCACCGTCGCGGTCGACAAGGCCCCGACCATCATCGCCCTCACCGCCCCGGCGGAGACGACGAAGAGCGCCGGGCTGACGATCACCGGCACCCTGACCGGCCAGGGGCGGGTGCTGCCCGCCGGGATCACCCTGTCCGTGGTGCGCACCGACCGGAAGGGCACCGGCACGCTGACCTCGGCCGCCGTCGCCGCCGACGGCACGTTCACCATCGACGACCTGCCCCGCGCCACCGGCCAGGTGACGTACCAGGTCGGCTGCGCCGGTGACGCCCTGCACAGCGGATCGACGGCGTCGGCGACGGTACGGGTACGCAGCTGACGGGAGTCGCCCGTAAACCCCTGGAACCGCGGCCCGCGGGCCGGAACGGGCACTACCCGTTCCGTCCCCGGTCCTCCAGATAGCGCGTATGGGTCTGCTGGCGCCGCGCCTCCGCCTCCCGCAGTGCCGTGGCCAGCGCCTCGACCTCCCGGTGCAACAGCGTCAGCTGCTGTTCCAGATGGCGCTCGGGCGGTTCCGTGCCCGGAACCATCCGCGTCCACGGGCGGATCCGTACGAACGCGTCGACCGACTCCAGGATGTCCTGGCGCACGGCACGTGCCAGGACGTGGATGCCCTCCGGGTCGGCGGCCAGGGACTCGGCCACCGGTCCGGGGGCGAGCAGCCCGTCGAGCAGGTCCGTCAGTTCGGTGAGCCGGCCGGACGCGGCGGGCGGCAGCTCGACCTCGTCCAGATACCCGCACAGCGCGCGGTAGTCGGTGCGCAGCGCGTCCAGCTGGGTCGACGGGTCGGGGAAGACCGGGACCGGCGGCCGTTCGGGCGGGGCGATCAGCGCGCCCGCGCCGTACAGCCCGAGGACCACCACCGGCCAGTACGCCCCCGCGAGCCCGGTGAAGGTGAGGGCGAGGCCGGCGATCCCGCAGGCGCTCCCGGTGAGGTTCTTCCGCGACTCGACATACGCCAGGACCCTGTTCGTGGGCCTGCCTCCCGGACCGCCGGGCGGTCTACTGGTATCCACGGATCTCCTCGAATGCGCCGTCCAGGGAGCCGGGGCCCTGCTCCTTCGTCGCGTCGAAGAGCCGGCCGCCGGTCAGTTCGGCGATCCGGTCCAGCTCCTGGCGGTCCGAGTCGCCGAAGACGACCGGGAAGACCGGTGTGACCCGCCGCGCGGCCGGGAGTGCGCGGTAGTAGGAGGCGAATCCGCCGGCCGTGTCGCCCGCCGTGTTCTCGCCGTCCGTCATCAGCACGATCGAGGTGAACGCGGACTCGGTGCCGTCGCCGATCTGCTCGTAGGCCGACTTCAGACTCGAATAGATCGCCGTCTCGCCACCGGCCGTCAGCGCGGCGGTGTCCGCCTTGATCGCCGCCAGGCCCCGCTGCGGATCGGCGGGGTCGACCGTGTGCGTACGGACCTGCTTCACCGACGAGCCGAACGGCAGCAGCGTGACCTCCTCCCGTTCCCGGAAGTCCCCGGTCAGCCCGGTCAGGGCCGCCTTCAGCGCCTTCAGCCGCTCCCCTGCCATCGAGCCGGAGGTGTCCAGCACGTACACGGTGCGTGAGGGCCGGCGGAGCTTGTTCTCGTAGCTGTGGAGCAGCCCGTCGGCGACGGATCGCGAGCCGGGGAACGGCAGTTCGCGGCGCGCGTCGGCGGCGAGCGGCACCGCGGGCCGTACCGAGGGCACGACCGGGCGGCGGAAGGTGTCCCGGGTCAGCTTCCGCTGGACGGCCGGGGTCCGGAAGTACTCCGTCAGCACGCGGACCGAGTCCTTGGCGTCCGGAGCGGCGGCGGTGAGCGCGCTGAGCGGGTAGTCGGCCGTCACCACCCCGTCGCGGGGGCGGATCACGGTCAGCCCGGAGTGGCTGTCGCGGTTCAGCGAGAGCAGCACCGACTCGTAGTTGATCAGCGCGTCGACGGTGCCGCGCCGGGCGTACGCGGTGGCCAGCCAGCCCGAGGAGCCGGAGGTCAGCCGCTGCCCCGCGAAGAACTCCGTCAGCTTTCCGCTCGCCCCGCGGACATCGGCGTCGGTCAGCGCGGACTGGGCGCCCGAGAGTGCGGAGGCGACCGAGACCAGCGCGGAGAAACCGGAGTTGGAACGGTCCGGATCGGTCATTCCGTACGTCAGCCGGCCCTCGGCGACCGCCCGGTGCACCTGCGACCAGGTCACGTCCGAAGGCTGCCAGCCCAGCCGCCGCACGGTCGCCGGGCGGACCCCGAGGGCGACCGGCGACGCCATCAGCGGAGTCTCCGAGGTGATGCGCCTCGCCGCGTCCGGGTGCAGCCGCAGATAGTCGTTCGACGACAGCCAGACCGCGTCGTAGGCTCCGTCCGCCTTCCCGGAGCCGAGCAGTTCGACGGCGTCCAGGGTGCCGGTCCAGGTGGGCCGCACGGTGATTCCGGTGGCCTCCCTGGCCTGTTCCAACAGGGGCTTCATATCGGCGAGTTCACTGGATGCCAGGACCCGCAGCGTGCCGGCCCGCGGTCTGCCGTCGTCCTTCTCCGGCCCGCCGGACGCCCCGCCGGACGAGCCGTCGTCCGACCCGGAGCAGCCGGCGAGCGGGGCGAGCACGGCGACGGCCAGCAGCGCGACGAGCGAACGGGCGACCCGGCGCCGCAGCCGTCTCAGCCGTCGCCGGGGGAGGCCCGTCATCCGAGCCCCCCGCCGTCGAGCGGGCCGGCCGACCGGCTGCGTTCCAAATGGGCACTGGCCTGCTGGAGTTCGGCGGTCAGCGACTCCACGGTCGTTGCCATCGACTCGGTGGCCTGCACCTTGTACGTGTCGATGGCGTCGAGGGTCCGGTAGATCTGCTGGAACGCGGTGCGCAGCGTCTCCGCGCCCACCGCCGGATCGGCCGCGATGCGCTGGATCTCGCCGCTCTGGCCGGCCAGCATCTCCGCGTTGCCGCGGATCAGGTCCTCGGTCGTGGAGCGCAGCACCTGCACCTGCTCGGTCACCTTGCGCTGGCTCTCCAGCGCCGAGGCGAGCATCACGGCGATCCGCAGGGCGGAGACGGTGGTGGTCGCGGCCCGGTCGACGCCCTTGATGAGCTCGTCGTTGTTGCGCCGTACGACATCCATCGCGAGGTACCCCTGCGCGCAGACCGCGAGCTGGGTCAGCAGGTCCTGGTGCTTCTGTCGCACGGGGAAGAGCACATCGGCCCGCAGCGCGTCCGCCTGCGCCGGGTCGGTGGCCGCGGCCTGCGCGATGCGCTGCTCGACGGCGCCGTCCAGCGCCTCGGTGAGCACGACGTACTCCTGGAGCTTGCCCATGGTCTCCCAGAGCCGGGTGCGCTCGGTGTGCAGGGCGGCGTTGTCGCGGCGCAACTCGTCCTGCCCGCCGCGCAGCGAGCCCACGATCCGGTTCAGGGTGGCCTGGGAGGAGGCGTACTTGGCGACGTGGTCGCGGAGCTTGTTGCCGCCGGGAAGCCTGGCCAGCAGCCGACGGGCACCGCGGCCCGGGGTGTCGCGCGGGTCGAGGTCCTCGACGGTGCGGCGCAGCTCGACCAGGGACGAGCCGACCCGGGTCTGCGCGTCCACGCCCCCTGACCCGGACCCGGCCAGCGAACGGACGGTGCGGTCCAGCATCCGGTTGGACTGCTGGGCGGCACTGCGGATGTCGCCCTGCCCGAGTGCGGCGATCTCCCCGATCCGGGTGGTGAATTCGGGCGACCGGGCATCGAGCCCGGCGAGGCCGCCGACGTACTCGGTGGCGCGGCGCGTCATCTCCGTCCGTACCGACTCGTCGACCGGTACGAGACCGGCGGCCTGCTCGGCACGGACCGGGGCGACCGGCTCCGGCGCGGTCAGGACGAGCGGCGGGGCGGAGTCGCCCGGCGGGGTGAGGGCGAGCGGTTGCGGCTCTTCGGTCATGGCTGGGGTCTCCAGGGAGCGTGTGTCGTCAGCCGCGGGTCCGCCGGGCCATCGCGCGCAGCACCGTGGCGGTGGGCACGGGCGCCTGGCGGACACCGGTCAGCTGTTGGTCGATGTAGTCGGTGTGGCCGGCGGTGGCCGCGGTGAACTCGGCCGCGGCGCCCTGGGGACGGAAGCCGTGCCGTACGACGAGCTTGCGCAACTCCGGGTCGGTGGAGAGCAGTTCGCCCAGCCGTCGGCCGGTCCCGGTCAGCGGCACGAGGGTGTGGTCGCTGGATACGGTGGTGTCGGGGTAGAGGAGGACCAGGTCCCCGGCGTCCTGCCGCTGCATCAGCAGCGAGGCGACCTGCGACTCGTACACCAGCACCAGCGGATTGCCGACCCCGCTGATGAAGTCCCGGAACGGGGCGTCGCTGCTGGTCTGCTGCGCCCCCTGCACCTGGATCAGTTTCCTCAGCAGCGGTGCGGTGCGGTCGATCGCGGCCTCGTCCGCGGCGACCCGGCCGCCGTCGGCCACGTACGAGGCGGCGGCGAGGTAGAGGGCGCCGGAGTTGGACGAGACGGGGTCGGTGCTGGTGATGAACACCGTTCCGGTCAACTCGGCGTGTTTTTCCGCCCCTTCGAGCTGCTGCCAGGTCCGGTCCGTGCGGGCGGCCCGGAGGTAGGGCCCCATGAGCAGCTTGCCGCTGGACTTTCCGCTCAGGGTCACGAGCCCGTTGTCCGCCAGGACCTGCGCGGCGGCGCGGTGCGCGACGACGACCAGCGGAGAGTAGAAGGGCCTGAGCGGGCCGCCCTTGACGGCGGAACCGCGTTGCAGTTCGTCGGCCGGGGCCTTCGAGCCGGGGAAGGCGAAGTCGTAACCCTTGAGGGGGAGTTGGTCCATGGCCCAGGACCCGGATGTCTCCGCCTTGACGGTGAGTCCCTTGGCGGCAAGGGCCTTCACCACGTCGGGATCGGCGAAGAACTCGGCCTTCTCCGAACCGATCACTCCACGCACGGTCTTCGTTGCCGTGCTCTTGTCCCTGCTGTCGCGGCCTGCTGCGACGGCCACTGCCACTCCGCCGATCAGCAGCACCGCCAGGACGATTCCCACGATGCGTCTCACACGCGAAGCCTGCTCGCGGAAACCCACATTCCAGGCGGAGTTGGGTGGACGGAAGGTTAAGCAATCATCCCAGTACGCAACGGAGGCGGAACGGGGACGGGAACGGCTGCCCGCGCGTTGCGGGGATGGGTGGCACCCGGCCCACGCGCTTCTGCGGCACGTGGACCGGGGCCGTCAGTGGGCGCCGACCAGCCGTGTCGGGGCGGCGGGGGCGGCGGCGAGCGCCGCGGTGTGGGCGTCCATGCGCTCGGCCGCGAGAATCGCGACGGCCGTGTCGGCACGGGACGCGGCCACCACCAGCGCGCGGCCCGCGAGGGCGTGGGCGCGGCGGTGCAGCGCCGGTGCGGGTGCGTCGGTCCGGCCGGCGTGCCGGGCGGGCGGCGCGCCGCGCAGCCTGGCGACCTGCTCGGCGATGCGGTCGCCCGCCTCGCCGGGGCCCAGCTCGTCGGTGACCGCGAGGAGTGCGGCCAGGTGCCCGGCGAGCTGGATGTCCAGCTCTTCCTCGCGGGAACGGTGCGGGAAGTCGTCGGCGTGGTCGGCCGGTGTGTGGACCGATTTGGTGCGGATCGGTTCGTACATGGATGGCCTCCTGGTGTTGCAGTGGAACCATCCTACCTTGGATTCAGTCTAAAGTTATCCGCAATCGATTCTGGTGTCCGTGAAATCGTCGGGACAGCCTCTAAGGCTGGCCGTACCCGTCCAGGAAGTGCGCGATCCGGCTCACCGCGTCCGTCAGGTCCTCGGTCGACGGCAGCGTCACGACCCGGAAGTGATCGGGCTCCGGCCAGTTGAATCCGGTACCGTGCACGACCATGATCTTCTCGGCCCGCAGCAGATCGAGCACCATCTGCCGGTCGTCCTTGATCTTGTAGACCTTGGGGTCGAGGCGCGGGAAGAGGTACAGCGCCCCCTTCGGCTTCACACAGGTCACGCCCGGAATCTGCGTCAACAGGTCGTACGCCGCATCGCGCTGCTCCAGGATCCGCCCGCCCGGCAGCACCAGGTCCTCGATCGACTGCCGCCCGCCCAGAGCGGTGGCCACGGCGTGCTGCGAGGGCATATTGGCGCACAGCCGCATATTGGCGAGGATCGTCAGCCCCTCGATGTACGAGGAGGCGTGCGCCTTCGGGCCGCAGACCGCCAGCCACCCCGACCGGTATCCGGCCACCCGGTAGTTCTTGGAGAGCCCGTTGAAGGTGAGCACCATCAGATCGGGCGCGATGGTCGCGGTCGGGGTGTGGGTCGCCCCGTCGTACAGGATCCGGTCGTAGATCTCGTCGGAGCAGACCACCAGATTGTGGCGCCGGGCGATTTCCGTCAGCCCGCGCAGCATCTCGTCGTCGTACACCGCACCCGTCGGGTTGTTCGGGTTGATGATCACGATGGCCTTGGTGCGGTCGGTGATCTTCCGCTCGATGTCGGCGAGGTCCGGCATCCAGTCGGCCTGCTCGTCGCACCGGTAGTGCACGGCCGTGCCGCCGGCCAGCGACACCGAAGCGGTCCACAACGGATAGTCCGGAGCCGGTACGAGGACCTCGTCGCCGTCGTCGAGCAGCGCCTGCATCGACATCTGGATCAGCTCCGAGACGCCGTTGCCCAGGTAGATGTCCTCGACGTCGAGCTCGATCCCCTTGGTCTGGTAGTGCTGCATCACCGCCCGCCGCGCGGACAGCAGCCCCTTCGCGTCGCCGTAGCCGTGCGCCCCGGAGAGGTTGCGCAGTATGTCCTCGAGAATCTCGGGCGGGCACTCGAACCCGAACGCGGCAGGGTTGCCGGTGTTCAGCTTGAGGATGCGGTGACCGGCTGCTTCCAGCCGCATCGCCTCCTCGAGCACGGGGCCCCGGATTTCGTAACAGACATTGGCGAGCTTCGTGGACTGGATGACCTGCATGTCTGGGAGCTTACGACCGCACCCCGCGCGCTGCCCGGCCTTTCCCTTCCGGTTGCACCACCCGGGTGCCTTCCCCGTCTTCCATCGCCATGCCCCCACCGCCCGGCGCCGTGGGAACGCCGGGCGGGGACGGCGACGGGGCTTCGAATGCGGTGGAACAGGGGCGTGACGGACACGGACGGGTGAGATGCGCCACGACGCGGGAGGCGTTCGGGGCGTGCGGGCGTGACGTATGGGCTCGTCGTTCGGTTGACCGTCGTACGAGCGATCCGTGCGACTTCGAAAGTCTGCGAAAGCACGCATCATGAAGCGGTGTCCGCGACGTATGAGAGAAAAGCGTGATGGCCGGACAGCACAGCCGCTGGATTGCCTCGGGCGTCCGGACGGAGGATCCGGAACGGATTGCCATTCGAGAGGCCCTGGCCTTCGGTAAGGCTCTCTATGACCGCCGCACCGCGCTTGGGCTCAGCGCGACCGAGCTGGCCGGACGTACCGGCATGGAGGAGGGCGACATCGAGTGCATCGAGGAGGGCGGTACAGAGCCGACGATCGAACTCCTCAGGAGCCTTGCGGCCGCCCTGGATGCCGATGTGCGCCTCACGCCCGGCCATGACCTCGGCTCTCTCTGGTTCGAAGCTCACGCGGCTTGACCGAGGGATATGCGGGTGCGGAAGGCGGAACAGAGGGGTCCTCGGGACCCAGGTGCCTCCTGCGTACCTCAGATGTGGCTCAACTCGGGCGAGAAAGCGACTCTCCCGGGGGACCATGACCGCATGATCGGAAACGGGAAGCAGGACATGGCCGTGCTCGTGGTGCGCGACGCGGAAGCCATCGGCGCGGCGCTGCGGCAGGCGCTGGAGACCGCAGGCGCGGAGGAACGCCCCGGCCTGGAACGGGCCCTCGCCGTGGTCGCCGACGCGGCCGGCGCACCCGACGCCGAGATGCGGGGCCGCTGGGCGGGGCGCCGGATCCGGGCGGGCGGCCACCAGGGTCCGCTCGACGCGGTCGCGGCGGTCAAGGCACTGCGCAGGGCCGAGCCGGGCCTGAGCCTGCGCCAGGCGGTGCAGCTGTCGAGGGAAGCGGCCGCGACGGAGGCCGCTTAGCCCTGTGGCGGCCGCAACCGTCGTACGGGTGCGACGGGCCCGGCAGAACTCGCGTGACGTGCCCGGTGACCCGGTCGTAGGGTCCCCGCCATGGACTGGCAGGCGTGGCACGACGCGTACGACACCCCCGATTCATGGTTGGCGCGGCGGCTGCGGGCCGTCCAGGACCGGATCCGGGACGCCCTGGACACCGCACCCCCCGGCCCGCTGCGCGCGATCAGTGTGTGCGCCGGTCAGGGCCGCGACCTCATCGACGTACTGGCGGACCACTCCCGGCGCGACGACGTCCGGGCCCGACTGGTGGAGCTGGACCCCGGGAACACCGCAGCGGCCCGGGATTCGGCCCGCAGGGCCGGGCTGACACGGGTGGAGGTGGTGACGGGCGACGCCTCGCTCACCGATCACTATCTCGATCCGGCACCGGCCGATCTCGTGCTGGTCTGCGGTGTGTTCGGCAATGTCGTCGATGCCGACATCGAGCGCACCATCGACATCTGCACCCGGCTGTGCGGGCCCGGCGGCACCGTCGTCTGGACCCGCAACCGCGCCGCGCCCGACCGGGTGCCGCTGGTCTGCGACTGGTTCGAGGAGCGCGGCTTCGAGCGCCGGTGGCTGTCCGAGCCGGACGCGGGGTACGGCGTCGGCGCACACCGCTTCACCGGTGAGCCGCGCGAACTCGCCCCGGGGCACCGGATGTTCGACTTCGTCGGCTACGACGTCCTGAAGGCGGCGCGGGCGGACACCCGGACCGTGAGGCCCTGATGCCCCGCACCGCACCGCCGCACGACGACCCGCCGCGGTCTCCGGCCCCGGCCGCGTATCCGTCCCCGTATCCGTCCCCGTCTGCGACCCCGTCCCCTCAGGACCGGGCCCTCGGCCATGTCGCGTCCCTCTCGTCGGGGAGGCCGCTCGACACCTCGCTGCGGCTGACGCTGAACTTCCACCCCGACCGCGAGGCGGCGGGCCGGCCCGTCCTGGTCGCCCTGGCGCAGGACGGCGTCTACCACTCGCAGTTCGTGACGGGCACCGGCAACGGCGGTCTCACGGCGTACCCGGGCGGGGACAGATGGCGTTGGGAGAGCCGGATCTTCGACGGGGCCTACGACGGGGTGCCGGGCGAACAGCGGCCGGTCTACGGGGCGTTGGACTTCCGTGCCGCCGCCGTCGGGGCTGCTCCCAGATTCGGCTCCGCGCATTTCCGGCTGACCGCGGACACCCTCCCGCGTGCCACGTTCTGCTATCCGGACAGTGCGGCCGAGCCGGTGGACTTCGGCGTCGCGTCCGGCATGCATCTCATCGAGCTGGCCGAGGCCGACGACCGGGACGCGCTCGACGACTACATCGAGGCGCAGATCCACGGCCCGGTCGTCCTCGACCGCCATGTGGAGGCCCTGGTGCTCGATCCCTGCTACCGGTCCACCCCGGTCGAGGAGGCGGCCAGCCGGCTTCCCTGCCGCACGGAGTGGCACGCGGGATTCCGGCTGACCGTCGAGCAGTTGCGGCGCCACCCCGACTACCGGGGAGCGGAGTTCGTCGACCTCGGCGCCGAGATCGCCGAGAACGGGGTCCTCGACCCGCGGATCATCGGTGACGCGGCCCGCTCCGGCCGCCACGACCTCCAGTCGCTGAAGAAGGTCTGGCACTGTCTGGTCCGCTTCGGCGCGCCGCCGCGACCGACCCGACCGTAGCGGGCACGGAGTGTCGGGTGGACCGGGGCGCATTCTTCCTAATGTGAGTGTCCGTGAGGGAAGGAGACCGGGTGCTGGAGAAGCTGAACCAGGCCATGGAGTACATCGAGTGCCGTCTCGATCAGGAGATCGAGACGGCCGCGCTGGCCCGGATCGCCATGACGTCGGAGTACCACTTCCGGCGGATGTTCTCCGCGCTGGCCGGGATGCCGCTGTCGGAGTACGTACGGCGCAGGCGGCTGACGCTCGCGGGTGCCGAGGTGCTGAACGGGGAGCGGACGCTGCTGGAGGTCGCCGTGCGCTACGGCTACTCCTCGGGCGAGGCGTTCGCTCGGGCGTTCCGTGCCATGCACGGTGTCGGTCCGGGCGAGGCCCGGCGGGCCGGTGCGGTTCTGCGGTCCCAGCCCCGGATGTCCTTCCGTCTCGTGGTCGAAGGCAGCAGCAGTATGGAATACCGGATCGTGGCCAAGGACGAGTTCCGGGTGGTCGGCAGGAAGGCGCGGGTTCCCCTCGTGCACGAGGGGGCCAACCCGGCCATCGCCGAGTTCGTCCGGGGCATCGACAAGGAGACCGTGGGGCGCATCGCGGCGCTGTCCGATCAGCGGCCTGAGGGCATCGTCCAGGTGAGCGACAACCTCGCGGAGAGCCGTGCGGAGGGGACCGAGCTCGACTATTACCACGCCGTGGTGACCGGTGCGGACGCGCCCGACGACCTGGACGTGCTGGTGGTCGCGGCGGGCACCTGGGCCGTCTTCGAGAACTCCGGGCCCTTCCCCGAGGCGCTCCAGTACCTGTGGCGGGACGTGTTCACCCAGTGGTTCCCGTCCAATCCGTACCGGAGCAGGCCCGGTCCCGAGATCCTGCGCGTCGGGCCGTCGCCGGTCGCGGGGGAGGCCTCGGCCGAGCTGTGGATCCCGGTGGAGCCGGTCGCCGCCTGACGGGCCCTGGGCCTGATGGCTTGAAACCGCCCCTTGTGGGGGCCCCTTCAGTGCGCCAACATGCACATGTCAATCCGAAGGGAACTTCGGTGGGCGGGGGCCATCAGGACCCTGCCCAGGTCACTTGAGGGGACCCCCACATGAAGAAGCCTCTCGTCGGTGCGCTGTTCGCTGTCCTGCTCCTCGGGGCAGGTGTCGCGCCCGCAACCGCGTCAACCGGCCACGAAGCGGCGTCGCCCACCGCGGTCAAGGAGAAGGTCCGGCCCAAGGCGGTCAACTTCGCCGGGACCGTGGCGCTCAGCAACTGTTCCGGCTCCGTCGTCCGCACTCCCGACTCCCAGCCCGGCGACCACGCGCTCGTGCTCTCCAACGGGCACTGCATGGAGTCGGGATTCCCGGGCCCCGGTGAAGTCGTGTTCGACCAGCCGTCCACCCGCAGCTTCACCCTGCTGAACGCCTCGGGCAGCGGTGTCGGAACCCTGCGGGCGAGCAAGATCGCGTACGGGACGATGACCGACACCGACATATCGGTGTACGAACTCACCAGCACCTACGCCCAGATCGAGAGCAGCTACGGCATCAAGGCGCTGGAGCTCAACACCGCGCACCCGGTCCAGGGCACCGCGATCACGGTCGTGTCCGGCTACTGGAAGCGCACGTACGCCTGCAACGTCGACGGCTTCGTCTACCGCCTCAAGGAAGGGGAGTGGACCTGGAAGGACTCGGTCCGCTACACCTCCGCCTGCCAGACCATCGGCGGTACGTCCGGCTCCCCGGTGATCGACAACGCGACCGGCAAGGTCGTCGCCGTCAACAACACCGGCAACGAGGACGGTCAGGAGTGCACGGACAACAACCCGTGCGAGGTCGACGAGAGCGGCAATGTGACGGTGCGTGAGGGCATCAACTACGCCCAGGAGACGTACGGCATCGTGCCGTGCATCGGCACCGGCAACAAGTTCGACCTCGACCGTGCGGGGTGTGCACTGCCCAAGCCGTGATCTCGTGAACCCGTCGCCGCCGCGATGCCCTCCACCGGGTGCCGTGGCGGCGATTCACGGTTCACGGTTCGCAATTCGCCGTCCGCAGTACACAATTCATGGTTCGCGATGGGCGGTTCATGGCGCCGTCGTGCGCCGGACCGCCGCCTCGATCCCGTCGAGCAGCACCCCGAGCCCGACATCGAACGTCTCCCGCGCCTCCCGCTCCGGATACGGCACCGCCTCCTCGCCGGACGCCGGCGCCGGGGCCGGTGGCTGCGGGGCGGACCCGGTCTCCATCGCGGTCAGGCTCGGATAGCGGTCCGCGAAGTCGGGGGCCACCTCACGCAGCAGCGCCGAGCGGGCGAACCACCACTCCTCGTCCGACTCGCCCGTCACCGCCGCTGCCTGCCGCGCCTCGGCGACCGTCCCGGCGCAGCCGCGGACGAAGTGGGACAGCGTGCCGACCAGCCGCCGCAGCACCTGCGCTTCGAGCCCGGTCGCGTTCAGCAGACGCACCAGGGTGTCCAGCCCTGCGTACTCGTGCGGGCCGAGGACCGGGCGGGCCTGGGAGACCTGGAGCACCCAGGGGTGGCGGAGGTGGAATTCGAGCCTGTCCCGCGCCCAGTCGGTCAGCCCCGTACGCCAGTTGCCGGTGTCGTCGTACTCCGTGGGCAGCTCGGCGTGGACCGCGTCGTACATCAGGTCCAGCAACTCGCTCTTGCTGGGAACGTAGGTGTAGAGCGCCATCGCGGTACGGCCGAGCCGCTCGCCCACCGCGCGCATCGACAGCGCGGCCATGCCGTTCTCGTCCGCGACGGTGATCGCGGCGGTCACGATCGCGTCGACGCTCAGCCCCGGCCTGGGGCCGGGGCCGGGGCGCCGGCCGCGCTGCTCCGGACGGTCGGCGCGCCACAGCAGGGACATCGAACGACGGGCGTCGCCCTGTCCGGCAAAGACCACCACTTGCGACTCCTTACGCCGTAAAGTAACTTCGCCCGGGTAATTCCTTACGACGTAAACTATCAGTCGGAGAGGGCGGGAGCCGCGATGGGGCAGGCGTTGACCGTTTCGTATGTGCGGGTCGTCGGCGTGGAGCGGGTCACTCCGCGGACGGCGCGCGTCACCTTCACCGGGGATGCGCTGGCGGAGCTCATGGAGGACCGGCCCGACCAGCAGATGAAGCTCTGCTTCCCGAGGGAGGGGCAGGGCGTGCCCCGGCTGCCGGAGCCGGACGCCGACGACACGTACGGCATGCGGTGGTACGAGGCGTACCTCGCGATCCCCGAGCCGGAGCGGCCGTTGCTGCGGAGCTTCACCGTTCGTGGGTACGACCGTCGACTGGACGTGATGGCGGTCGACTTCGTGCTTCATGGCGACGATGGCCCCGCCACCCGCTGGGGCCGGGACGCGCGCCTGGGCGATGTGCTCGGCATGGTCGGCCCGTCTTCGCTGTACGCCCGGCCGCTGCCCGCCGCCGACTGGCTGCTGCTGGCCGGCGACGAGACGGCGCTCCCCGCGATCGGGACCCTGCTGGAGTCCCTGCCGGCCGGGGCGCGGGCGCTCGTCTGGGCCGAGGTCGCCGACGCGGCGGAGGAGCAGCCGCTCGGCTCGCCCGGCGACGTGACCGTCCACTGGGTGCACCGGGACCGGGGCGGGTCGTTGCCGGACGCGGTGCGGGCGGCCCGGCTGCCCGCCGGGTCCGGGGCCGCGTGGCTGGCCGGTGAGGCGGGGACGGTACGGGCCCTGCGCCGCCATCTGGTCGAGGAGCGCGGGCTGCCCCGGGTGGCCGTGCAGTTCAGCGGCTACTGGCGGCGCAGCCTCACCCAGGACGACGCCCCGACCGAGGAGGACCTGGCCTGGGCGAAGGAGCAGACGGGGGAGCAGGCGGGGGAGCAGGCGGGGGAGTGAGGGCGAAATGCCTCACCGGGCGACGCCCTGCCGGGTCGTCCGGCTCCCCGCTCCGCGGACGGCCCGGCCCGCCAGCACCTGGGTGCGGCGGCCGTCCTCGATGACGGACCGGCCGTCGATCAGTACGTGCGGGATGCCGACCGGCAGCGTGCGCGGCTCCTCGAACGTGGAGCCCGCCGCCACCGTCCGCGGGTCGAAGAGGACCAGGTCGGCGCGGTAGCCCTCGCGGACGTACCCGCGGTCGGCCAGGCGCAGTCGCCGGGCCGGGCGCGAGGTGAGGTGGGCGACGCACTCCTCCAGCGACAGGATGCCCAACTCCCGTACGTACCTGCCGAGATACTGCGGGAACGTGCCGTAGGCGCGCGGGTGCGGCTTGTCGCCCTGGAGGATGCCGTCGCTGCCCCCGGTGTGCACCCGGTGGCGCATGATCTGCCGCACGTTCTCCTCGTGGCCCACGTGCTGGAGGATCGTCGGGCCGAGCCGGTCCTCGACGAGCAGTCTGCGTGCGGTCACCCAGGGCGCCTCACCGCGCAGCCGGGCGGATTCGGCCACCGTGCGTCCGACGTGGTCGCCGAGCGCGGGCACGCCGACGCCCGAGATCTCGATCGTGTCCCACTCGATCGGCACGCCGTGGCAGCCGTCCGAGCCCAGCACCTCCATGTGGTGCCGGATCCGTTCCGCCGTCGCGTCGTCCGCGAGCCGGGTGAGCACCGACTCGGGCCCGCCCTCGCTCGCCCAGCTCGGCAGCATCGCGACGAGGGTCGTGCAGCCGGGGGTGTACGGGTAGGTGTCGAGGGAGATGTCGGCGCCCGCGTCGAGGGCGTGGTCGAGCAGGGCGAGCAGTTCGGGGGCCCGGCCCTTGTTCACGCCGAAGTTCATGGTGGTGTGGGCGAGATGGAGGGCGCAGCCCGCGTTCCTGGTGAGCTGCACCATCTCCTCGTACGCGCCGAGCGCGCCCGCCCCGTACGAGCGGTGGTGCGGGCAGTAGTAGCCGTCGTACTCGGCCACCACCCGGCACAGTTCGGTGAGTTCGGCTTCGTTCGCGTACATGCCGGGGGTGTACGTGAGGCCGGAGGACATGCCGACCGCGCCCTCCGCCATGCCCCGGGCGACGAGTTCCTTCATCCGGGTCAGCTCGGCCCCGGTGGCGGGGCGGTCCTCCCAGCCCACCGCGTACATCCGGACCGTGCCCTGCGGGATGAGGTAGGCGGCGTTGACCGCGATGCCCCGGCCGTCGAAGTTGCGGTCCAGGCGGTCCAGGTACTCGCCGACCGTGCGCCAGTCGAAGTCGATGTCGTCGCCGTTGCCGTTCCAGCCGGTGATGGAACGGCGTACCTCGGCGAGCGTCCGGTCGTCGACCGGGGCGTACGACAGACCGTCCTGGCCCAGGACTTCGAGGGTGACGCCCTGCGCGGCCTTGGCGCTGTGGTCGGGGTCGCGGAGCAGCGCGAGATCGCTGTGCGCGTGCATGTCGATGAAGCCGGGCGAGAGGACGAGCCCGTCGGCGTCGAGGACACGGCGGCCGGAGGGGCGCGGCCCGGCGGCGTGTTCGGGGTGGATCTGGGCGATCCGGCCGTCCCGGATGCCCACGTCGGCACGGCGGCCGGGGGCACCGGTGCCGTTGACGACGTGGGCGTTACGGATGACCAGGTCCATGGGGGCTCCCAGATCAAGCCCCTCCGGCGATCGAGGAGCGGGGGTCCGGGGGCGGAGCCCCCGGTTACGGGAAGGGGCGGGCAGGGGAGCGGCCCCGCAGGGCAGCCCCCCGCAGGGATCAGAAGAACGTGCGGATGTAGTCCGTGACCGTGCCGTCCGCCGTGACCAGCGGAATCAACTGCCACTTGTCGAAGCTCGTGCACGGATGCGACAGGCCCATCCCCACCCAGTCACCCACCTCCAGCTCGGCGCCCGGCTCCGTACGCACCCACGCGTGCTGGTCCGACAGACCACTGACCGAGACACCCGCAGCAGGCCGGACCGCGCCGTCCCGGCCGGACCGCACGACCTGCGCCTCGGGAAGGTCGAGGTCGTACGCCGCGTCCCGCTTGCCCGCGTTGAGGAACGCCTGCTCGGCCGTCGGGCGCGACACGACCTGCGCCCAGAGCCGGAAGGCGGGCTGCAGCACCCCCTCCTCCGGCACCCGGTTGAACGGGGTCAGATGGCGGTAGTGGCCGTCGTCGTGCGAGACATAGGCCCCCGAGCGCAGCAGCTTCAGCACCGGTGCGGAGAGCTCCGGGATCTCCGCGAAGACGTCCGCCACCGCGTCGAACCACGCGCTGCCGCCCGCGCTGATCACGATCTCCCCGCCGGCCGCCGCGAAGCGCCCCGCGCGGTCGAAGTCGACGGCCAGCGCGACGAGCCGGCGCACCCAGTCCCGTACCCGCTCGCCGGACGCGTCCGGCACCTCGCCCTCGTATCCGGCCACGCCCACCAGACGCAGGGTCCCGGTCGCCGCCACCGCGTCGGCCACCGCCGCGCACTCGGCCTCGGTACGGACGCCGGTGCGCGCACCCTCGCCCGCGCCCAGTTCCACGACGATGTCGACGGCGCGGGAGGCGCCCGCCGCGCGCAGCGCCTCGTCCATCAGCTCCACGCCGCGCACCGAGTCGACGTAACAGATGAAGCGGAACTCCGGGTCGGAGTCCAGCTCGCCGGAGAGCCAGCGCAGGGCCGCGGCGTCGACGAGCTCGTTGGCGAGGAAGATCCGCCGGATTCCGTACGCCCGGTAGACCCGCGCCTG
Organism: Streptomyces sp. NPDC058240; assembly: GCF_042882135.1. Lineage (NCBI taxonomy): Bacteria > Bacillati > Actinomycetota > Actinomycetes > Kitasatosporales > Streptomycetaceae > Streptomyces > Streptomyces sp. NPDC058240. The sequence continues at coordinate 21,327 of NZ_JBHVWT010000021.1, forward strand.
GTGCGGCACGGCCGCGGTGATGCCCCAGGCGCCGTGCTCCAGCTGGCGGGCGAAGAGCTGCGGGGACATGGAGGTCTTGCCGTGCGGGGCGAACGCGAGCCCGTGGCGCTCCGCGTACGTCTCCAGGAGGGCGAGGTTGTGCTCGACCGACTCGGCGGACAGGGCGAGCACCGGGGTGGTGAAGCCGCCCGTGAAGAGGTTGCGCCGCTCGGCGGCGAGGGCGCCGACGGTCAGGCCCTCCGCATCGGGCGGGAGTGCCTTGAAGCGGTGGTCGACCAGTTCGTCGGCGAGTCCGGACACAGGACGGTCGGCGGCCAAGGGGGCCTCCTCGATCGAAGTCATCGTTGCATCATATGCAACACCCATTGCGTATATCGCTTAACGCTGTCTAACATCCGAGCCGATGCCGGGTCAATGGTGAGTGCCCGCGCCGCACCCCGAACCACTGCCCGCCGCACCGCCCCACCACTGAACCGCCGAACCCGCGAGGAGCCCCGAGTGCCCGGAACCCCGGCCAGGACCGCCGAAGCCGCCACGGCCGCCGAAGTCGTGTGCCTCGGCGAGTCCATGGTGACGTTCCTGCCGTCGCAGCCCGGACGCCTCGCCGACGTACCTTCCTTCGGCCGCGGCATCGGCGGCGCCGAGTCCAATGTCGCCTGCGCGCTGGCCGCCGCCGGGCACCGGGCGGCCTGGGTCAGCCGGGTCGGCGCGGACGGGTTCGGCGACCATCTCGTCGAGGCGATCACCGGATACGGGGTCGACACCTCCGGTGTGCGGCGCGATCCGTCGCGGCCCACCGGGATCTACTTCCGCACCGCGACCGACCGGGCCGCCGATGTGCACGAGGTCGCCTACTACCGGGCCGGGTCCGCCGCGTCCGCGATGTCCCCGCGGAACATCCCGTACGAGACGCTGCCCGCGGCCCGGGTCCTGCACCTGTCCGGCATCACCGCGGCGCTCTCCGCCGACTGCCTGGCCCTGCTCCACGACCTGACCGCGCCCCGGCCCGGCCGCCCGCCGATCTCCTTCGACGTCAACCACCGGCCGGGTCTGTGGCGCGACGCCGACGCGTCCCCCGAGGTGCTCCTCGACCTGGCCCGCCGCAGCGACCTGGTCTTCGTCGGCGAGGACGAGGCGGAGGAGGCGTGGGGGGTGACGGGCGCGGAGGCGATCCGCACGGCGTTGCCGGAGCCGTCCGTCCTGGTCGTGAAGCGGGGATCCGACGGGGCGACGGTCTTCTCGGGCGCCGGAGACGTCACCACCGTCCCCGCCCTCCGCGTGGACGTCGTCGCACCCGTCGGCGCCGGCGACGCCTTCGCCGCCGGGTTCCTCTCCGCCACCCTCCGCGACCTCCCCGTACGCGACCGGGTCCGGCACGGCCACCTCATGGCCGCCGCCGTCCTCACCGTGCCCGGCGACCTCACCGCCCCGCCGGCCCGCGCGCACGCCGACGCCCTTGCCGCCCTGGACGACGAGGCCTGGGGGAGACTTCGTCTCGGCCCCGGGTGGACGGGGGACGACCAGGAGGTACGTACGACATGAGTCAGACCGTCGACCGGGCGCTGAGCATCCTGCCGCTGCTCGCCCAGGGGCCCGCCGACCTCGGCCAGGTCGCCGAGCGGCTCGGTGTCCACAAGTCCACGGCGCTGCGCCTGCTCCGTACGCTCCACGAGCACGGACTCGTCTACCGCCAGCAGGACCAGCGCTACCGCCTCGGCGCCCGCCTCTTCGCCCTCGCGCAGGAGGCCGTCGAGAACCTCGACGTACGGGAGATCGCCCACCCCCACCTCGTCGAACTCAACGAGAGCTGCGGTCACACCGTGCATCTCGCGGTGTACGAGGAGCAGGAAGTCCTCTACATCGACAAGGTCGAGAGCCGCTACCCGGTCAGGATGTACTCGCGGATCGGCAAGCCCGTCGCGATCACCGTCGCCGCCGTCGCGAAGCTGCTCCTCGCCGACCTCACCGAGCCCGAGCGGCGCGCCATCGCCGAGAAGCTCGACTACCCCATGTACACGTCCCGTTCGACCCCGAACGCCGGTGCCTTCCTCAAGGAGCTCGCCGTCGTCCGCGAACAGGGCTGGGCCACCGACCTCGGCGGCCACGAGGAGTCCATCAACTGCGTCGGCGCCCCCATCCGGGGGGCGGACGGGCGGGTCGTGGCCGCGATGTCGGTCTCCGCGCCCAATGTCGTCGTCACGGCCGAGGAACTCCTCACCCTGCTCCCGCTGGTGCGCCGCACCGCCGACTCCATCAGCCGGGAGTACTCCGGCACCACCCGACCCAAGAAAGCCTGAACAGCCATGACCGAGAAGATCGCCCTCACCCCGAGCACCCACACCACGCCCCCCGCGAAGTTCTCGCACGGGGTGAAGAAGGGGAACATCCTCCAGGTCGCCGGCCAGGTCGGCTTCCTGCCCGCGGTCGAGGGCCAGGCCCCGACCCCCGCCGGTCCGACGCTGCGCGAGCAGACCCTCCAGACCTTCGCCAACGTCAAGGCGATCCTGGAGGAGGGCGGCGCGAGCTGGGACGACGTGATGATGATGCGCGTCTACCTCACGGACGTGGACCACTTCGCCGAGATGAACGAGATCTACAACGCCTACTTCGGCGAGCAGGACCTCAAGGCCGCCCCCGCCGCCCGCACGACGGTCTACGTCGGCCTCCCCAAGGGCCTGCTCATCGAGATCGACGCGCTCGCGGTCCTCGGCTGAACCAGCTGATCCACTTGCCGCAGCTGTTCCGCGCACACGGCACGGCATGGCGCTCCGCTTTGCAGGAGCGCCGTGCCGCGCTCCCCCATCGTCGTCCCGCTGGTCGAGGGCCAGGACCTCTCGCAGGCCCATCTGGCCCTGATCATCATGGCGATCTCGGCCGGCTCGATCTTCGCCTCGCACGTGAACGACGGCGGATTCTGGATCACGTCGAAGTACTTCGGCATCTCCGAACGCGACACCCTGAAGTCCTGGACGGTCCTGGAGACGGTCCTGTCGGTCGCGGGGTTCGCGGTGGCGGCGCTGCTCAGCCTGGTGATCTAGGGTCTCCCGTCCGGATCGTGCCGGAGGCGCCGCACCGGGCCGGTTCAGGCCCCCGACGCGCAGATGATGCTCCGGCCGTTGTTCACCGGCCAGTACCAGAACCGCTCTCCGCGCCCGGCCGGACAGGTCCAGTTCGTGCCCGCCGCGGGCGCCTTGTAGTGGGCGGTGATCCGGAGGATCGACTGGCCGGCCCGGGGCACGGTCGCGGCGTTGCAGTCCCACACCACCGTCAGATCGGCGTTGGTGGCGCCTTTGACCTGTGCGGGGAAGCACTGGCCCACCTGATACACCCGGTCGAGGCAGAGCGTCCTCTCGACGCCGTCCGCACCGGATTTGCGCCACCAGGTGAAGCCCGGTCCGCTGTCGCAGGAGCCGGAGGCTCCGGCGGTGGTGCTGACGCGATTGACATGCATGTAGGCGTTCGACGCCCGGCAGCCCACCCGGTCCGGACTGCCGGCGCTCATGTTGCCGTGCCCGTCGTTGTACACGTCGAGACAGTCACCGGCGCGTACCGCCGCGAACGCCAGGTCGGTGGCGTCCGGGGTGGGAGTCGGAGTGGGGGTGGGTGACGACTCCTCGGTGCCGCTGCCGGAGTCGTCGGTGCTGCCGCCGCTGCTGCCGGAACCGCTGTCGCCGTAGTCGTCGGAGTCGGTGCCGCTGCCGTCCGTATGGGTGTCGAGGCCGCTGCCGGAGGTGACGGCGCCGGCACTGGTGGTGCCGGAGGAGGACGCCCCGCTGCCGCTCCCCTTCCCCGCCTCCCAGGGCTGCCAGACCACCAGGGCGACGACGACGGCCACGGCGATCAGCCAGCCCCAGTTCGAGGAGCCGCCCGAGGGAGAGGCAGACGGGGGCGTCGCGCGCGTCGTGCCCGGGGTGGGCGAGGCGGTGGTGGACGAGGCCGCACGCGCCCGAGCGGCACGGGCCGCCTGCTCGGTGCGCTGCCTTTCGGCCCGCTCCCGCCTGGCCCGCTCCTGCGCGGCCCGTTCCCGCCTGGCCCGCTCCTGCGCGGCCCGCTCCCGTTCGACGCGCTCGGCCTCCAGCCGGGCCGTCTCCGCCCGCTGCCGTTCCGCCCGCTCCCGTTCCGTACGCCTGGCCTCCTGGCGGGCCGCCTCCGCGCGTTCCCGTTCCGCCCGTTCCCGTTCGACGCGTTCGGCCTGGTCGCGCTCCGCCTGTTCCCGTTCGGCCTGCTCCGCCCGCTGCCGCTCCGCCAGCTCCGCGAGCACCGCCAGGTCCTGCCTCGCACGTTCGCGGCGGGCGCGGTCACGGGCCGCGCGGGCCGCGCGCTCCGGCGGGTAGACCAGTGTCGGGGGCGGGGGCGGCACCACCCTCGTGCGGTGGTCGACGGTCGGGGCCACCGGGTGCGCATGGCGGTCGTTCGCGAGTTCCAGGCCCTGTGTCGCGTACGCGCCGATCAGCGCCGTCCACCGCGGCGGTAGCCACCGGGTGCCGCTGTGCGTAGCAGGCAGGCCGGCCTGGTCCTCGCGGAACCGGGCGAGCAGCTCCGCGGGCTCGGGGCGCCGGGCCGGGTCGACGGCCAGGCAGGGCCGGATCGTCGCGACGAGCTCCTTCGGCAGGCCGTCGAGGTCGAGCTCGCCGCGCTGGACGCGGGCCAGCAGCCGCAGCGTGTCGCCGTCCGCGCGGTAGGGCGCCCGCCCGGTGGCGAGCAGGAACAGCGTGGCACCCAGGGAGTAGACGTCGGATGCGGCGGTCGACGCCTCGCCACGGGCCTGTTCGGGGGAGGTGAAGGCGATCGTGCCGAGTGTGAGACCGGTGAGCGTGAGGTCACTGGCGTGCGAGATGCCGAAGTCGATGACCCGGGGGCCCTCCAGCGGCAGCAGCACGTTCTGCGGCTTCACATCGCGATGGACGATGCCCACCTCGTGCAGGGTGACCAGTGCCTCCGCGGTCCCGGCCGCGATCCACCGTACGGCCGAGGCGGGTAGCACCCCGCAGTTGCGCACGAGTTCGGAGAGCGGCGGTGCGGCGATGTAGTCGATGGCCATCCACGGCCGCTCGGCGTCGGGGTCGGCGTCCCGTACGCGCGCCGTGTACGCGCTGTCGACCCGTTGCGCGAGCGACACCTCGCGGGCGAAGCGCCGCCGGTCGATCTCGCTGACGGTCCCCTCGGCCAGCAGCGTCTTCACGGCGACGAGCCCCCGCCCGCCGCGCTCGCCGCCGCGGGCCAGATAGATCCGCCCCATGCCGCCGGACGCCAGGCGTCCGATCAGCCGGTACGGCCCGAGCACCGCCGGATCGTCCCCGCCCAGCGTCTGAATCCGCGCCCCGGCCATGTCCCTCCCCCTGTCGCACCGCCACCGCGCCCCACAACGGTGCCATGAACACGCCCAAACAGCCATGGAAGTTTCGCGGTCCCGGACAGGCTGTTGCGGGTCCGGGACAGAGCCGGGACGGCCGCCGGACCCGGAACGTGCAGCAGCGCCGCCGGGGGAGCGGCGGCGCTGCTGGTCACTGATGCCGGCCGGTGGTCACGGCAGGCCGTGCGTGTGCGGACCGGTGGTTACGGCAGGCCGTGCACGTGCGGGCCCACCGCGTTCGACCAGGCGTTGCCCGACTTGGCGTCCCAGTTGGTCGACCAGGTCATCGCGCCGCGGATGCCCGGGTACGTCTTCGCGGGCTTGAACGTGCCGCAGTTGGTACCGGAGGCCAGACAGTCCAGGGCCGCGTTCACGACCGACGGCGGTACGTAGCCGCTGCCCGCGCCGCTCGTGGAGGCGGGCACACCGAGGCCGACCTGGGACGGGGCGAGGCCGCCCTCCAGCTGGATGCAGGCGAGCGCGGTGAGGAAGTCCACCGAGCCCTGCGAGTAGACCTTGCCGTCGCAGCCGAGCATCGAACCGCTGTTGTAGTACTGCATGTTGACGACGGTCAGGATGTCCTTGATGCCGAGGGCCGTCTTGAAGTACTCGCCCCCGGTGGACTGCATGTCGATGGTCTGCGGGGCCATCGTGATGACGAGACCGGAGCCCGCCTTCTGCGACAGCGAGCGCAGTGCCTTCGTCATGTACGTGGAGTTGAGGCCGTTCTCCAGGTCGATGTCGACACCGTTGAAGCCGTACTCCTGGATGAGCGAGTAGACCGAGTTGGCGAAGTTGGTCGCGGAGGCGTCGCTGTTGACCGAGACGGATCCCTTCTCGCCGCCGACCGAGATGATGACGTTCTTCCCGGCCGCCTGCTTCGCCTTGATGTCGGCCTTGAACTGGTCGACGGTGTAGCCGTTCAGGCCCGCCGAGTCCAGGTTGAAGGTGACGGCGCCCGGCGTGCTCGTGGCGTCGGCGAAGGAGACCGCGATGATGTCGTAGTTCACGGGCACGTCGCTGAGCTTCTGCACGGTCGCGCCGTTGTTGAAGTTCTGCCAGTAGCCGGTCACCGCGTGCTTGGGGACGGAGGTGCCGGGGTTGGGGTTGCCGCCGCCCTCCTTGGCCGTACGGCCGCTGACCGTCGTCGACTTGACGGACTCACCGGCCGCGTTGGTGGCGGTCACCGCGAACTGGTACGCCGTGTCGGCGGCCAGCCCCGTGACCGTCGCCGAGCTCCCGGTGGTCGTGGTCGCCTTCTGGCCGTCCCGGTAGACGGTGTAGCCGGTCGCGCCGGACACCGCGTTCCAGGACAGGGCCACGGAGGAAGAGGTGGTCGTGCCCACCGCGAGCCCGGCCGGGGCGGACGGGACGGTCGGCTCCGGGTCGGTGCCGCCCCCGCCGTCGGGGCCGTTGACCGAGACGTCGTCCACCAGATAGGCGGCCTGCCCGTACCAGCCGTGCGTGTAGACCTCGACCGAGGTGGTGTTCGGGCCGGTCTTGAAGCTGGTGGTGAGCTGGGTCCAGTTGCCGGAGCCGGGCGACCAGGTCGACACATCGGTGGTTCCGGTACCGCTCGCGCCGAGGTACGCGTACCCGCCCTGCACCCAGGAGCTGAGCGTGTACGTCGAATCGGGCTTCACGGCCACGGTCTGGGCGCACCGCGCGGTGTCCTGGCCGGACGGCGTGGCCTTGAGAGCGGCGGTGCCACCGTGCACGGGGGAGGAGACGGTGCCGCCGCTGCCGCCGGTACAGGTCCAGTTGGCGAGGCCGGACTCGAAGCCCGCGTTCTTGGCGACGTTGATATCGGCGGCCTGGGCGCTTCCGGCGAGACCCGTGGCGGTCAGCGCGCCGGCCGCGAGGACGGCCACGGCGGCGCCGAGCCGGACCCGGCCGCGGCGCCCGTGGATTCTGTGGCCGCTGAGGGGGGAACGTTCCACTTGCTGCCTCCGTGGGGGAGTTGGGGATGCCTGCCGGGCATACCCGGGACGAGCCGGCGGGGTGGACCGGCGGTACTCCGGGCCGTCCGGGAGGTGACGGGGAGAAGAAGGGGATGTGGAGTTGAGGAACGGTGGCCACCGCTGGCCGATAAACTGGTCCAGACCAATCGAGTTGTCAAGACCTCTGGCAACGAGACCTGCGGCTATCGAGTTCACCGAGTCGGTCCGTACTCGCTCCGCTTCCACCCCGCGAAGCCCTCCGCGGGACCCCGAAGTCCAGGCGGCGCGCCTGTGAATTGACGTTTTGTTGACCTCTCGGGGTCGCGTGCGGGTGATGTCGCGGGAGTGCTCGGACAGTGACGGACCGGCCCTCCGCGGGGGTCGGTGCGGGAGGTTCCGCATCCGTGCTGACGTGCGGAGATGAATTCCCGGCCCCAGGTGACGGGAAGGTGGACCGGTAACCCTCCGCAGTTGTACAGAAGTTGACGATTTTCGATTTGATCCGATTTAGCACGCCGGTGTTACGCGGGCGCCTCGCACACGTTGTCGGACTGGCCTCCGAAAAGTGTTCTCTGCCAGGTAGGACGTGGATAAAGTGCTGAGGCAGAACCGCGGAGCAGGAGCGATTGCGGCCGACGTCATGACCGGCGTCCGGCCGGAAGCCGAAACGGGGAACAGCGTGCCGACCGCAATAGCAGTGACCAGTGCTGACTTGGTACTACCTCCGACCGATCAGCAGACACCGACAGCCGCCCTGCTGCAGGCGCCCGATGCCCAGGCGCTGGAGATGGCCATCGGTGACATGCATGTGCTGCTCGAACAGCACGGCTATGTCGTGGCCGTCTACCCGACCGGCATCTCGCCCGCCCACGAGCGTCGGCTCTACTCCGTGCGCTCGGTCCTGGAGAGCGACCGCATCGCCCTGGTGAAGGTGGATCTCCCGCCGCTGGGTGTCGCCGTACTCGTCAGGCAGTTGCGCCAGTTGTCCATCTGTGACTTCAGCCCCGGAGTGGTCGCCTCCGCCGCCCGGCTGCTGACGCACTACATCCACGCCGGCGCCCTGCTCCACTCCGTCACCAAGTTCGACCGGGTCCCGGTCGACCTCAGGACCCATGCGAAGTCCTGGGTGCCCGGCTCCCAGTTCGCCGTGGTCGCGGGACCCGAGCCGCAGCTCGTCAGGGTCGGCCCCAAGGCCGACCCGCCGACCGGGCCGGAATTCGCCACCCACCTGATGACCGCCAAAGGGCAGTCGCAGTCGGAGTGGGTGAAGGAGACCCTCGCGCCCGCGTGGCAGGTCCAGTCCATTCACGAGTCCGCACTCCCGTCCGAATCCCCGGCATGGTGGGGAACCGGAAAACTGGTGGAATTCGCCGCCTACCTGCCAGACATCTCCGTCCTGTACCAATTGGTGTCCTCCGTACGCCGTGAGAACTGCCACTGGTGCCGAATGGAACTCATCGGTGATCGCTGCGGGTTCTGCTCCTCCCCGCTACCCGCGGCCGAGAACCGAATGCACTCCGCCGGTGTCCTCAGCCACGAAGCGCTCGCACCACCGCAGTCCTAGCGCTTCCGCTTTCCTCCGTAGACGCCCTTCTGTCCGCTGCCCCACGCATCCGAATCGAACGAGGTTGTCCGGCCCATGAACTCCCGTCAGCGCCGCGGCGTGATACTCCTGCTTTTGTCGGTTCTGTGCGCCTTCGGCGCCTTCGCCGGCGTGCTCTCGGTGATCAGCGATGTCAACTCCAAGGTCGGGCCCGAGGTTTCGGCCTACCAGCTGAGGTCCGACGTGGCGCCCTATACCGCGCTGTCCTCCGGGCAGTTCGAGAAGATCTCGATGCCCAAGCGCTGGCTCTCCCACAACGCGGTCACCGATCTCTCCGAGGTGAACGGCAAGATCGCCGTCACCCAGCTGCGCAAAGGCTCGCTGCTCCAGTCCGACATGATGCAGCGCCGCCCCGAACTGCAGCCCGGGGAGCAGGAGATCGCCATCATGATCGACGCCGCGACCGGCGTCGCGGGCAAGATCACCCCCGGCGCCACCGTCAACATCTACGCCACCTTCCCCGGTGAACGCGACGGCGACCCGTCCCAGTCGAAGGTCATCGTCTCCAACGCCAAGGTCCTGGACGTCGGCAAGCTGACCGCCCTGGAGCCCAACCAGGACGGCAAGTCCAACATGGGCACCGAGGCCGTCCCGATCACCTTCGCGCTCAACACGCTCGACACCCAGCGCATCGCCTACGCCGAGTCCTTCGCGGAGCACGTACGCCTCGCGCTGCTCGCCTCCGGCAGCGACAGCACCATCCGTCCGGGCGACCGCACCTACACGCTCGACAAGGACAAGTGAGGATCGAATGACCACGAGGATCCTCCCGGCCGTCGGTGACGTCGACGCGGCCAGATCCGTCACCACCCTGCTCAGCCAGCTCCCCGACGCCGAGCCGGCCGCTCCGGTCACCGACTCGACCCAGCTCATCGACACCCTCGCCCGGCTCGCGGGCGAATCGCTCGACGATCTGCCCGAGGTCGTGCTGGTCCACGAGCGGATCGGGCCGGTGCCGGCCCTGGAACTGATCCGGGAGGTCTCCCTGCGCTTCCCCGCCATCGGGGTCGTGCTGATCACCGCCGATGTCACCCCCGGCCTGTTCGCGTCCGCGATGGAATCGGGTGCGCGAGGCGTCGTCACCCTCCCCCTCAGCTACGAAGAACTGGCCAGCAGGGTTCAATCCGCGGCCCAATGGTCCGTCGGCGTCCGCCGCCACCTGACCACCGGCGCCGATGTCTTCACCGGCCCCGGCGGTACGGTCATCACCGTCAGCGGCGCGAAGGGCGGCGTCGGGACCACCGTCGCCGCCGTACAGATCGCCCTGGCGGCCCAGACGTCCGGGCGCAACGTCGCCCTGGTCGACCTGGACCTCCAGGCCGGTGACATCGGCTCGTACCTCGATGTGCAGTTCCGGCGTTCCATCGTCGACCTGTCGACGATCACCGACATATCGCCGCGCGTCCTGTCCGACGCCGTGTTCAGCCACGGCACCGGCCTGGCGCTGCTCCTGGCACCCAGCGAGGGCGAGAGCGCCGAGGAGGTCAGCGACCGCTCGGCCCGGCAGATCGTCAGCGCCCTGCGCTCGCGCTACGAGGTCGTGGTGATCGACTGCGGCAGCCAGCTCCAGGGCGCCAGCGCGGCGGCCATCGAGATGGCCGACACGGCACTGCTGGTCACCACACCCGATGTGATCGCGGTGCGCGGTGCGAAGCGGGTCGTACGGATGTGGGAACGGCTCCAGATCCGCAAGGCCGAGGACACGGTCACCCTTGTCAACCGCTTCATCCGCAACACCGAGATCCAGCCGCAGCTGATCGAGAAGATCACCGGAACCACGACGGCCAACACCGCCGTTCCCGCGAACTTCAAGGAGCTCCAGAGCGTCGTCGACGCGGGCCGGCTGCACGAACTCGACTCCAAGAGCACCGTCAAACAGGCCCTCTGGGCCCTTGCGGGCGAGCTCGGCATCGTCAAGGTTCCTGAGAAGGCGGAAAAGAACGGCGCGAAGAGCGGCGCGAAGTTCAAGAACGACCGAGGCTCGATCGGGCGCCGACGCGACCGTGACGGCGACTCCCGGAACCGTTGACGACCTAGGGGGCAAGTTGACCAATGGCACTTACCGAGACGAAAGACACGGAGATACGGGGAAGGCGTTGTGGTGACGCCGCCCCGGCGGGTCCGCCCGAGCGGGGCCTGACACAGGGACGGATGCGCGCCCGGCTGCTCGGCCGGGGGCGTGACCGCGGTCAGACCGCGATCGAGTTCCTGGGCGTCACGCCGCTGATCATCCTGTTGTGCGTGGCGCTCTGGCAGTGCGCGCTGATCGGCTACACGTTCTCCCTGGCGGGGAACTCGGCGGACGAGGCCGCGCACACGGGGGCCATCTCGGAGGGCTCGCGGGGCCACGCCTGCCGGGAAGCGGCCGAGAAGAACCTGCCGAAGGTGTGGCGGGAGGCGATGAAGCGGACGAAGTGCGATGACTCGTCCGGGCTGTACAAGGCCACGGTGAAGCTGCGGGTGCCGGTCCTGGTGCCCGGAGTCTTCAACCTGCCGATGACCATCGAGGGCAACGCCGCGTCGCCGCTGGAGGCCGAGCGATGAGCATGCGCACGCACACACCGGGCCGGAGGACCGCCGCGTCCCGCCGTGACCGCGGGCAGGTCGCCATCGAGTACATGGGCTTCATCCCGCTGATGCTTCTGGTGGGTCTCTTCGCGATCCAGTTGGGGGTCGCCGCGTACGCCGCCAGTCAGGCGGGCACCGGCGCCCGCACAGCGGCGCGTTCCGCCAGCCAGGACGTGCCGCGCGGGGACTCCGAGCGGGCGGGGCGCGAGGCGATGAGTGACTGGCTCGGCAGCGACAAGAACTCGAGGTTCAGCCGACACGGCGGGACCGGGAAAGTGACGTACACCACTCGCGTGAGGATCCCCTCCGTTGTGCCCGGGATCGACGACTGGGGTTGGGCCAAGCGCAGTTCCACCATGCCGCGAGGGTGAGCGGGGCCCGCATCGCACGACCGGAGCACCACAAGCACGTCTGAGCGAGGAGTTACGCAATGAGTCTGCGGGCACGCATGACCGCCCCCGAGAAGAACGGCGGGGCGCGGGAAGACAGCCACATGGTGGCGTCCTACCGCGCCAAGCTGCTCGAAGAGATCGACCTGGCCGAGATGTCCTCGCTCGCCGCCGCAGACCGGCGGGCCCGGCTGGAGCGCGTACTCAGTCACATCATCAGCCGTGAGGGCCCGGTCCTCTCGACCGTCGAACGCACCCAGCTGATCCGCCGGGTCGTCGACGAGGCCCTCGGCCTCGGCATCCTGGAACCGCTGCTCGAAGACGCGTCCATCACCGAAATCATGGTGAACGGGCCGGACCAGATCTTCGTCGAGCGCAGTGGCAAGGTCGAGAAACTGCCCATGCGTTTCAGTTCGCACGAGCAGCTGATGCAGACCATCGAGCGCATCGTGTCGACGGTCAACCGTCGTGTGGATGAGCAGAACCCCATGGTCGACGCGCGTCTACCCAGTGGTGAGCGTGTCAACGTGATCATCCCGCCGCTGTCGCTGACCGGTGCGACGCTCACCATCCGACGGTTCCCGAGGGCCTTCACGCTCCAGGAAATGATCAACGTCGGCTCGCTCGACGAGCAGATGCTGATCCTCCTGGCCGGACTCGTGCAGGCCAAACTCAACGTCATCGTTTCCGGTGCCACCGGTACCGGGAAGACGACGCTCCTCAACGCGCTCTCCGGCCTCATCCCCGACAGTGAGCGCATCGTCACCATCGAGGACTCAGCCGAGCTCCAGCTCCAGCAGAGCCACGTCATCCGGCTGGAGTCCCGGCCGGCGAACGTGGAGGGGAAGGGCCAGATCACCATCCGTGACCTGGTCCGCAACTCCCTGCGTATGCGTCCCGACCGCATCGTCGTCGGGGAGGTCCGTGGTGGCGAATCGCTCGACATGCTCCAGGCGATGTCGACCGGTCACGACGGCTCGCTCGCCACCGTGCACGCCAACAACGCAGAGGACGCGCTCATGCGTCTGCAGACCCTGGCCTCGATGTCCGAGATCAAGATCCCGTTCGAGGCGCTGCACGACCAGATCAACAGCGCCGTCGACGTCATCGTCCAGCTCACTCGGCACGCCGACGGTTCCCGCAAGATCACCGAGATCGCCGTTCTCGACTCGCACGGCAGGGACCCCTACCGCATCGTGTCCGTTGCCCGGTTCGACGCCCAGCCCATGGACGCCGAAGGACGGATCCACGGCGAGTTCAAGTACCTCCCGATCCCGCGCAAGATCGCCGAGCGTCTCTACATGGCCAGCCAGCCCGTCCCGCAGGCCTTCGGGGTCGCCGAATCCGCCGAACAGCTCGCCACCCGAGAGGCCAACTAGGTACGTGCCATGACGAATCTTCCTCTTCTCAGCATCGGTGCCACGCTGCTCTGCGGCGTCACGGGCGTCATGGGCCTGCACGCCTACTCCGGCGGCAAGGCCGACCGGGACGCCATGGTGGACCGCCTGTCGTACACCGGTCACATCCCCGAGACCGGGCGGCACCGCCGGTTCCGCGGCCTCGACGCCAGGCTGCGCAGGACCGGCCTCGGGCGGAAGCTCGAACTGAAGCTGGCCGCCACCGGCCTCGACATCACCCCGGGTGAGTTCTTCGTCTGCGCGCTCGCAGCGATGGCCGGGCTCTGGATGATCGCCTCGTCGATACTCGCGAGCTTCTTCGGCCCGGTCGCCGCCCTGATCGGCCTCTGGGGCACCAACGCCTTCCTGAACTGGGAGCGGACCAAGCGCACCGAACGCTTCATCAACCAGCTTCCCGAGCTCGCCCGCATCCTCGCCAACGCCACCCAGGCCGGCCTCGCGCTGCGCACCTCCATCAGCATGGCGGCGGACGAGATGGAGGACCCGGCGGGCGAGGAACTGGCCAGGGTCTCCCGGCGCCTCGCCGTCGGTGAGCCTCTCGACGACGCGCTGAGCGAGCTGACCGACCGGCTCCCCTCCCGCGAACTCGTCGTCCTCGTGACCACTCTCGTCCTGTCCAACCGGGCCGGCGGTACGGTTGTCAGCTCCCTGCGCAACCTCACCGAGACGCTGGAGGAGCGCAAGGAGACCCGGCGCGAAGTCAAGACCCAGCTGTCCCAGGTCACCGTCACCGCCTACGCCGTCCCCATCTTCGGCCTGGGCGCCATGCTCCTGATGAACGCCGTCATGCCCGGAGCCCTCGACCGCATGACCGGCGCCTTCATCGGCCAGGTCGCGGTGGTCATCGCCATCACCCTCTACGCGATCGGATTCATCGTGATCCGCCGTCTGTCCCGGATCGACGTCTGATGGGCGGGGCGCACATGGACCTCCTGCTCGCGGGCGGCATGGCTCTGGCCGTGTACGGCGTCATCGCCGGTATCCGCATGTACCGGGCCGACGCGAAGCTCCCCGGTGACCTGGCCATCGCTCTGGAGGTCGGCGCGACCCGCACCAGCGCGGTCGGCTCCGGCATCGACCGGCTGGGCATGCGCTGGGCCCCCGCGGTCCTGCGGATGATGGGCCCGAAGGCCGTCAGCAAGAAGCGCCGCCAGATCGACATGGCGGGTAACCCGGGCGGTCTGACCCTCGACCGCTACGCTGCCCGCCGCGCCGTCTACGGTGGCCTCGGCGCGTTCGGCGCGTTCACGATGATCATGCGCGGCCAGATCTTCCTCTCCCTGGTGCTGATCGCCTTCGGCCTCTTTTGGGTCGAGGTCGGGCTCTGGTCAGCCGTACGCGTCCGCCGCGACCACATCGACCGGACGCTCCCGGACTTCCTCGACGTGCTCGCCGTCGTCGTGTCGGCGGGACTCGGCTTCCGCCAGGCTCTGGGGCGCGTCGCCGAGAAGTACGAGGGTCCCTGGGCCGACGAACTCCGCATCACACTGCGCCAGATGGATATGGGCGTCAGCCGCCGTGAGGCGTTCGAGCAGCTGCGCAAGCGCAATGACTCGGAGCAGGTGGCGATGTTCGTGACCACGCTGCAACAGGGTGAGGAGCTCGGCGCACCGATCGTCGAGACGCTGATCCAGATCGCCAACGACATGCGGCGCACCGACGCCCAGAACGCCCGCCGGAAGGCGGCCAGGGCCGTCCCCAAGGCCACCTTCGCCGTCACCACCTTCCTTCTTCCCGGAACGCTGGTACTGCTGACCGTTGGCTTCGTCTACGGAGCCAACGTCGACTTCAGCTTCCTCACGGGCTGATGACGTGAACGACGCGGACGGCGGGCAGGACGGGAAGAAGGAGGTGAGAGGCTCATGTCTTTCCAACTCGGCGGCATCCAGACCGGACTGAACGCGGAGGTGCGCCGGGCCATCACCGATCCCGGATCACGCCCGGCGTTCGCGATCCAGCTCAACGCCCTCCAGGCGATGTGTCGGCAGGTCTTCGGCTTCCGGCTCGCGATGATCGCCATAGCCACACCGTTCGCGATCAGTCATACCGCTGCGGGCCCGGCGTCCTGGCTGATCGGCTCGGCCATCCTCGTCACCTTCATGGGCTCGTACGTGCTGTTCCGCGACTGGGAACGCTTCGGCCCCGTTCTCCTGCGCCACCCCTGGCTGCTCGGCATAGACGCTTTCTTCGGCGCCCTGCTGCTGATCACCGCAAGCCCTGAGTCCACCTTGGCCTACGTCACCGTCTGCACCCCGTTGCTGGCCGGTCTCGTCTACGGCTGGCGCGGTGCGGCGGTCTTCGCCGCACTCCAGATCGTCATCGTCCTCGGGGTGTACGGAACCGACCCGAAACTGCAGCCCGCCGATGCCACGGCGCTCCTGCTCCCCGGTTTCTGCATGATCGCGGGCGCCGTCGGCGTCACCCTGCGCAATCTGCTCCTCCGCTTCGGGACGGCCAGCCAGGCGCTCACCGAGACCAGAGCCCGCCTTGCCGTGAACGAGGCCGTGGAGGGCGAACGCACCCGGCTCGCCCGGGAGATGCACGACTCGGTCGCCAAGACCCTGCACGGACTGGCCCTGGCCGCCGACGGCCTGGCCGCCTCGTCCGACCGCATGGACCCGCTCGCCGTGAAGCACCAGGCCGAACTGGTCGCCAGGGCCGCCCGCCGTGCCGCGGCGGAATCCCGGGAACTCCTCTCCGACCTGCGCCGCGAGTCCGGTCTCGATGGTGGCGTCGACTTCGTCCGCGAGCTCCGTGCCCGTGCCGACGACTTCACCCGACGCCAGGGTCTGACGGCCACCTTCCGGCTCCTCAGCGAGAAGCCGATCCCGCACGTCCCGCAGGTTGTCGCGCGTCAGCTGCTCATGGTCGCCTCCGAAGCGATGGAGAACGCCCACCGCCACGCACATCCCACCTACCTCGTCGTACTCGCCGGAGTGCAGGGCGGTGTCCTGCGCCTCAGCGTGTATGACGACGGGCGCGGCCTGCCCCCGGGCACGACACTCGACGATCTCCGGAAGGCCGGGCACTTCGGCCTCGTCGGCATGGTCGAACGCGCCGCATCCATCGGCGCACGCATCCGTATCGGAAAGGGCCAGGCGACCAAAGGCACCGAAGTGCGCCTGGAACTTCCGATCGCCGCTCTCGAAGTCCCCGCAACTGGATAGCAACTCAGCTGAATAGCAATCGAACCGAACAGTTCCCACTCCACCCTCACCCCCCATGACACCCTGAGAGGAGGTCGCAGATGCCGGACGATCTCTCCCGCGCGTCGGGCCAGAACCGGACAGCGCAGAGCCATGCCTCCCCGCACACGTCCTCGCACGTCACCCCGCTCGACCCGGAGCCCAGCTCGTATGCGCTCCCCACCCCCGTCCCCCAGCAGTCCGCGGCATCCGAGTCCATGCCTCCCTTCCCCGCGCCGCCCATACCCGTTCCTGGTGCTCTGCGGGTCGTCGTCGCCGACGACAACCCGGTGGTCCGGGCCGGTCTGGGCGTCCTGCTCTCCGGCCGCGACGACATCGAGGTCGTCGCGGAGGCCGCGGACGGCCGCCAAGCCTACGATATGGCCGTACTGCACCGACCGGACGTCGTCCTGCTGGATGTGCGTATGCCCGGCGTCGACGGCATCTCCGCCCTGCCCCACCTCGTCCGGGTCGCCCCCGTCATGATGCTGACGTACAGCCGCGAGAGCGAGATCGTCCACGAGGCCCTGCGCTTGGGCGCGGGCGGCTATCTGGTCCACGGCGAATTCACGGCCGACCAGCTGGTGCAGGCTGTACGCGACACGAAGGACGGTCGGGCCCACTTCACGGCCACCGCGGCCAACGCCCTTCTGGCCCACATGCGCCAGGGCCCCGGACCACAGGGACGAGTACTCCCGGAGGGACTCGGCGCGGCCCTGACCACGGGCGTTCCCTACCCGGGGGCCGGCTACGACGGTCACGCCCCGAATTCCGCCCAGCAACACGGTGCGCCTGCACATATGACCAAGCCGGAACCGGCCCCACCAGCGGCGCGACCGGTCCGATCCGCACAGGGTCTTTCGCATCTGCAACCGGCTGTGGCACAGTCTTCCATGACCGAGGGGCCGGGTGCGGCCCCCAACAGGCAGAAGTACGGGCTGAGTTCACGGGAGGTGGAGGTCATGGAGCTGATCGCGTCCGGCATGAGCAATCAGCAGATCGCCGCCACCTGCTTCATCAGCGAGAAGACGGTCAAGAACCACATCAACCGCATCTTCACCAAGCTGCACAGCGCCAGCCGCAGCGAGGCCATCGCACGCTGGCTCGGCACGGCGTACACGGCGGGACCAGGGGTGCGCGGGGCCGGTGGGCACCATGGTTGAGCGGAAGAGCGGGCCGAGGCGGATGCGTGCGGGGCGTGGGGCCCTGCGCGCACCGGCGCCGCAGGCCCAACTGATGCTTTGGGCCCGGGAATGGGCCCTGGGGCCCTCCGGCCGGCAGGGCGTGCCGCCGTATGTTTCTCACGTCGCCAGCGGTACCGGCCAGGAGGAAGCCGGTACTGCGGGCGGCGCCAACGAAACGTGCGAGTCGGCCGGCTACCGGTCGGCCGAACCCGGAGGGGAACCCCATGTCGGACATCACCCTGAAGACCGCCGTCCGCGTCCAGGGCTGGGCCAACACGGCTGTGAGCCGAATCCAGAAGCGCTACGAGAACATGGACCGCGGCCAGACGGCGTTCGAGTACCTGGGCATCATCCTGGTGGTCGTGGCGATTATCGGTGCGATCGTGGCCACGGGTATCGGCAGCGCGATCAGCGAGAAGATCAAGGGCCTTGTAAGCAGCATCAAGACCCAGTAATGCGCCATCGCCTCCGCACCGATGCAGGGCAGGCCTTCCCCATCTACATAGTGATGGTGGCGGGCCTGCTCTTCCTCGCGTTCGCATTCTTTGCCGTCGGCAAGGCCGCGGCCTTGCGCAATGGAGCCCAGGGGGCCGCAGACGCCGCGGCCCTGGCTGCCGCCCAGCAGACTCGTGAACAGTTCGGGGCACCGTTCTACGCTTCGCTGCCCGGGAAGATGCTGGATCCGTTTCTGAATGCCCACCCC
The DNA here is from genome assembly GCF_042882135.1 of Streptomyces sp. NPDC058240. NCBI lineage: Bacteria > Bacillati > Actinomycetota > Actinomycetes > Kitasatosporales > Streptomycetaceae > Streptomyces > Streptomyces sp. NPDC058240. The sequence continues at coordinate 39,670 of NZ_JBHVWT010000021.1, forward strand.
GTTCTGGGCTGCCCTGCGGCCTACGGACTGGCCTCGGCGAACCGGGCACGCGTCACGGTCTGTGAGCCGATGCCTGGCGGCCTTCGGGACCGGATCAGGGTTGAGGTCGAGGGCCGTGACCCGGTGGACTCACCGGTGGTCCCGGACACGGAGAAGACGTTCCCGGAGACCGAGGCCACAGCCGTTATCGAGTTCCGCTGTCCCGACTGGGAGTCCGTGGACTTTAACGACGACGGCGTCCAGGACATGTACTTCTTCTCATGCAGGGGCGGCGAGATGCTTGAGATCGAGCCGGCCAGTCCACCGCCCTGGTCCAAGGTGAGCAAGATTCTCTACGACGTGCACCTGGTCGACAATTGACGGCGAACGACGAGTAAAGGAATCAGAACTCATGAGCATTCGGTGCTCCACCAAGTCTCGACGGGCGGTGGCAGCAGTTTCTCTGGCGGCTGCTCTGGCCCTGGCCGTCACGGGCTGCGGCACTGACGGTGGTGGCGAGAAGACGAACGATGCAGGTTCGTCGCCGTCCTCCGCGCCTTCGAAGTCTTCCGAGGAGGACAAGGGGGCGAAGCAGGAGGACACTGCTGCCGGGGACAACGTGGACCCGAATGTGAAGCTCGCCGAGGTCAGGGGAGACGGACTGACCCTCGTGATCAATCAGGTGAAGCGTGACTCCGGAGGGTTCGTCACGGTTCAGGGCGAGCTCAAGAACGTGAGCGACCGGACGCGGAACTCCAGTGGTTGGGAGGGCGCGGAAACCAGTATCGTCAACGCAAACCCGAACTCTGTTGCCGGTGCCACGCTGGTGGATAAGGCTAGTAAGAAGCGCTACTACGTTCTCCGGGATACGGAGAACCGTTGCCTGTGCACCACCGGCATCTCCCCGCTGGCGCCGTCGGCGTCGACCCCGATCTTCATGCAGTTCCCGGCACCTCCAAGCACGACGGCGGAGGTCGACTTCACCCTGCCGACGTTCGCGACGACATCCCTGAAGATCTCGGGGTGACGGCCGACATGACCTACAACCGGATCCGGCCGAAGCCGTTCGGCGCTGCCGGCCTCTCTGTTGCGGCAGCCTTGGTCGTTGCGAGCATCACCTTGTTCGGGGCGACCCCGGCGTTCGCCGACGACGGTCCGAGCGTGCCCCCGGGCACCGAAGCGACGTCGGTGCCCCCGGTCAAGCTGGACCCCAAGGACCCCGACCTGAAGATGCCCGAGGGCGGCACACTCGCCCCCGCCAAGGTTCTCGACATCGTCCAGGTGGTCGAGGACATGGGCGGCGAGGAGCGACGCGAGGACAGCAACGCGAACATCAAGTTCGCGCTCCAGGCCGAGGTCCTCTTCGGCAAGGACAGCGCCAAGCTGAGCTCCGCGGCCAACTCCCGCATCGCCGCCATCGCCGCCGAGATCAAGAAGCAGAACGCCACCAAGGTGCGCGTCTTCGGCTTCACCGACAACCTCGGTTCTTCGGCCCACGGCGACGTGCTGTCCAAGCAGCGCGCCAACGCCGTGCAGGCGGTGCTGGTGAAGGATCTCGGATCGACCGTCACCTTCGAGATCCGCGGGTACGGCGAGCAGTACCCGATTGCCGACAACAGCACGGAAGAAGGTCGCAAGAAGAACCGCCGCGTGGAGGTTTCCTTCCCGCGCGGCACGTCTTCCTGAGAACCGCGCCACCGCAAGGGCCCGGCACCGCGAGCACATCGCGGCGCCGGGCCCTTTCGCGCTTACAGCAGGTGGTCGGCCTTGCCGGCCTTGATGTCGCGGATCATCTGCTGGAGCGCTTCGCGGCTGTCGGTGAGGAAGTGCTCCTCCGCGCCGCTGACGGCGATGTAGCTGTTGCCCCGTTCATCGGTGCCTATCCGGTAGCAGGAGTTCCCTTCGCCGCAGAACGAGTCTTCCCAGTTGACGTCCGACATCGGTCATCCCCTCAGAGTTGGCGTGCGATGTTGTGGATGAAGACCCGCGACTTGTCCGGTGACAGTGCGATGCCTTCCATCCAGTCCAAGTGAGCCCGGTATTTGGCCAGTTGAACGTCCGAGTGGACGAAGACGGGCCCGTGAGAGTTGTCGATCTGCACGGTGTCGAGCTGAGGTACAGGCCCCTCTGCGTACAGGACGGTCTGTCCGGCACCGGGGAAGGCGCCCGCTTCGAAGGGGATGACCAGCAAGGTGATGTTCGACTGCTCGGACTTCTTCAACAAGCGGTCCAGCTGGGCGCGTGCCACGGCACGACCGCCGAACTGCATCCGGAGTGCGGCCTCGTGGACGATGCCTGTGTATGGAGGCGGGGCGTCCCCGTCCAGGACCTCCTGCCGTTCCACGCGATGTGCCAGCCTCAGTGCTACCTCTCGCTCCGGTAGCTGCGGGATTACCACGCGGAAGAGGGACAGGGCGTGGTCCGAGGTCTGGAGGAGCCCCGGGATGTGCACGGAGTACGCAGCCCGCATGCGTACTGCGTGCATCTCCAGTTCGGCGATGTCGAGCAGTCCCTGGGGAAGCGAACCTCGATATCTATCCCACCAGTTGCGTCCGCCTGACTGAGCCATCTCGACCAGCGCATCGACGTATTTCTCGTCGGTGCAGTCGCAGTTGCAGGCCAGAGTGCGCAGTCGATCGGGGCTGATGGGACGGGTGCCTGCCTCGATGTTCGAGATCTTGCCCCGGTCCACGCCGAGCAGGCCGGCCGCGAACTCGGCGGAGACGTCGGCCGATGTACGCATCCTCCGCAGCTCGGCGCCGAGCCGCTTCTGACGTTCGGTAGGAGACGTCCTTGCTGCCATGCCGTTCCTTTCCGCATACGGTCACCGGCAGTCTGCCGCGTGTGCGTATCACTCGGCCACGAAAGGGTTCATTCTCCAATGCCGGAGGGTAATTTTGCCCTTCAGGCGCTACGTTAGGTCACGCACCGCTCACTCAGTGAAGACGAGCCGGAAGTGCATCACGCGGTCCTGCCCGCAACCTCCTGCCCTGGGAGGGGCGGTCCCGCGTCAGGGAGATAGGCCACTGCTCGTCCACAACACAACAGCGTGAGCCATCCGTGCGCGCCCATGCGAAAGAGAGACACCGCCAACTCGCCACCCGCATCAGGGGAGTCAGCCATGCACTCATCTCCGATCACCGCACTCTGTCCGGCCGCCGCCGCCGACGCACGTATGCCGGTCCCGTTTACGTATCCGTATCCGCATCCCACCCCGCAATCGAACCCGCAGCAGCACCCCCAGCCCTACCTGCGCTCCAAGGGCAGTCCCGGGCGCGGGCTCTCGTTGAGTTTCACGCTCCCCGGTGACGTCCGCAGCGCGTTCATCGGCCGTACGGTGGTCGCCGCCGCGCTGGAGGCGCATGGGCTCACCCCGTACGTCTGGCCGGCCACGCACGTCGTGGACGAGCTGGTCGCGGTCACTGTCAGAATGAGCCCGGGAAAGGAGCTCTACGTATCCCTGCGTCAACGGGACGACGCAGTCCGTCTCCTCGTCTGGGACCAGCACCCGCACCACACCGCACCCGACCTGGCCACGCTCTGCGAGAAGCGGCGTCGGCGGGCGCTCTGGCTACTGTCGGCCGTGGTGGACGACTGGGGTGGGGAGTGGGGCGTCAGTGAGGCATCTTCGCCGCGTGCAGGCATCAAGTCCTGGGTGATGCTGCCGCGCTGACGGCCACGGGGTGGTCGGGGGAGCGGATGGGAGGCCGTCCACCGATCCGGCGGCAGGGGCTCACCGGTATTGCCGTCGCCGACCGTGTGTGGCTGCGGGGCTTCTGTGTGACTGGCTCCGCCGTCGGAGCCGGGTTGTTCCTCTCGGTGGCGGTGGCGGTGGCGGTCGGCGGGGCACGCGCGTTGTACGCCTGCCGGCTCGCCCGCAGTGGCTGCCTCGGGGGCACCGGGCGAAGGCGGGCAGCCGCTGACCGGCAGGTCCCGGCTTCCGCCTCAGGCGGAACGCCGCCGATCTATTTGCTGCAAAGCAGTGAAGGAGTCTCAGGGTGGGTGAAATTTGGCCAATATTTTAGACACCCTCCCTTTGTTTGCTGACTAGTGGGCGCCGGAGGCGCGGCAGGCGTCGGATATGTCCCCTGTGGTTTGACATTCTCCTTTCCCGGTGCGAACAGATGGATTACGGTGGGCGGGGCGCCGCTCGTGGCGCTCCATGGGGGAGGTGTATCTGCTTTGACCACGCAGGATGCCCTGGAAACGGGTATAGATCCGCACATCACTGCAAGAGCAAACGTTGGTTCCGTGCCCGGTGATCCGGCGGGAGCATCGCTGTTGACTGGCCGTGAGCGCCAGGTTCTCGTGTTGATAGGAGGAGCTGCCGGGAATCGAGCGATTGCCCGGCGCCTCGGTATTGCGGAGCGTACTGTAAAAGCCCATTTGAGCAGCGTCATGGGGAAACTCGGCGTGTCTTCGCGGCTGGAAGCGGCATTGTTCGCCTATGCCCATCACGAGCTGATCTGCCCTGCAGGGCAATGCCCTTTGGGTCACCTCCCCAAGGTCCAATAGTGGGAAATGCAGAGAGCGTTGGAGACTCCATCTCGCCGGCCGGAAATTCCGGCCAGGGCATGGTGCTTCGCGTGATGCTCTCTGAATCACCGTGCCTCCTGGCGAGCAGGAGGAGTACTGATGCACAACAAGATGCGCACGGCCGCTGCCGCACTCACTGTGGTATTCGCGCTCGGTGCTGCGGCCCCGGCTGCATCGGCGGCGGACGCCAATCGTTCCAGGGGCGTGTCTTCCGCTCCAGCTGTACGGGCAGTGCAAGTTGGCGTCGCACTGCCCGCCGGCGCGTCGAGTGTCGGCTCGTCGGTTGATGCCGGTTCGACATCCCCTGGTACGCAGAGCGATGTCGGAGCGAAGCGCATCGGCGGCGCAGCCAAGAAGCTGGTCAACAAGATAGTCAAGAGCAAGTACGGAAAGGCTGCGATCAAGGCCGCGAAGAAGGGGCGCAAGGCCTTCAAGAAGTGGGTTGACAGTCTGTCCAATTGGAACCCGCTGAAGTGGGCCATCAAGGCTGCGCCTGCTTACGTGATAGACGAGGTTATCTCGTACTTGATCAGCAACTTCTAGTAAAGCCGTAGGTGGATCGTGTCCCCCTTCCGGGAGGGAGGGGGACACGATCTCATTGATCCAGGAGGATTTCGTTGTCGGAACGTCAGGAAGCGATCGAGCGCAACCTGTGGGCTACACCGGCACTTTTTGTGTTTGTGGCATGGGTGCTGTTCAAGGTGGATACCAGTCCATTGATGCAGAAAGTCGCCTGGATTGTTTATCTGGCTGGCTGGATTCCGGTTCTAGGGATGCTTGGCCGGGTCATCGCGCAGCGCAGAAATCCTGGGATCGGTGCGGTCTTCGGCTGCGGAATTATCTTGATCATGGGTGTTGTGTTCTGGGCAAACCATGGCTGATGCCTTGGCCTTGGTGAAAATGGTTTCTGCTGCGCGGACGGACCGGGAACCGCTTGTGCAGGCAACGGACCTACGACGCACCTATGGCGACAAAGCGGTTGTGGACGGTGTGTCGCTGTCATTGGCCGCCGGCACGGTCTCCGGTTTTCTCGGTGCGAACGGGGCCGGTAAGACGACGGTCATTCGCGTCATGCTGGGCCTCATCCGAGGTGAGGGCCGGACCACCTACCTCGGGCGGCCGCTCGCTGAGTGGCGTTCCCCCGCAACGGTGGTGGGGGCGGTGCTGGGTGGTGTCGCGGGGCATCCCAAGCGCCGGGTCGGAGCGCATCTGCGGATGGTCGCGGCAGGTGTGGGTGCGCCGGACAGCCGGGTAGACGAGTTGTTGGACAAGGTCGGACTCACGGCCACGGCCGGAGCGCGGCTCGGTATCTCCTCAGAGCTGGCTCGCGATGGCATGGATGAAGCCCCGCGACTTGCTCGGTGGCAGTGCGATCTCTTCCACCCATTCAAAGCGAGCGCGATATTTGGCAACGTATCCCTGCGCCACCGGGACGACGCGGTCCGCCTGCTCGTCCCGGACCAGCACCCGCATCACAACGATTGCTACCTGGCCACGCTCTGCGATACACGCAAGCGGGGGCCGGTGCGTTCTCGCTCCGGCCCCCGCTGCGCGATCGGGAATGTGCTCAGGTCTTCGGCTGGGTGAAGCGAATGCGGTTGCCGAAGGGGTCGCGCAGGCCGCAGTCGGTTCCGTACGGGCGGTCGGTGGGCTCCTCGGTGAACTCGACGCCCCGGGCCAGCAGCGTCTCGTACGTCTTGCGGCAGTCGTCCGTGGTGAGGATGAGCCAGCCGCCCATCGCGCCCTTGGTCACCAACTCGCGTACCTGCTGGGCCGTTTCGTCGGACATGGCCGGGGCGCCCGGCTTCTCCAGCATGATCTCGCGCTCGGGGTGGCCGGGGACGCTGACGGTCAGCCAGCGCATGAAGCCCATGTCCACATCGGCGTTGACCTCCAGGCCGAGCTTGCCGACGTAGAAGTCGAGGGCCTCGTCCTGGTCGAGGACGTATATCTGTGAGTGCGTGATGGCGTTGAACATGTGCATCACGCTACGGGGCACGCTCGAAAAGAACTTATCCAAAACTGCTCAGCTGCTCGGGCGCGTCCAGGTCATGGTGAAACACGTCGGGACGCCCGTGGGGGTCGCTTCCTTGCGGTACGTCCTGGGCGAGCGGCCGACGATGTCGTGGAACGTACGGCTGAAGGTACCCGGGCTGCCGAAGCCCACCTCGTAGCAGATGTCGGTCACGCTGCGGTCGGTCTCCCGCAGCAGGAACATCGCGCGCTCGACCCGGCGGCGTTGCAGGTAGCGGTGGGGTGTCTCGCCGAACGTGGCCCGGAACGTACGGGTGAAGTGTGCCTGGGACACATGCGCGATCCGGGCCAGGGCCGGGACGTCCAGCGGCTGCGCATAGGCGCGGTCCATCGCGTCCCGCGCCCGGAGCATGCGGCGGTTGGTCTCCTCCACGGCGCGGTTCACGGAGCTATGACACCACACGGCATCTGCATCTACAGGCCGGTGTCTTCCTGGCGGGCCCGTGCCCACTGTTCCTCGAAGTCGCTGCGGCTGATCTCCTGGCCCGGCAGCGCCGGGTCGAAGAGGTCCACGACCGGCGGGTTGAACGGCCAGTCGTCGGGGCCGCTGCGCAGGGCCGTACCGTCCTCGGCCACCTCCACCTGGCGAAAGCGGCGCCCGTCGGGTCCGACCTCCACCAGCTGGTCGACCGGTTCGCCGTCCTCGTCGTCGCCACGAAGACGCAGGTGGACGATGTCCCTGCCGGCCAGCGCGCCGAAGCCCGCACGGCCGCGCTGGGCGGCGCGCTCGGCGTGCAGGTCGTCCAGCCCCGGAGGCATTCGGGGTGCGTCGATGTCGACCTCCTCCAGCCCCTCGTCCTCGAACCGGGCCAGGGTCTCCGCGTCGGTGACGACCTCGACCCAGGCGAACGCTTCGAGCACCTCCCGTGCGGACCGTGCACGGACCCACCACCACGAGCCGCCCATGCCGTAGTCGTGCAGAACGAGGAAGGGCTGCTTGTGCGCGACGCCTGTACCGGCCATGGAGGGTGATCCTAGCGAGGCCCGACGCGGCCCGGCCCGGCACGGTGCGGGGCCGGGCGGAGGCGTCAGCGGACGACGTCGAAGACGTTCTTCTGCAGGCCGTTGGAGTACGCCTCGTGCTCGACGAGCTTCAGCTTCTGGGTGTCCTTGTCCGCGTCGCTGAACAGGCGCTTGCCCGCGCCGAGGAGGAGGGGGAAGACCAGGAGGTGGTAGCGGTCGATCAGGCCGGCGTCGGAGAGGGCGCGGTTGAGGGTGGCGCTGCCGTGGATGATGATCGGGCCGCCGTCGGTCTCCTTCAGGGCGGCGATCTCGTCGAGCGAGCGCAGGATCGTGGTCTCGCCCCAGTTCTGGACCAGGTCGTCCTCGGTGAGGGTGGTGGAGACGACGTACTTCGGCATCACCTTGTAGTCGGCGAAGTCCGCCATGTCCGGCCAGACCGGGCTGAAAGCTTCGTAGCTGACCCGGCCCATCATCATCGCGGCGGCCTCCTGCTGCTCGCGGCCCTTGATCTCGAAGGCCTCCGGGACGAACTCGATGTCCTTGAAGGTCCACCCCGCGTTCCGGTAGCCGGACTCCCCGCCCGGGGCCTCCACCACTCCGTCGAGTGAGATGAAGGCGGTGCTGATCAGGGTGCGCATCTGAGGTCTCCCAAGGTCACGTGGCTGGTTAGCAGCAGTTCGGTCGGTGCCTGCTTCGCCCGGATTTGCGGCTGCGGTGCACCAACTATCTACTACTGACTGACCGCTGATCATGGAGAAACTCATCGGTCGACGCTCATTCATCCGGCGGCGTCGACCATCGGGATCATCTCGGGGAGCCACGCACGTGCCCGAGGTGTCGACGTGGCTGACGTCACCCTCGCAGGTTGGGGACGTCGTCGGGATCGCCGTAGAAGGGTCCGGTGGGCTGCGCCAGTGCGCCGCTACGGCGAGTTGACGGCTTCCCGCATCAGAGAGGGGGTCCGGCGCGCTCGGTCAGTCCTCGGCTCCGGGGAGAGCGGCGAACGAATCGGGGAGGGAGCCGGGGGGAGAGGTCGGGGGCCGTCGCGTCGAGAGCGGCGCCTTGCCGCAGAACTCCGCCTCGATCACATCGACGTAGAGCGAGCCGTCCAGCCAGTCACCGTTGACGTTGAACGTCAGCTGGTGCTTCCCGTCCTGCGTGCCGACCATCGCGGACAGGGAGCCGTTCGTACGGCCGCTCTTGCCCACCACCTTCACGCCGCAGGACAGCTCCGCGAACTCGACCCCGAGTCCGTACCCGGTCCCGTCGCCCGCCGGTACCTCGGCGAGCATTTCCTTCATCTGTGCGGAGGGCAGCAACTTGCCGCGTATAAGGGCACGTTGGAAGCGGTTGAGGTCGCCGGTGGTGGAGATGATGTCGCCGGACGCGCCCAGCCACGTCATGTTCTGCTCGGTGGCGTCGTGGATCTCGGCGTCGGGGGCGTCCTGGTGGAAGCGGGAGTAGCCGACGGGGTGCGGGTCCGGCAGTTGTGGCGCCGTGCCGGGGAACGACGTCCCGCGCAGTTTCAGCGGCCGGATGATGCGGCGGGCGGCCTCCTGCGCGTACGTATGGCCCGTCGCCTTCTCGATGACCATTCCGGCTATCACGAAGTTGGTGTTCGAGTACAACGGCGCCTTCTCCGGATCGGGCCGCGGCGGGTACTTCAGCGCGATGGCCACGAGTTCCTCGGGCGTGTGGGTGTCGTACCGGTGCTCCGGGAAGCCGGGGCCGGCGGCGTCGTGCACGAACTCGGGGTCCGAGGTGTGGTTGGCGATGCCGCTGGTGTGGTTGAGCAGCTGGCGCAGGGTGATCCTGCTTCCGTCGTACCCGTTGCCCCGCACCAGGCCGGGGAGCCATGTCTCGACCGAGTCGTCCAGGCTCAGCTTCCCCTCCGCCTCCAGCTGGAGCAGGACTGTCGCGATGAACGTCTTGGTGATACTGGCCCCGCGGAAGTGGTCGCCGGGCGAACGCTCGCGGCCGGTGGCGGTGTCGGCGTGACCGGCCGCTCCGTACCAACTGCTCCTGCCGTCCAGTGCCTTGGCGGCGACTCCGGGTTGTCCGCCCTTCTCGACCACATCCCGCAGTGCGGCCCGGGTCGCGTCGTGGCTCTGCGGTGGCTGTACAGCGTGTGCGGGCGGGGTGAATGCGGATGCTCCCACGGCCGCGGTCACCGCCAGAGCGAGTAAGGAGATACGTGTAGCCCGTTGCCTCATGCGTCTTGCCTCCAGGTCACTGAGGGGGCAGGTGCTGTCCCCTCGGTGCCAGTGACGCTCGACGTGGGCCCCGGGGTTGATCGTTGGGGTGGCCCGCCGGGGTCACCGCTTGGGAGCCCTGGCCGTGATCAGCAGCCCGGCGAGCAGGCTCGCGAACAGTGTGAGGCCGACCGTCCACCAGAGGGCGACGGAGTACCCGCCCACGACCGCTTTGTTGACCTGCTCCAGAGTGCCGGAGAACGATTCCGGCAGGTTCTGCCTGCTGAGCGGGAAACCGGCCTTGGCCGCATTGACCAGAGGAGCGGGAATCCCCGACTCGCCGGACAGCCGTGCGGAGATCGCCGAGGCGAGGACGGTGCCGAACAGGGGCCAGGCGGCCCAGGTGCCCAGATTCTGGGCTGCGAGGACCATCGCCGAGGTCCCGCCGGAGTCCTGCGGGGCGATTCCGCCGGTCGCGGTGGTGAAGAGCGGCGTGAGGGCCAGGCCGGCACCGAAGCCGATGAGCAGCGTGCCCGGCAGCACCTGGGCGGTGTACGCGCTGTCGGCATCGATCCCGGTCAGGATCGCCAGGCCGACCGCCGTCAGCAGCAGTCCCGGCACGATCAGATTGCGGGGCGCCAGCCGGTGGCACAGACGCCCGGAGACCTGGGTGGCGGCGAGGACGGCCGCGCCGGCCATGGGCAGCAGGGCCATACCGCTCCGGGCCATGGGGTAGTCGAGGACGCCCTGGAAATACCTGGTCAGGATCAGGAACGTGACGAGCAGGCCCAGGCCGAGGAAGGCCAGGGTGAGGAGGGAGCCCACCCGGTTGCGGTCCTTGAGGACATGCGCCGGGACGAGCGGGCTGGGCGAACCGGCCTGCCGCGACACGAAGGCCACCAGCAGGAGGGCGCCGCCCACGAGGAGGATCAGGGTCAGGGGGGTGGTCCAGCCCGCCGTACCGGCCGTGCTGCCGTCGTAGACCACCTCGGCCCTGTCGAAGCCGAAGGCGAGCGCGGTGAGCCCGCCGGTGCCGAGCAGCAGACCCGGTACGTCGGGGCGGGCAGGGATGCGGACCGGGTGGGGGTCGTGCACCAGGGGAGCCGCGCAGATCGCCAGGAGCAGAGCGAGCCCGGCAGCGGCGTACATGCTCAGGCGCCAGCTCAGGCTCTCGACCATCCATGCGCTCGCGAACATGCCGAACGCCAGGCCACCGCCGGCGACCGCGGCGTAGATCCCGAAGGCCCTGCCGCGCTCCTTCGGATCGCTGAAGCCGGCGGACACCAGGGCCAGCGCGGACGACGAGAGCAGTGCGGCGGACATGCCCTGCAGGGCGCTGGCGAGGATGAGCAGGCCGGAGGAGGGGGCCAGGCCCGCGATCACGAAGGCTGCCGCGAAACCGGCCGAGCCGATGATGAACACCCGTTTGCGGCCGGCGAGATCGGAGAGGTGCCCGCCGAGCAGCAGCAGCACGCCGAAGCCCAGCGTGTAGGCGGTGGAGAACAGGCGCATGTCGTCGGAGGAGGCGCCCAGGTCGGTGTAGACGGCCGGCAGCGCGGTGTTCGTGATCGACGTACCGATCAGCACCAGCAGTTGCGCCAGCGCGGCCATCCCCAGCCCCCACCACCGCATGGGGTGCGGAGCCTGGACGCCGGCCGGGAATGACGGCACCGGTGGGCCGGCGGGCGGTCCGAACCCCGCGGACGGGTGGCGGTCCGCCGGTGTCGTCGGGGTGTACGCGGGCTGCGGCGGGAGCGGCCGGGGCCGGTCGGCAGGCTGCGACTGGGCCGGGATGCGCGGATCCGGCTGCGTGGTCCTGGTCTCCGGGGCGAAGTCGAGCAACTGGGCCGCGTGGCGCCCGAGTTGGGCGAGCACCGACCCGGGCAGCCACTCGCCGTCCGGGTCGGCGGCCGTGCGCGCGGCCACGTCGGCGGGCGTGGGCCGCTGCGCCGGGTCCTTGTGCAGACATGCGCGTACGAGGTCGACGAGCGACTCCGGTACGCCGGTCAGGTCCGCTTCCTCCTCCGCGATCCGGAAGAGGTGCGCGTTCAGCCCGGTCTCCGTGGCGCCGAAGAGGAGGCGGCCGGTGGCGGCGTAGACGAGGACCGCGCCGAGGCAGAACACATCGCTGGACGGGGTGAGTTCGAGACCGCGCACCTGCTCGGGCGACATGAAGCCGGGGGAGCCGATCAGCATCCCGGTGCGGGTGTGCAGGCTGTCTCCGGCGAGGCTGTCCATGGCCCGCGCGATACCGAAGTCGATGACGCGCGGCCCGTCCACCGTCACCAGCACGTTGGACGGCTTCAGGTCGCGGTGGATCAGGCCCGCGCCGTGCACCGATTGCAGGGCCGCGGCCAGGCGGTTGGCGAGGGTGCGCACCGAGTGCTCGGGGAGCGGTCCGAAGTCCTTGGAGACCACGGTGGTGAGATCGGGCCCGGGGATGTACTGGGTCGCCACCCAGGGCACCTGCGCCTCGGTGTCGGCGTCGAGCACGGCCGCCGTCCACGTCCCGCCCACCCGCCGGGCGGCCGCCACCTCACGAGCGAACCGCTTGCGGAATTCGGGGTGCTGGGCGTGTTCGGCCTGCACCACCTTCACGGCCACGGTCCGTCCGGCTTCCGAACGGCCGAGGTACACCAGGCCCATGCCGCCCGCACCCAGACGGGCTATCAGGCGGTACGGGCCGATGTGTATGGGATCTTCGGCGATCAACTGGTCCACGGCAATAAGATAGTTGAGGTATCCAACGCGTGGTAGCGAGTCGCGGTGAACGATCGGTGTGTGCCTGCGGGGCGACGCACCTGGCGGACGCCCTGCCCGAGCCGTGGCTTCTTGGGCGCGTGGTCGGGATCACGGGAGGGTTGCCAGGTCTTCGGGCGTTGAAGGAGACGCCTTCCTCGCGGAGCAGGATGCGCAGGCCCTCGTGGCTGATGTCGTCGACCACCCCTCGGCGACCAGGAAGCCCGCCGGCTCGGTCGGGCTCCAGGTCGAGAACGGCAGGTCGTGCTCGGCCGGCCTGGGTTGCGTAGTTGAGCCGATCGCTCTGCTCGGCACCGAATGGTCACTCCTGTCGCCGCGTCCGCCCGCTTTTCGGCCTGGTTGACACCGGCTTCGAAGATCGGCGCTGCCGAGTACACCCTTTGGCGCTTCCTGTGGGCCGAGGTGGATGCCTGGCGTGTCAGCCTCCTGCGGCGGGGCGCGGGTGGCGAGCCCCGTTCAGTACGGATTCGAGCAGGCCGGGGAACAGTGCGTCCAGGTCGTCGCGACGCAGCCGCACCAGCCGGGAGCGGCCCTTGACGGTGGTCCAGGTGACGCCCGCCTCGCGCAGCACTCGGTAGTGGTGGGACAGCGTCGTCTGGTGGACGTCCAGGTCGCCGCCGATGGCATTGCAGCTCTCCTCGCCGGTGGCGGCGAGCCGTTGGACGATCTCCAGCCGCACCGGGTCGGCCAGCGCGCGCAGCACCTCCACCATCCGGATCGCCTCGGTCGCCGGCTGGGATACCTCGCGCATCGTTTCTCTCCGTCCGTGACGGGGCCAGCCTATCCACTCATTGATACATGGACAAGCATCCATGTATTGCTTACAGTGCCGACCATCTGCCTCCGCATGCTCCGGAAGGGCGGCACGATCCATGCTCAGACGACTTCTCCCCTTGGCCGCGGCGACGTTCGCCGTCGGCACCGACAGCTATGTCATCGCGGGCCTGCTCCCCTCCATCGCCGCCGACCTGGAGGTCTCCACTCCGGCGGCCGGTCAGCTGGTGACGGTCTTCGCCCTGACGATGGCGTTGTCCGCGCCGATCATGGGGGCCCTCACCAGTGCCCTGGACCGGCGTTCGGCACTGCTGATCGCCTTGACCGTGTTCGTGGTCGGCAACGTCGTCACTGCGTTAGGAACCAGCTACGGGGTGGTGATGGCCGCCCGCATCGCCACCGCCGTGGGAGCGGGAATCATCAACTCCGCCGCCTCCAGCACCGCGGCGGCCATCGCACCGCCGGAACGCCGTGGCCGGGCCCTGGCCTTCGTCCTGGGCGGCCTGACGTTGGCGACCGCGCTGGGACTGCCTCTCGGCACTCTGATCGGCCGCACCGACTGGCACATCACCCTGTGGGCCGTCGCCGGGATCGGCCTGCTGGCGGCCGTCGGTATCGCCGCCGGCCTCCCCGGGGTGAGGCTTCCCACCGCCTCGCTGCCCGACCGTCTGCGCCCCCTAAAGCAGGGCCGCGTACTGGCGCTGCTGGCGGTCACCTCACTCGCCTTCCTCGGCACCTACACCCTCTACACCTACATCAGCCCGACCCTGCGGGACGCCACCGGTGGCAACGAATCGCTCCTGACCCTGATCCTGCTGGCCTGGGGCGTCGGCATCCTGGCCGGGAACATCACCGCCGGGCGCCTGGTCGACCGCCACGACTCCGCGCGCGTCCTCACCGGCGCCCTCACCCTCGCAACTCTCGCCCTGGTGCTGACCCCGTTGGCGACCCGAGCCCTCGCCTCCACCCTGGCCTGGGCCGTGGTCTGGGGTGTGGCCGTCGGCGTCATCGTCGTCCCCCAGCAGCACCGGCTCATCTCGCTCAGCCCCGCCGCCGCGCCGGTCCTGCTCGGCCTCAACTCCTCCGCGCTCTACATCGGGATCGCCCTCGGCGGCGGACTCGGCGGACTGGCGCAGGAGTGGCTCGGGCTCGCCCCGGCCGAACTGGGGCCGGTGGCCGCCGGCATCACAGCTCTGACCCTCTTCTGGCACCTGGGAACCACGCGCCGCCCCGCCGCGCCCGCCCCCGCCCCCGCAACACCGGAACCGGCCTCGGTCAATCCGGAGAAATCCGAGGCGTGACCCGCCGTCCCACATCACTGCGTGCACGGCCCGCGACACCACAGCCTCTCAGCCCTCCTGCGGTCCAGCTTCCACGTAGCGGCGCAGGTCCGCCGCGTCGATTCCGGCGAGGCTGTCGGCGAAGATCCGTCGCGGCGAGGGCGGTACGGGAAGCAGGGACGGCACCACGAGGAGTGCGCAGCCCGCCGCCTCGGCCGAGGCGGCGCCGTCCGGTGAGTCCTCGACGGCGACACACGCCGCCGGGGGCACCCCGAAACGCTCCGCCGCGGCCCGGTAGGGGTCCGGGTGGGGCTTGGTGCGTACGGTGTCGTCGGCCGAGAGGGTGAACGCGAACGGCACATGCGCCAGCGCTCCCCGGGCCACCGAGTCGACCACCGTTCTCGGGGAGGCGCTCACCAGGGCGAAGGGGACGCCCTGGTCCTCCAGCTGCGACAACAGCCGCTGGGCGCCGGGGCGCAGGGGCGCGCCCTCGTCGACCCGGCGGAAGAACTCGTCACCGAGCTCCGCCGCCACGCGTTCCATGTCGTTCCGGCCCGTGACCCGTACCAGGTGCGCCGCGGTGTCCCGGACGGCCCGGCCGACGACCTCGGGAGCGTCGGCGTCGGTGAGGCGGTGGCCGATTCGGGCCGCCACCTCCTGTGTCACCTGCCACCACAGCCCCTCGGTGTCCACCAGGGTGCCGTCCATGTCGAACAGGACGGCGGCCAGGGCGGGCCGCGGGCCGGGGCCGGTGCCGAGGCCGGTGGAAGGTGCGGGCACGGGAGACTCCTGGAGCGCGAGAGAAGCGGGAGAGGGTCGAGAGAGGCGAGGAAGAAGTGGGACGAGAGAGAGGCGAGGAAGAAGTGGGAGGGGAGCGGGAGGAGCGACGGTTGGTCCCTACTTCGCCCGCATCGATCGACACGGGGATGAATGGGGCGTGATCGCGCGGGGAGCTCTGCGCGAAGAGACGGTCCGCCCACCCGGCCGTGGAACACGTCTTTTCGGCACCTCGTCCGACATGCCGATGACCGGCACCTCGCGTAGCGTGACAGCCGACTACGCAAGGTGGTCGAGCGCGTCGGGCGGGAGGCGGGACATGAAGCTCGGTCTGCACTACTGGAACTACTCGACACCGGCCGACCCCGCGCTCATCGCGCCCACGCTCGCGGAGTCGGTGCGGATCGCCGAGCAGGCGGAGATCGCGTCCTTCACCGTGATGGACCACTACTTCCAGATGGAGACCGGGCAGAGCGTCGCCGACGAACCGATGCTGGAGGGCTACACCACGCTCGGCTACGTGGCCGCGGTGAGCCAGCGGATGACGCTCGGCCTGATGGTCACGGGCGTCATGTACCGGCACCCCGGACTCCTGGCGAAGATCGTCACCAGCCTCGATGTGCTTTCGGGCGGCAGAGCCAGGCTGGGCATCGGCGCCTCCTGGTACGAGCGGGAGCAGTACGGGCTCGGAGTGCCGGTGGTCCCGGTCGCCGAGCGGTTCGAACGGCTGGAGGAGGCGATCCGGATCTGCCTCCAGATGTGGAGCGACGACAACGGACCGTTCCGGGGCAGGCACTACCAACTGGCCGAGACGCTGTGCGTGCCCGAGCCGATCGGCGGGCACCCGCCGATCATGATCGGCGGCGGGGGCGAGCAGAAGACCCTGCTCCTGGTCGCCCGCTATGCGGACGCCTGCAATCTGTTCGCCACCGACCAGGAAGAAGTGGCCCACAAGCTCGACGTGCTGCGCGCGCACTGCGACGCGGAGGACCGTGACTACGACGCCATCACCAAGACCGTGATGTACAACGGCCCGGTGCTGGCCAGGCCGGACGCGTTTCTCGCGGAAGCGGAGGCGTACGCGGGCCTGGGCATCAGCGAGATCCAGCTGCTGCCCGACCGGCACCCGGTCAGCTTCACCCACCAGGTCGCCGAGCGCATCGCACCCGCCGTCGCCGCGATCGGATAGCCGACGGGTGCGCTGCGCGCCGCACGGTCCTACGCGCCTGCACGCCTACGCGCCTGCACGCACGCCTGCAGGCACGCCTGCGCGCCTACACGCCGGTGGTGCCGTCGACGATCTCCCGGATCAGGTCGAGGTGGCCGTTGTGCCGGGCGGTCTCCTCGATCAGATGGAGGACGATCCAGCGCAGGTCGGGGTGCGTACCGTCGCCCCGCGGGCGCTCGGCCGAGGTGTCCAGGTCGTGGGAGGCGACCAACTCGCGGTAGCGGGAGGTCCGTTCCTCGTACAGCGACAGCACATCGGTGAGCGGCATGTCCACCGCGATGCGCATCTCGCGGTCGGGGTCCTCGTCGGTCCACGGTCCTTCGTCCTCACCGCCGAGGAACACCACCTCGAACCAGTGGTACTCGACCCAGCTGAGGTGGTTGATCAGCCCGGCGATCGTCATCAGGGGGGAGCCGGGCAGCGGGGCCCGGCGGGCATCGTCCGGCGAGATGCCCTCGCACTTCGCGCGTGCGGTGTCGCGGACGTAGTCGAGGAAGGTGGCCAGCTGGGTGCGCTCGTCCCATGCGGGAGGCGAATCGGTGCGTGTCATCGGCGTACACGATCCGCGTCGGACCGCCTCCTGTCCATCGCATTGTCCAATGGGGCCCGCCCTGGGTCCCTGGGCCCACGCCCCGGCGATCGGGCCTCATTAGGCTCGTGCACGACCAACTGCGAGCCACCTGACCGGCGCCCGGCACGGGCGCTTGCCCGGCATGCCCGCACGCACCTGGAACTGCACGCTCCACCTGTCCTTCATGGGGTGATGTGTCGATGAGTGACGGTTTCTTCTACTCGTACCACCTCGGCTGGAGCCGCCCGGACTCCGAGTCGCTCTTCAGCGATCTCGACGCGGCGGGACTGCGGCTCAGCCACCCGATCACGAGGCGGGTCACGCTCCTCGGACCGGGGCCCGGCCCGCGCGGCACCCCGTCGTGGGTGACCAGGGAGCAGCTCGTACTCCTGGCCGGACTGCAGCGGCTCGACAGCGTCGACTTCCTGTTGTGGGTGAACAGCGGAACCGACGTTCCCGCACGCATCCGCCGGATGCGGGACGGCGTCGTCGCGTTGGAATTCGGCTTCGGCCGGCTGACCCGGGACGAGCAGGAAGTGGCCGCGAGGGCGATCAGGGAGGCGATAGGGCGGGCCTCCGTGCTCTGCATCGGCTTCGTCGTCGACCGCGAGGGCGCCTCCGTGGCAACGGACTGGAGCGGTGTCGTCATCAACGGCACGACGTACTTCGACAGTTGGCCGGACACCCTGGCCGTGCGGCACGAGATCGCCGCGATGCAGCCGCAGTTGGCGGGGGTGGCCTCGTACGACCAGTCGCCCTGGATGCTGTTCGGGAGCGAGGTTCCCGTCCGGTAGCGGCGGGGGCGGCCTGTCGGTTCCGCCGCTCCACTCGGCTCGGCTCGGCTCCGCTCGGCTCGGCTCCGTGACTTTCGTCGGAATCGGCAACTTTGAGCCTTGCATTGGGTCCTGAGGCCCATGCCCCGAAGGGTGCCGGTGTGGTCGGATGCGTGGAGTGGCTGAACTGTGGCCGTACACCGGCAAGCTGGGGGACTCGTCGTGTCTGGCATAGGCAGATTTGCGGTTTCGGGTGGTGCCGGCGGGGGTGTCGCCGGTGGGGGTGTCGCCGTGGGCCGGCAGGGGGGCAGGCAGTCCTTGCCGCGTCCGTTGCAGGCGGTGCTGATCCTCGTACGGCTGCTCTTCGCGGCAGCCGTCGTGGGCGGCATCGGTGTGCTGACGGTGGCATCGGCGGTCAACGAGGTCGACGGCCAGCTGTTCGGGCTGCTGCTGTACGCGGCGCTGCCGAGCGTGTTCGCGTTCGTCCTCTCGCTGTATGTGCGTACCGGCGGCATCTGGATCTGGCGCGGCCTGCTGGCCGTACACGTCTGGCTCACCTTCGGCGCGCTGGCGACCCTCGGCGGGGACGGCGGCGGGCGCGGTGTCACCCAGCTGGTGATGCCGGTCGCCGTCATCGTCCTGCTGTTCCGGTCGAGCGCGCGCGAATGGTTCGAGCTGCCCCTCGAACAGCGGTTGCCGCACCGGCGGTTCAGCATCGCGCGCATGATCAAGTGGCGCCGGGACGACGCCGGTCAGACCGCGATGGAATACCTCGGCATGATCCTGGTGGTCGTGGCCCTCATCGGTGGACTGGTCGTCACGGGGATCGCCGCCCAGCTGACCGGTGGGATGCAGGACGCGATCTGCCGGCTCACCGGGAGCGCCTGCCCCGCGCCCGGCAGCAACGTGGAGGCGGGACACGGCAAGGACACCGGAGGGTCGGCCGCGTCCGGTGGTACGGACTCGGGCGGATCGGTGGCTACGGGCGGTACGGACTCCGGGGGTTCGGGCCCGGCAGGTTCCGGTTCCGGTTCCGGTTCCGGTTCCGGCGGGTCGGACACGGCCGGGGGCTCCAACGCGGCCGGTGGGACCGACACGGCCGGCGGAACCGGCACATCAGGCAGCTCGGAGTCCGGTTCGGGATCCGGCTCGGGATCCGGCTCGGGCGGTTCCGGAAGCTCCGGCGGAGGTGACACCGCCACCCAGGTCGACGACGGCGGCGACGACGTGGACAGCTCCGGGGAGCCGAACGGCGGCGACGGCCAGGACGACGGCGGCGGTGGCGACGAGAAGCCCGGCGAGAGCTGCACCTCGGGCGTCGGCGCCTTCTTCTCCTGCGCCGCGCACCAGACCGGCGGCTTCTTCAAGGGCCTGGTCGGCGACGGGCTGTGGGGCGACATCACCGGCACGATCGGCACGATCTTCCACCCCATCAAGGCGTGGGACGGCCTGAAGGACTACGGCAAGAGCCTCGGCGACAAGTGGAGCCAGGACTCCAAGGGTGCCGGGGACAAGTGGTCCAAGGGCGACTACCTCGGCGCGGTCTGGGACTGGACCAAGGCGTCCGGCGGTACCGGCGGCAAGGTCCTCGACGACATGTTCATCGGCGACGAAGTCCGGGACATGTGGAAGAACGGCAACGAGGGCCAGGCGATCGGCACCGGCCTCTGGAACATCGGCTCGCTGTTCATCCCGGGTTACGGCGAGGGCAAGCTCGTCGGCAAGTTCGGAAAGCTGGGCAAGTTCGGGAAACTCGGCAAGCTGGGCGAAGTCGCCGAGAAGGCCGGAGAGGCCGCGTCCAAGGCGAAGAAGGCCGCCAAGGCGGGCGATGTCACGGCCGCGGAGAAGGCCGCGAAGGAAGCGCAGCAGCACGCCGACGACGCCGCCGAGCAGGCCGGTCTCAAGGGCTGCACCGTCGGGATGGGCGGTCGCGTCCGGGTCCCGTACGGCAGCGGCGCGGGCGTCGGACTGTCCGGCTCGGGCACCGGCCTCGTCGCAGCCCCGCCCGTCTCCGTACCCGTCGGCTTCCTCATGGGGAAGTGCGACGAGGTCGACCCGGAGAAGAAGGCCGCCGCCGACGAGGCGCAGAGGCTGGCCGACGAGGCGAAGAAGGCCGCGGACGCGGCCAAGCGCCGGAAGGCCCTGGAAGCCGCCCAGGATCAGCCGAAGCCGGCCTGGTACAAGGACCTCAAGGACCCGCCGGCCGGGGCCAAGGACGGCGGCGCGGGCAACTGGCAGGAGATCAAGCCCGGCGTCTGGAACTACCCGACCGAGATGGGTGCCCGCTACCAGGAGCAGATCTCCAAGGTGGGCCGCGGGAAGGAGTACCGGGTTCCGCTGGACAAGCTCACGGGGAAGCCGGTCGACTTCGACGGCTGGGACGCCTCGCGGGGCACGTACCTGGAGGCGAAGTACGGGTACAAGGGCAAGGACTACTACAACGCCGACACCGGGACGCTCACGTCGAAGGTCGCCGACCGGTGGGCGGACCAGGCGCGCCGGCAGGTCGACGCGGCACGCGGCAAACCGGTCGAGTGGCATCTCTCCGATCCGGACGTCGCCGAAGCGGCGCGAGAAATGTTCGAGGACCGGGGCATCCCGGTTAAGGTGATCAACACCCCGGGTGATGTGACCGGCTGAGTGCCGGACGGGGTGGCGAACCGAGGCCTGAGGCCCGAGGGAGAACGTGTCGTGCTGAACGTCGTGGTCAACGGCTTCTGGGGCCTTCGCGGGGAATCCGTGCCGGGCGTCGCCGAACGCTGGTCCGGCACGCTCACCGCGCTCAAGGACATCGACGGCCCGACGTTCGACGTGTGGCACGAGGCCGGTGACGACCTCCCGTCCGATCCCGTGCTGGAGCCCTCGGTCCCCGCACTGGCGGAGTACATCGAGCGGAAGAACACGGGCCCCGACCTCGACGTGGTGGGCTACACGGCGTCGCTGTGGGCGCAGAACCCTGCTGCGGCGCGTGTGTCCATGGCGATTCACGCGGGCAGTACCTCGCACTACGCGGTGAACTCCGTCTCGCTCGCCTTCCGGTCGCGCGAGGTGGACGAAACCGCGGAGGTGATCCGGTGCGCTCCGGAGATCCTGCGCCTCCTCGCGGAGAACTGGGAGATCGACGCCGGGCAGGTGTACGACAGGCCCCAGTACCGGGCCGTGGCCGAGCGGTTCGACCTGGCGAACAGCGACCCCCGCTGCGGCCGTGCGGTCTTCCTCTCCGCCGGCCGTGCCGCCCTCGCCCCCGAGGGGCTGCCCGGAACGTACGCCCGCACCGCACACGGCGGGCTGGTCATCGACCTCACCCGTGCCGGTACGGAATCCCCGGACATCGAGACGATCATCGGGGCGAACACGAGGCTGCGGGAGGCCGGGGCGCTGGAGAAGCTCCCGGTGCCGTTCGACCGGGACCGCTTCTGACCCCTGCGGGCCGCGCACCCCCCGGGGGAGGCGCACTGTGCACTCCCCGGGGAGGCACACGCCTCAGAGCCAGCCCCGCATCGCCGCGAACCCCAGCAGCAGCCCCACCGCGAACACCCCGAGCCCGAGCGCGAACACCGCGGGCATCACCGCCGGACCCCACGCCCCGGGCCCGGCCACCGTGGCGTTCTTCGCCGGGTCCGCCGGGTCGTAACTGACCCGGACCGGCGCCCCGACCTCGAAGCCGAACGGGCCCGGGGCATGGTCGGTGAACTCGATGTCGCGGCCGTCCCGGGTGCGGAACGAGAAGACGTACTCGGTGGCGTAACTCCGTTCCATGCCCGGCCCCCGGTCGACCGTCCGGCGGTCCGCGCACCGCCCCTCGGCGCGTTCGCCGTGCCGTACCAGCCGCAGCACCCGGTTCAGACGCAGCGCGGAACGGATCGCGAACGCGCCGAGGAGCAGGCCGAACAGCAGCAGGAACGTGGCCGTGCCGCCGGGCAGGATCTGCATGGACGCGCGCTCCCGATCCGCTACTTGACCGTGATCGAATCGACGAAGGCGTCGAGATCCTTCGGGCTCAGCGAGCCCTTCACCGCATTGATCCGGACCGCGAACGGCACATCCTTCGAATCGACACCCGCCACCACGACCCCCGTCATCCGGGTGCCCTGCGCCGGGGTCCGCTCCTCGCCGTTCGACGTGAACTCGTAGTCGATCCGGCGTGCGTCACGGGCGCTCTCCGCGCCCGCGAGCCGCACCTCCTCGGTCCCCTTGCGGGTTGCCCCGATACCGATGCCCGCGCCCGCCGCGGACGCCGCCTCGGCGGCGCTGTCCACGCCTGTGGCGAAGTCGAGCTGCACGGAGACC
The DNA here is from genome assembly GCF_042882135.1 of Streptomyces sp. NPDC058240. Taxonomy (NCBI): domain Bacteria; kingdom Bacillati; phylum Actinomycetota; class Actinomycetes; order Kitasatosporales; family Streptomycetaceae; genus Streptomyces; species Streptomyces sp. NPDC058240. Next base: position 61,827 of record NZ_JBHVWT010000021.1, read on the forward strand.
ATGCCCGTGCGCAGCCCGCCCTCCTCCTTGAGCGCGACGGCCGCGTTGGCCTTGGCCCGGTCGGCCGCGGGCTGTTCCTTGTAGCCCTTGTCCCCGGGGTAGCCGACGGAGAGGCTCTTGGTGTCGAGCTTGCTCCAGCCCTCCGGCAGCGCGGCGGTCTCCCCGCCGCAGCCGGTGAGCAGGGCGAGGCCGATGGAGGCGGCAGCGGTCGCGCCGATCGCCCGGTACATCTTCTTCGTCGTCATCGCCTATCGCCTCTTCGTCGTGCGTGGTCGGTGCTTCCCATACGGGCTACTTCGCGCAGTAGCTGTACGGGAGGTACGAGCGCTTGTCGCCCTGCGGAGCCCCGAGGAACTGCGCGTCCGTCAGTGTCTCCTTCTTGTGCTCGTCGGAGATGGAGAATCCCAGACTCATCCCGAGCGAGACCTCGAAGCCGAACTCCTGGGCGTCCGTCTGACCGTTGTAGTTCATCTTGCTGGACAGGCCGTCCTGGTACATCAGCTGGTCGAAGGGGTCGGTCCCGGTGGGCTTCTCCTGCAGGGAGTGGTCGCCGAACATGTACTCGAACGGGGCGGTGTTGTTGCCGGAGCCGTCCAGCCACTGCTCGGCGATGGCCCGCTTGTCCTCGGTGGCCTTGTCGGTGTCCTTGCCGAAGACGATCGAGTTCGTCTTGACCTCGATGGCGGTGTCGCCGGAGGAGTCGGAGCCGCTGACCTTGCCGCCGCGCTTGTCGCCGTCCTTCTTGCCGTTGTCGCCGCTGATGTCGCCCTTGTCGGTCGTCGAGCCGTTCTCGACGGTCTGGGTCATGTCGATGCGGACGATCTTCCCGGTCTTCTGGTCACGGGTGACGGTGACCGCCCCGGTCCGGCTGTCCTTCGCGGAGGCCGTGCCGCCCAGCGGACCGGCCGAACCGCCGACCTTGCCCTCCAGGTCGAGCTTGGCGGTGTACGTGTACGACTCGTTGCCGTTGACGTCGTCCTTGGTGATGGTCACCTCGGGGGAGAACTTCGCCTTGCCGCCGAGCTTCGCGCCGAGCTTGGCCTCGTCGCCCGCGCTGATGGAGAGTCCGCCGTCCGCGTAGGCGTTGAGACCGACGGTCGAGTAGGAGATCTTCTTGTCCCCGATCTTGCTCTCGACGTCCTTCTTCTTGTCGGCCCACTTCATCCCGGAGTACCAGCCGCCGCCGTAGCCGCCGCTGTACTTGGTGGAGGTCTCCCACATCTTCATTTCCTCGATGTCGTCCCGCATCTTCTTGGCGTCCTCCTCGCTCTTGAAGACCCAGGTGTCACCGTTGGTGATCTTGATGCCGCCGCCGACGTCCACATCGGCCTTGCCCAGCTTGCCGAGTTTGACGCCGGGGGTGCTGGCGGTGGCACCGGCCGAGGCGGCGTCCGTGAACGTCATGTAGACCAGCTTGTCGTTCTCGTCGACCTTGCCGTCCCCGTTCACGTCCGTCTTGGCCTGGCTGACCTTCTGCTGGAAGCCGTACTCGTTGCCCCACTCGAACCAGCCGATCTTGACCTTGTCGCCGACGGTGTCGGAGACGCTGGAGACCTGGCACATCTTGGGCTCGTAGTCGGCGTCCGTCTTCGGCTTCGCGGTGGTTTCCCCGCCGCCGGTGGAGCAGCCGCCACCGCCGCCGCCCATCGAGCTGATCGCGCAGCGGATGCGTTCGCCGATCTGCCCGCCGACACCCGCCATGGCCATCGCGCCGATCAGCGTGACCACGAGGACGACCACCCCGAGGTACTCCATGGCGGTGGCGCCGCCGTCCCGCCAGGAGTACGGGCGGTACGGGGCGGGCTCCGGCTCGTCCGCGCGGTCGTCCAGCAGCCGGTCGACGGCCAGCCCCGCCGCCGCGCCGGTCGCCAGCGCGACCATCGGCATCAACGTGCCCTCGACGTCCACGAGATGCCAGGACACGGCGAGCCCGTAGACGAGCGCGGCCACCGGGACGGTGAGCGAGGCGAGGAGCGTCAGCAGGCGGGACTCGCGGTGCTCGTCGGGCAGGACGCGGGCGGAGGCCAGGACCGTGAGGACGGTCGTGATGACGTTGGGGACGTGCAGCAGGGCCAGCCGCCAGCCGAAGCTGGTCAGCCGCTCGTCGGTGGCCAGCAGCTCGACGAGTCCGCGCGAGACCAGATAACCGGCGGCGATGTAGACCAGGGCGCCGGCGGCCCAGCTGCGGGTCAGGGCGAAGAACACGCCACCGCTCGCGCCGGAACCACCACCCCCCCTCCCCGGCGGTATGTGGCCCGCGCCTCCGCTTCCCCAGCCCCCGCCACCAGTCACGGTTCTTCCTCTCCGACGCCCACTTGCCATGCCTGTGCCCGCAGTTATGCATGCGGGTGTGGACGTGAGCGTACGGATGTACGAGCCGGGTGACCTGGGCCCTTGGCCCCAAAGTCGGGCCCAACGGGCGATGCCCCGCCCCACCGCGAGGAGCGGCGGGGCGGGGCATCGGGGGAGGGGAGAGGGGTGCGGCCGGGTCAGTCCAGGTCGTCCGCGAACGTTCCCGCGCGCTCGGCGACCTCCGGTCTGCGGACCCGCAGCACGGCGAAGCCGACGATGCCGACGACCAGCGCGCCGACGAACACGTACGGCAGCACGTTCAGCGGCCAGGCCGGAGCGGGCCACAGGTTGCGGTAGAAGACGTAGACCATCGCGGCGGCGCCGATCAGCCCCAGGCCCCAGGTGATCAGCAGGCCGCGGGCCCCGATCCGCCGTACGAACAGCGGCGCGGCCAGACACACCAGGGTGTAGCTGAGCATGTAACCGAAGACGCCGATGGTGTCGATGTACGTCGTCGCGTTCAGCGGTTCGGTCCCGGCGCCGACCACGAGCACCGCGGGGAGGGCGACGAACGGGGCGACGGTCCAGATGGCCGCGGACGGGGTCCGGTGGCGGGGGTGGGCGACGCCGAGCCGGGCCGGCATCACACCCTCCTTCGCCATGCCGAACAGCAGCCGGGCGGCGACGGTGATGCAGGCCATCACCACGGCCACGAACGATGCCGCGAAGCCCGCGTGCAGGAAGAACTTGAGGAAGCCGAGGCCGGACAGCTCGGCCAGTTCGTCCATCGGGTCGGTGCTCCTCGCCAGGGCGTCCGCCCCGCCGAACCCGGCGACCTGCGCGTAGGTGGCGAACATGTACAGCACACCGGCCAGCACCGCACTGCCCATCACCGAGCGGGGAATCGCCTTGTACGGGTCGGTGGCCTCGGCGCCCAGTGAAGCGGCGCCCTCGAACCCGACGAAGCCGAGCACACCCAGCACCACGGCGAAGACGACACCGTCGAGGGTGGAGCCGCTGAGGCTCAGCTGCTCGGTGTCGATGATGTTCCCGCTCTTGAAGAAGGCCGGGACCAGCACGACGACGATGAGGACGATCGACACGACCTCCAGCACGGAGGCGACCCGCGCCGCGGTCCGCACACTGGCGATCGTCAGCCGGATCGCGACGGCGGCCAGCAGCACATCGAGCAGGATCTGGCCGGGGATGCCGGTGAAGAGCCCGATGCCGATCTGGTCGAGGGCGCGCGCCGTGTAGTAACCGGCACCGGCGAGCGAGCCCGAGCCGATGCACACCGCACCGATGAGCAGCGCCCAGCCGGTCACGAACGAGCCGGGCGCCCCGAGCGAGAGCCGGGAGAAGGCGTACAGCGAACCGACCCCGGCGCGCCTGCGGGCGAAGACGCAGATGCAGTACGCGATGGCGAGCACGGCGGCCATGGCCAGGAAGAAGGAGAACCAGGCGCCGTTGCCCGCGGACGCCGCCATGCTGGCGGGGGCGAAGGCGATGACGGCGCTGGGCGCGACGTTCGCGACGCTCTGCGCGCCGACCTCGAACGTGGAGACGGAGCGGTGGGCCAGGCCGTCGGCCGGCTTTCCGGCGGTGGTCTGCTTTCCGGCGGTGCTCATGTCCGGTCCTCCATCATCAGCAGCTGACGCAGGGCGTGGCCGGCGGCGAGGTCGGCCAGTGCGTCGCCCGCCTCGTCCAGCGGACGCCGTGCCGAGATCATCGATTCCACGTCGAGCTCGCCCGACACCACGAGGTCCACCAGGGCCGGGATGTCCCGGCCGGCGTCGACCGAGCCGTAGTTGGAGCCGAGGATGCGCTGGTCGGCCTCGGCGAGCGCGAGCGGGTCGAAGCGCGCGGTGCGGCCGGTCGGCGGGAGGCCGACGATGACGGCGGCGCCGCCCTGGCCGAGCGCCGCGATGGACTGCTCGGTGGTCTCGATCTTGCCGATGGCGTCGAACACGTAGTCCAGGCCTTCGGGGACCAGGGCACGCAGGGCCTCGACGACATCGCCGTCACGGGCGTCGACCGCGTCCGTCGCGCCGAGCCGGCGGGCCAGCTCCAGCTTCTCCGGGACGACGTCGACGGCGACGATGCGGCCGGCCCGCGCCAGCCTGGCACCCTGCACGCAGGACAGTCCCACGCCGCCGCAGCCGATCACGGCGACGGTGGCCCCGGCCTCGACGCCCGCCGTGTTGCGGACCGCGCCGACACCGGTGGCGATGGCGCAGCCGACCAGGGCGATGACGTCGAGGGGCGCGTCCTCGCGCACCTTGATCGCGCCGGAGGCGGGGACCACGACGCGCTCGGCGAACGAGGAGACGCCCAGGTAGTGGTGGGCCTTCTCGCCGTCGATGGAGAGCCGGCTGGTGCCGTCGTACAGCACCCCGCCGGGCGCCACGACCTCCGCGACCAGGCTGCACGCGGCCGGGCGCCCGGAGACGCAGAAGCGGCAGGTGCCGCAGGACGGGACCCAGGACAGGACGACATGGTCGCCGACCGCCAGGCCGGTGACGCCCGCGCCGAGCGCGGTGACCACGCCGGAGCCCTCGTGCCCCATCACGACCGGGGTGGGGTGGTCCCACTCGCCGCGGATGACATGGAGGTCGGAGTGGCAGACACCGGCCGCCGCCACGGCGACCTCGACCTCGCCGGGGCCGGGCGGGGCCAGGGTGATGTCGGTGACGGTCACCTCCTGGCCCGGGGAGCGGAAGACGACGCCGCGCACGGTGCGCGCGGTGCTCTCTTGGAAGGACGGGGAGCTCATCGGCTTACTCCTCGGGTGGTGCGGCACGGTCGGGGAAGGGCGGCACGATCGGCGACGGGCGGCACAGCGGCCTGCCGGAGCGTCTTGTTTAGTGCCATTAAACTTTCGTCAAGTTTTACAGCACTAAACTCGATGGGTAAAGACCCTTCTGACCTGCGTCTCCCCCCGGCCACCGACCGTGACGTCTCCGACAGGTAGCGTGTCCGCCATGCCCGAAGCCCCTGACAGCCACATGTCCACGATCGGTCCGCGACTGCGTGAGCTCCGCCTGGCACAGGGGCTGACACTCGCTCAGGTCGCCGAGGCGGCAGGTGTGACCAAGGGGTTCGTCAGCCTGGCCGAGCGCGGCAAGACCTCGGTCTCCGTCCCGACCCTGATCCGCATCTGCGAGGCCCTGGGCACCGGCATCGCCACGCTCTTCGACTATCCGGACCAGGACGTCGTCAAGGGCGGCCTGGGCGCCAAGCTGGAGATGGGCGGGCACGGCATCGAGGAGTTCCTCCTCACGCCCGCCGAGGAACGGCACGTCCAGGTCATGCGGACGATCCTGCGGCCCGGCGGCGGCTCCGGCGGCGCGTACAGCCTGGAGGCCGAGACCGTCTTCGCCTACCTGGTCCGCGGCACGCTGCGGCTCAGCGTGGACGGCGAGCCCAGGTTCCTGGAGGCCGGCGACTCGACGACGTTCTCCGCACGGGCCGCGCACGCCTGGGACAACCCCGGCGAGGACGAGGCCGAGGTCCTCTGGTCGATCGCGCCCGCCCTGCCGCTCTCCCGCACCAAGCTCCGGCCCTAGGCCCTGTCGTCAAACTGCCGTCTGCCGTGGGCGCGAGCATGTGTGTGAACCCGATCAGGGCCGGGGCAGATCCAGCGGAATGCGACGGGTCGCGCGGCCCTGGGTGTCCAGGAGCCAGCCCATGCGCTTGGGGGAATGCAGCGCCACCGTGCGGTCCTTGACCTCCAGCATCGGGAAGCGTTCCGCCAGCAGCATCTCGAACGGGCCGATGGCGTTCAGACCATGGAGCCAGACGATGACCAGGAGGTTGTGCGGTCCGCTGACCGAGACGCACATACGGACCTGCTCCATGCGGGCCAGCGTGTTTCCGGTGTGTTCGAGGTGGGCGTGCGGGACGGCGGCCCGGTAGATCACCATGGTCGACAGACCGGCCAGGGGGTGGGCGATGTCGCAGCGGAAATTGAGGTCGCCGTGGTGGATCAGGCGCTGGAGCCGGCGCCGGGCGGCGTGCTCGCTCATCCCCGTCGCGGCGCCGAGCTCGGTGTAACCGAGCCGCCCGTTGGCGCCGAGGGCGGTCATCAACGCCTGATCCTCGGGGGACGGCCGGTCGTGCATGTCCGTGCTGTACGTGGCCTGCCGTGCGGGACGCGGAGCCGGGAGCGTGGCACGCCCCGCCGGTTCCATGGCCCGGAGCCGCCAGTCGCCGCCTTCGCCGTAGAGCGTGATCCCGAGCCGGGTACGGGTGGAGCGCAGCCCCGGCAGGCCGCCGATGGTGCGGTGGACCGACCGGCCGAGCGTGGGCAGGTCGGTGGCGACGACGGACACGAAGAGATCGAAGTCCCCGGCCGTCTCGTCGATGCTGAAGACCCAGGGCAGTTCGGCCAGGGCGGCACTGACCGTTTCGAGGGAGCTGGGCCGGCAACGCACCTCGACATAGGCGACCGTGGCCGATTTCGGTGCGTCGTAGGCGGTGATCCACGCCAGCCGGTTGGCGCGCAGACGCTCCCAGCGGCGGGCCGCGGTCGTCGCGTCCACGCCGAGCGCCCCGCCGATGCGGGTCCACGGTGCACGGGGCGCGGCCTGGAGCGCGTCGACGAGGGCGAGATCCAGTTCGGAGAACCGTGTGTCGGAATCCGGCGCATCCGGTGATCCGACGACGCTTTCCTGCATTTTCGGTCCTCCCTCGCGCACAGGCCGGATCGTAAGGGCACTTCCCGGCCGACACCCAGTATCGGCCACTGTAGAGAGGAGTGCCGTGCCTGCTCTGCGCCCGCGAATCCCGCGCCCCGAGACCGCGAACCGCACGGTCAGGACGACGGTGGTGCTGCTGTTCGCCGCCTGGCTGGTCGACTACACCGACCGGCTCGTGATCAACCTCGTACTGCCGTCCATCGGTGAGGACTTCGACCTCAACCGGGGACAGCAGGGCCTGATCGTCTCCGCCTTCTTCCTCGCCTACGCGGCCTGCCAGATCCCCGGCGGCATGCTCGCCGACCGCTTCGGCGGCAAGCGGGTCACCTGCTGGGCCCTGCTGGTCTGGTCCCTGTTCACGGCACTGACCGGCCTCGCGTGGTCCTTCGCCGCCCTGCTCGTGCTGCGCTTCGCCTTCGGAGCGGCCGAAGGGATCTTTCCGTCCGCCGGGACGAAGGTGCTGGTCGAGCGGACCATGCCCGAGGAGCGGATGGGTGCCAACGGGCTGATCATGAGCTCGAACGCCCTCGCCGCGGTGGTGACACCGCTCGCCGTCGCACCGCTGATCAGCGTCTTCGGCTGGCGGTCCGCCTTCTTCTCGACGGCGGCGCTCGGCGTCCTCGTCCTGGCGGCGATACGGATGCGGCTGCCGGATCCCCTGCCCCGTACGGAGCCGGACGCCGGGGCGCGAGACCGCCGGGGCGTCCGTGACCTGCTGCGCATGGGCGTGCTCTGGCGCTTCGCGCTGATGATGTTCGGCTACTGCGTCATCGTGTGGGGCCTCAACACCTGGGTTCCGTCCTATCTCAGCGAAGAGCGCGGTATCTCCCTGACCTCGGCCGGAGCCCTCGTCGCGATTCCGGCACTGGGGGCAGCCGCGGCCACGATCGTCGGCGGCCGTCTGGCGGACCGTTTCGAGGGCCACCACCGGAAGGTGATCGTGCCCGGGATGACGGTCGCCGCGCTCGCGCTGCTCCTGATGGCCTTCTCGGCCTCGATCGTCGGCTTCATCGTCTTCGGGACGCTCGCCGTCTTCGCCGCTTCGCTCTGCTACATGCCGATCTTCGCGGTGCCCCTGCGCAGCCTCGCTCCCGAACACGCCGGAGTGGGCAGCGCGGTGATCGTCTTCGGCGGACAGGTCGCCGGCATGGTCGCCCCGCCCGTCATGGGTGTGCTCGCCGACACCTTCTCCTTCCAGGTCGCCTTCGCCTTCCTCGTGCTGGGCGCGGTCATCGCCGCGGTCATGGCCGTCGCCACCCCTCAGGACACCACGTCCTTCCTCGCTTCCTCCGCACGCCGTACCCCTCTCGCAATGGAGCACTCATGACTGCCTCGGTCACCTCGCTGCTGTCCGGACTGAACGGCGAACTGCCCGGCCTGCGCGACCTGTACAAGGATCTGCACGCCAATCCGGAACTCTCCTTCCAGGAGGTCCGTACGGCGGGAATCGTCGCAGCCCGGCTGCGGGAACAGGGCTGGGACGTCACCGAAGGGGTGGGCGGAACCGGCGTCGTCGGTGTCCTCACCGCGGGCGACGGCCCGGTGGTGCTGCTCCGCGCCGACATGGACGCGCTGCCCGTGAAGGAGGAGACCGGACTTCCGTACGCCTCCACGCGGACTGGGGTGGACGCGGAGGGCAACGAGGTCCCGGTGATGCACGCCTGCGGCCACGACATGCATGTCACCTGCCTGCTCGGCGCCACCGTACTGCTGGCCGCCAACCGGCACGCCTGGCGCGGCACCGTCGTCGCGGTGTTCCAGCCCGCCGAGGAGATCGGCGGGGCCCCGGCCATGATCGACGACGGCTTTCTGGAGCGCTTCCCGCGCGCCGAGGTCTGCCTGGGCCAGCATGTGGGGCCCGTCCCCGCGGGTTTCGCCGCCACCCGGCCCGGTCCGGTGATGGCCGCGTCCGACAGTGTGCGGGTGCGGCTGTTCGGGCGGGGCGGGCACGGGTCGACGCCCGAGGCGACCGTGGATCCCGTCGTGATGGCCGCCGCGATCGTGATGCGGCTGCAGACGGTGGTCTCCCGCGAAGTGGGGGCGGCGCAGCAGGCGGTGGTGACCGTGGGCTCGATCCACAGCGGCACCAAGGAGAACATCATCCCGGACACCGCCGACCTCAGGATCAACATCCGCAGTACGACTCCCGCCGTACGGGAACGGGTCCTGGAGGCCGTCAAGCGGATCGTCCGCGCCGAGGCCGCCGCCTCCGGCGCCCCGAAGGAACCCGAGATCACGGACTTCAACGCCTTCCCGGTGACCGTCAACGACCACGAGGCCACCGCCACCGTCCAGGCCGCGCTCACCCGGGCCCTGGGAGAGCGGCGGGTCTTCACCCTGCCCCACACACTCACCGGCAGCGAGGACTTCGGCGTCTTCGGCACCGCGCTCCAGGTGCCCTCGGTCTTCTGGTATTTCGGCGGCGCCGACCCGGCCGCGTTCAAGGACATCGACCCCGACGCCCTGTTGGAGAACGGAATCCCGCCGGAGATCCCCGGCAACCACTCGCCGCTGTTCGCACCGGTCATCGACCCGACCGTCGAAGTCGGCGTGACATCGCTGCTGGTGGCCGCCGCGCAGTGGCTGACGGCCGGATCCGACACCGCTCGATAGCCGCTGCGCACGGCAGAACGAAGGAGGAGAGAACCATGAAGCAAGCAGCCCCCGAACTGATCTTCGTCGGCGGTCCGGTACTCACCATGGACCCCGAACACCCCCGGGCCGAGGCCCTCGCCGCACGGGCGGGCGTGATCACCGCTGTCGGAGGGAGGGACGAGGTGCTGGCCCTGCGCGGTCCCGGCACCCGGGTCGTGGACCTGGCGGGGCAGGCGCTCCTGCCGGGATTCGTCGAGGCCCACGGCCACCCGACGACGATGGCCCTGGCCATCGCCCCGCCCGCGGTGGACGTGCGCCCGTTCACCGTGCCGACCGGCGAGGCCGTCCACGCCCGGATACGGGAGGCCGTGGCCGCGGCGCCCGGCGAGCCCGTGGCCGTGTACGGGATCGATCTGCTGCTCCAGCGCGACCTTCCGCTCCCCACGCGGGAGTTGCTCGACGAACTGTGCCCGGACGCCCCGCTCGTGGTGTTCACCGCCAGCGGCCATGCCGCCTACGCCAACACCGCCGCCCTGCGCGCCGCGCGGATCACCCGGGGCACCCCCGACCCGGCCGGGGCCCGCTTCGTCCGCGACTCCGACGGCGAACCCACCGGCGAGGCCCAGGAGGGCGCCGCCGTCGAGGCGTTCATGTGGGTCGTGGCGGGCGACCGGCTCCAGCCGGCGAAGCTCGCCGCCGCGCTGGAATGGTCGTACGCCGAGCACGCCCGGGTCGGCATCACCACCGCCGCCGACCTGGCGACCGAGCCGGGCCTGCTCGCCGCTCTGCGGGCCGCCGCCGAACACCCCCGGGCGGCCCTGCGCGTCCGCTCGTACCTCATCGGCACCCCCGAACTGGCCGCCGACCCCGAACGGCGCTTCCCCGGACACGCCCCGGCTGCCGAACTGTTCGGCATCTCCGGCATGAAGCTGTGGGCCGAGGGCACCGCATGGCAGGGCACCATCGCCACCAGCTTCCCGTTCCAGGACAACGAAGCCACTCGCCGCATCGGCCTGGACCCCTGCGCCCACGCACCCATGAACTACAGCCCCGATCAACTCGCCGAGCTGGCCTCCGCGTTCACCGCGCAGGGCTACCCGATGGCCTGCCACGTCCATGGCGACGTCACCTTCGACGCCGTGCTCGACGCGTACGCCGAGGCCGGCGCCGACGACCCGGAGCGGCTGCGGGCCATGCGGCCGCGCATGGAGCACTGCGGCGCGGTCACCCCCGACCAGTACCGCCGCGCCGCCGCCATGGGCGCCACCGTCAGTCTCTTCATGGACCACATCCGCTGGTGGGGCGATGTCCTCGCGGACGATCTGTTCACTCCCCGGGTCGCCGAGCAGTGGATGGCCGTGCGCTCGGCCTGGGACGCCGGACACCGCGTCTCCCTGCACAACGACGGCATGTGCTCACCCACCGACCCGCTCGCCTCCGTCGCCACCGCCCTCACCCGCCGCACCCCGGCCAGCGGCCGCGTCCACGGCACCGCCGAGCGCCTGACCATCGACGAGGCGCTGCGCGCGGTGACCACCAACCCGGCGTGGCAACTGCACCTGGAGGACGAGATCGGCATGCTGCGCCCCGGGATGCGGGCCGACCTGGCGGTCCTGACCCAGGATCCGTACGCCGTACCGGCCGAGCGCTACGAACAGTTCCAGGAGGAGGTCGCCGTCTCCGCCACCTACCTCGGCGGCCGCCCCACCTGGACGGCGTGAACGAGGTGGCGTACGTGTGAGAGCGGACCGGCTGCCCGGTACGTGAGGGCAGCCGGGCCGATCATTTCCGGTCGATCTCGCTCTGGACGATCGACACCCGGGCCCCCGGCCGGATTCCCCACTTCTCCATCGCCCCGGCCTCCGCCTCGATCACATGCCGGGCCCGCAGCCGGGGCAGGCCCAGCCGACCGGGCTTCATCGTGTGGACCGCCACGACCCTGAACTTCCGGTCCAGATACGCCACATCGATGGTGAACCGCATCCGGAAGCTGTGCACACTCCCGCACGGGGTGATCAGCAGGGCGCCGTCGATCCCGTCCTGCCCGAGCAGCCCGCGACTCCGGGCCCGGTACGAGGCCGCGATCCGCAGCGGTATCTCCTCCTCCTGCCCTCCCTGTGCATCGGTGACCGTCAACGTGCCCTTGCCATTGCGCCATTGAGCCATGGCCATGAAGGTAGCGCCAGGTGACGGCCGCTGGGTCCGGAACGGTACGCAGTGGGCCCCAGGACCCATGACCCGTGCCCGGCACCGGCTTAGGGTCGGCTCCGTGGACGCCATGCTGACAGTGCTCGCCGCACTCTGGGGCGCAGCGGCCGGACTGCTGGTCCCGCGCGCCGCCTACCGGTTCTCCGTCGAACCGGAGGACCCCTGGCGCGACGCCTGCCCCGAGGGCCACGCCCTGACCGGGGCCGCCCGCGGCTGGCTCGGCTCCACCCGGTGCGCGCAGTGCGTGGCGGTGCCGGTACCCACCGCCCCGGCACCCACCACCCCGGGCGACGGGCCGGGAGACCGGATCGACGGGACGGACGGCACGCCGCGCGCAACGCGTTACGCCCCCGGCGTCCTCGTCCCCGTCGTCACCGCACTCTCCTGCGCCGTCCTCGCGGCGGCCACCGGGCTCCGCCCCGAACTGGCCGTCTGGCTGCTGCTGGCACCCGTCGCCGTACTCCTGGCGACCATCGACCGCCGCGTCCACCGGCTGCCCGACCGGCTGACACTGCCCGCCGCCGGGGCCGTCGCCGTACTCCTCGGCGCCGCCGCGCTGCTCCCCGAACACGCCGGGTCCTGGCTGTCCGCCCTGCTCGGCGGCGCCGCCCTCGGCGGCTTCTACTTCCTGCTCTTCCTCATCAACCCGAACGGAATGGGCTTCGGGGACGTCAAGCTCGCGCTGTCGCTGGGCATGGCCCTCGGCTGGTACGGCTGGGCCGTGGTGTTCGCCGGAGGCTTCGCCGGATTCCTGCTCGGTGCGGTGTACGGGTTCGGGCTGATGATCCTGAAGCGGGCCGGGCGCAAGACCGGCATCCCGTTCGGCCCGTTCATGATCACGGGCGCGCTGCTGGGCATGCTGCTCGGCGCGCTCGCCGCCTGACCCCGCCGTAGCCCCGGCCACGCCCGGAAGAGCGTGGCCGGGACGGTCATTCCCCGCAACCGGACGTCAACTCGTCACACGATCTGGATGGCGACGACCTTCGGCGGCTGGTTCGGGAAGGTGATGTCGTGCCAGCGCTCGATCTTCACCGAGTCACCGTTGGCGTCGTAGTAGATCAGGTCGTTGTTGCCCGTGGAGATCCGGTCGATCCACCACCCGCCGAAGTCGGTCTTCCCGCCGTTCGCGTAGCAGTCGACGCTCTCACGGCCCTCGAAGTGCGACCAGATCTTCAGGAAGTTCTCCCCACCGACACATTGGACGTGGTCGATGGCGAAGGCATCACCACTCGGCATGCTGATGGTGAGCGCGGCAGTCGTGGCGAGCGCCACGGCCACCGAACGCGCGGCCCTCTTGGTTTTCGAGATCACGGATTCCCCTTCACACGAAGGCCGGCGCGCCGGCCGGCCCTGTCGGCGATGTTGCGTCATGACGGAACGGTGCTTCGTCGAGCCGACAACGGGACACGACCCGCCAGGCAGCCCTGAGACCCCGTCGGGCAGCTCGAACGATGCTGGCGCCACGCTATAGGCGAAAAGAGGCAATACCGGCCGCAGTCGGGGAAAACGCATCAAATAGGTGATAACCCGAGGTGAGGCCGTGGCGTACGGTCGAGCAGGCAACGGCCCGGACCCCGCCGGCCCCGCCCCACCCGCCGCTCCGGCAGGGTGCCGATGGGCCCGGCGGACGGTGGAGCCGACGCGCACGTCCCACTCGGGGCGACTGCGAACCTCATTGCGAAACGATCGGTCGGGGCGTCCGTCAACGGGCGGACGCCCCTAATGAGGTCGCGCCGCCCGGCGCCCGGCTGACACCATTCCCGTATGTCCGGAGCATCCGAAGAAGCGGCCGCCGAAGCGGAACGCGCACGATTCGAAGCCCTCGTCCTGGAGGCGGCCACCGCCTCCGTCGACGGCTGGGACTTCTCCTGGCTCGACGGCCGGGCCGCCGAGCAGCGCCCCTCCTGGGGCTATGCCCGTGCCATGGCGGACCGCATGCGACGGGCCGGGGCCGCGCTCGACATCCAGACCGGCGGCGGCGAGGTCCTCGCCTCCGTACCGAAGCTGCCGCCGCTCGCCGTCGCCACCGAGTCCTGGCCGCCGAACATCGCCCGTGCCACCGCGCTCCTGCACCCGCTCGGCGTGGCCGTGGTCGCCGATCCGGACGAGCCGCCGCTGCCGTTCGGCGACAACGCCTTCGACCTGGTGGTCAGCCGGCATCCGGTGACGACCTGGTGGGCGGAGATCGCGCGGGTGCTCGCCCCCGGCGGCACGTACTTCTCGCAACAGGTCGGCCCGGCCAGCGTCTTCGAGCTCGTCGAGTTCTTCCTCGGCCCGCAGCCCCCCGAGGTGCGCGGCTCCCGCGACCCCGAACAGGCGCGGGCGGCGGCCGAGGCGGTGGGCCTGGACGTCGTCGATCTGAGGGCGGAGACCCTGCGCACCGAGTTCTTCGACATCGGCGCCGTCGTCCACTTCCTGCGCAAGGTGATCTGGATGGTGCCGGGCTTCACCGTCGAGGAGTACCGGCCGCGACTGGCCGAGCTGCACCACCTGATCGAGGCCGAGGGGCCGTTCGTCGCCCACACCACCCGATTCCTGATCGAGGCCCGTAAACCGGATGCCCGGCCCTGAGAGGCTGTCGGGTGACCTCGGACCGGGCGGCCACGCCCTGGCACGCACGCTTCCCGCGTTGTCGTCGGTCGACGACGCTCCGCGTCGCCTCCCTCCTCGCCTTGGAACCGCACGCACCGGACCGCGTCCGCTTTTCCGATCCGAGGTCACCCGACAGCCTCTGAGTCGCACCCGCCGCTCACGGCCGGAGGATGCGACCCTGGGCAGTGAACTCCTGGGGAAGGATTTGGCCATGAGGGTGGGGAACGAAGAGGAAACGCCGCGGGTCCCGCGGCAGGGGAGGGCCGACTGGCTCAGGGGCGCGCGGATCATCGGAGTGCTCGGTGTCTTCTACCGCCCGGAGGGGCGGCTGGGGGAGCCGGAGGCCGTCGAATTCCTGCTGGCCGACGGCCAGTCGCTGCTTCTGACCTGCGCCTCCGACGGGACCCTGCGGGTCGGGCCCGGGGCCTGGCCGCGGCTGCCCGGCTGGTGCGTACCGTCGGGGCAGTGGGAGTTCGCCACCGTGTCGAGCCTGCCGCAGCCGCCCGACGGCGGCTGGACGGTCACCCGCACCGAGGAACGCGGGGACGAGAACGGCCAGGTGTGCGAGGCCGTCATCCGCTGCGAGGGCGGAAGCTTCGTGGTCATCGGCGGAGACACCGTGGCGATCCGCTTCACCCGGGGCCACCGGGGCGCACCGGCGACCACCTGAGCGCCGCCCCGCGGCCACCGTCACGTACCCCTGCGCATGCTCTACGCGTGCGCCCCCACCGTCACCTTGCCCACCGTCAGCTCCGCGTTCCCCTCCAGCACCTCACCGACCCGTGCCACCTCCGCCTCCAGCTCCCGCAGCTGCCCGGCCGTCAGGGGCGCCAGCGGCTCCACGGTGACCGTGATCCGGCGGCCCGAACGCCGCTGGTGCCACACCCCGGCGGCCGTGCCGTCGACCAGCAGCACCGGGAAGTTCCCCGCCTGGCCGCCCGCCAGCGCCCGCGTGTACGCCGCACCGGGGAAGAGCCGCTCGCGCGGCTGGGACGCGATGAGGAAGGCGTCGAAGTAGGGGAGCAGCCGCACCCCGCGGACCGGCTCCGCCGGGAAGCCGGTGTCGCCCGCCACCACCCAGGCCGGCCCGCCCTCGTACGTCACCTGCTCGATCTCCCCGCGCGCGGCCGTCCCCGCGAACAGCTCCGCCGACCAGGCGGGAGACAGCGCCAGCCACTTCGCGAAGTGCGCGGGCGTGGCGGGTCCGTACGCGTGCAGATAGCGGCGTACGAGACCGGCGAGGGCCTCGGGTCCGTCGAGCGGTACGACGCCGGGGCGGGTGTAGGCGACCTTGCGGCCGCGATCCGGTGCGAAGCACAGCACGCCGCGGTGGCCCGCCAGATGCATCACCTGCCGCCAGCGCGGCCACATCCCCTGGAACGCGGGCATCACCAGGTCCCCCGCCCACGCCCCGGCCCGCTCCACCACCGCCTCGGAGAGCTCGTCGACGGTCAGCTCGGCCCCGGTCAGCGCCTCCTCGATCGCGGCGAGCACCGCCTCGACCTGCTCCGGTGTCATCCGGGCGTCCTTGGCGAACGGGTTGCGCCCGGTCGGCAGCGCGGACAACGCACCGGTCCACAGGGGGAGTTCGGACATCGGCAGCAGATGGACGGTGCCGCGCGGCCCGAAGGTCTTGACCAGGGTGCGGTCCTTCCACAGCGCATCGCGCACCTCGGCACGGGTCAGGCCCGTCGTCCGCAGCCCGACGGAGAGCTCGGCGGCCGAGAGCACCTGGGCATGCGCGGCCGGCAGCGTACCGACCACGTCGGCGGGGCCGAGGCGACCGGGGACGGTGAGCCCCTGGCGCGCCATCCGGCGGGCGTTCGCGGCGGTCCAGGTCACGGATGCGGTTCGGGTCGTCATGACGGGGAAGCTAGCCGCCCTTCAGGACAGTTCCTGTCCTGTATCGCGGCCCGAAGGCGTTCGGCGCTGCCCCGGACGTCAACCGGACGATGTGCGCACAACGGAGTCCGGTGAATTCGGAGAGTGATTGTGGAGTGGCGTGGCGCGCAGCATCACTTACGAAGGGTTATGGTGGAAACCCCCCCTCGGGCCGGTCCGTATCCCCCCCCACGGACCGGCCCGTTTTTTCGGCCCGCGACGCCGGCCGCGTACCGGCCCCGCGGAACCGCCCGCCGTCAGCCCCGTCCGGCCCAGATGTTGGTGCCCTCGGTGTCCACGGCGAAGGTGTCGATCTCCTTCAACTCCTCGGCGGACAGCGGCTGTCCGCCGAGCGCCGCGACGTTCTCCTCCAGCTGCTTCACGCTCGACGCGCCGATCAGGGCCGACGTCATACGGCTGTCGCGCAGCACCCAGCAGAGCGCCAGCTGGGCCAGTGACTGGCCGCGCCGGCGGGCGATGTCGTTCAGCCCGTTCAGCCGGCGGACCACCTCGTCCGAGAGCAGACCGGGATCCAGGGACTTGCCCTGGGTGGCGCGGGACCCCTCCGGGATGCCCGCCAGGTACTTGCCGGTGAGCAGGCCCTGGGCGAGCGGCACGAAGGAGATGCAGCCCATGCCGGCCGTCTCCAGGGTGTCGAGCAGGTCGCCGTCCTCGATCCAGCGGTTGATCATCGAGTAGGACGGCTGGTGGATCAGCGCCGGTACGCCCATCTCCTTGAGCAGCCCGGCCGCCTCGGCGGTCTGCTCCGCGTTGTACGAGGACACACCCACGTACAGCGCCTTGCCCTGCTGGACGGCGGAGGCCAGTGCCCCCATCGTCTCCTCCAGCGGGGTCTCCGGGTCGAAGCGGTGGGAGTAGAAGATGTCGACGTAATCCAGCCCCATCCGGTTCAGCGAGGCGTCGAGCGACGACAGCAGGTACTTGCGGGAACCCCATTCGCCGTAAGGGCCGGGGTGCATCTCGTAGCCGGCCTTGGTGGAGATGATCAGCTCGTCCCGGTACGGGGCGAAGTCCTGGCGGAACAGCTTGCCGAAGTTGAGCTCGGCGGAGCCGGGCGGCGGCCCGTAGTTGTTGGCAAGATCGAAGTGGGTCACACCGAGGTCGAAGGCACGGCGCAGGATCGCCCGCTGGGAGTCCAGCGTGCGGTCGTCGCCGAAGTTGTGCCAGAGGCCGAGGGAGACGGCGGGAAGCTTGAGACCGCTGCGGCCGGTGCGGCGGTACTCCATCGAGTCGTAGCGCGATCCGGCGGCCCGGTAATAGAGAGGAGAATCAGTCACGTTTCTCTCCTTATCACGGACTTGTGACAGGCCGGGTTGGGCCGGTGCGCCGCCTGCGCAGTAATGTGGCGGCTTCGGGGACTGCCACGGCACGGCGGGGCGATGGACTCTGTGACCGGTGCGGCGATCCCCAGGGGGACGACCCCGGACCCCGGGCTAGGGGGCGGGCGGGCCCGCACGGAACCGAGAGGTGAACTCAGTGAACTTGCGCGACCTGGTGTACGGGCTCTACGCGCGCCGGGTGGAGGCCCGCCTCGACCACACCCAGGTGCCCAAGCACATCGGTGTCATCCTCGACGGCAACCGGCGCTGGGCGAAGGCGTCCGGCGGCACGGCCGCGCAGGGGCACCAGGCCGGCGCGGACAAGATCAAGGAACTTCTCGGCTGGTGCAGCGAGACGGATGTGGAAGTCGTCACGCTCTGGCTGCTCTCCACGGACAACTTCGACCGCCCCGAGTCCGAGCTGACCCCGCTCCTCGGGATCATCGAGAACACCGTGCGCGACCTCGCGTCGGACGGCCGCTGGCGGGTCCACCACGTCGGCACGCTCGACCTGCTGCCCGCACACACCCAGACGGTGCTCAAGGAGGCCGAACAGGCCACGATCGGTGTCGACGGAATACTGGTCAATGTCGCCGTCGGCTACGGCGGGCGCCAGGAGATCGCCGACGCGGTCCGCTCGCTGCTGCTGGACCACTCCGCCAAGGGGACGTCGTTCGAGGACCTGGCGGAGATCGTCTCCACCGACCTGATCTCCGAGCACCTCTACACCCGGGGCCAGCCCGACCCGGACCTGGTCATCCGCACCAGCGGCGAGCAGCGGCTGTCCGGTTTCATGCTCTGGCAGACCGCGCACTCCGAGTACTACTTCTGCGAGGTCTTCTGGCCGGCCTTCCGCAAGGTCGACTTCCTCCGCGCGCTGCGTGACTACGCCGCCCGGGGCCGCCGCTACGGCGGCTGACCCTCCGCGGACTCCCCGGGGTCCGTCCGCCACCTCCAGCCCGTCCGGCGTTCGAGGACGGAACCGTGCGGGTGGCGAGCCCGAACCCACGTGCCCCGGGGCACCAATCCCAGCTCACCCGCCTGCCCCGGGGCGGCATGGCTTCGCGTGTTCGAGGGAATACCCCTGACAGGTCGACGTCCGGTCACAAACCAGGCGGACGTCGTGTCCAAGTGAGCGGCATGGAGTCCGCTCGCCCGGGAGGCCCTTTGCACACGAAGGACCGTACGAACAACGCGGCCGACGCGGAGGGCCGGTACCCGGCCCGCGCATCGGGGCCCAAGCCCGGTCCGTCCTCTCCCATTGGGATGCTCCGCGACGCCGTCGCACCCCAACCTCGTCCGAGGGGGTACGTCCTTCCGTGGTGACCAGCACAAAGCGCCGCATGCCCGACAGGCGCACCTATGTTCTCGACACCAGCGTCCTGCTGGCCGATCCGAACGCCATGGCCCGGTTCGACGAGCACGAAGTCGTGCTCCCGATCGTCGTGGTCACGGAACTGGAGGCCAAACGGCACCACCCGGAGCTCGGCTACTTCGCCCGGCAGGCCCTGCGCCTGCTGGACGACTTCCGGGTCCGGTACGGCCGGCTCGACGCCCCGATCCCGCTCGGGGATCTGGGCGGGACGCTGCGCGTCGAACTCAACCATTCCGACCCCGGCGTACTGCCAGCCGGCTACCGGTTGGGGGACAACGACTCACGGATCCTCGCGGTCGCGCGCAACCTCCAGGCCGAGGGGTACGACGTCACGGTCGTCTCCAAGGACCTGCCCCTGCGCATCAAGGCGTCCTCGGTCGGCCTCCTCGCGGAGGAGTACCGCGCCGAACTCGCCATCACCGACTCCGGCTGGACGGGCATGTCGGAGCTCTCCCTCGCCGGTGAGCAGGTCGATCTGCTCTACGGGGAGGAGACGGTCTACGTACCCGAAGCCGCCGAACTGCCCGTGCACACCGGACTGGTCCTCCAGTCCGAGCGCGGCAAGGCGCTCGGCCGGGTCACCGCCGAGGGCAATGTGCGCCTGGTGCGCGGCGACCGGGAGGCCTTCGGCATCCACGGCCGCAGCGCCGAACAGCGCATCGCCCTCGATCTCCTCCTCGACCAGGACGTCGGCATCGTGTCGCTGGGCGGCCGGGCCGGCACCGGCAAGTCGGCGCTGGCGCTCTGCGCCGGGCTCGAAGCCGTCCTGGAGCGCAGGCAGCACCAGAAGGTGATGGTCTTCCGCCCGCTGTACGCGGTCGGCGGGCAGGAGCTGGGCTATCTCCCCGGCACCGAGGCCGAGAAGATGAGCCCCTGGGCGCAGGCCGTCTTCGACACGCTCTCGGCGGTCGCCGGGCGCGAGATCCTCGAGGAGGTGCTGGGGCGCGGGATGCTGGAGATCCTGCCGCTCACCCATATCCGGGGCCGCTCGCTCCACGACGCCTTCGTGATCGTCGACGAGGCACAGTCGCTCGAACGGAACGTACTGCTGACCGTGTTGTCCCGGATCGGGGCGAATTCCCGGGTGGTGCTCACGCACGACGTGGCCCAGCGGGACAACCTCAGGGTCGGCCGGTACGACGGAGTCGTCGCCGTGGTCGAGAAACTGAAGGGCCATCCGCTCTTCGCGCATGTCACCCTCAGCCGCTCCGAGCGCTCGCAGATCGCCGCACTGGTGACCGAAATGCTGGAGGAAGGCCAGATCTGATACGGGATGCGACAGTTGGTGCCGCCCGGCGAGCGAAGCAGCTTAGCCGGGCGGCATCGTGTTGCGGCGCCATTTCCGAAAATCACTTGCTCCAAACGAGGTGTGAGCTTTCACACGCAACAGAGAATTGCTTCCCGGTGTGACGTTCCGGCAGAGTCTTGCTTCCGTCAGGCCCCGCATACGGCACACCGCACCCCCAGAGGTGCCACGCACCACACAACTCAACAATCGCCGTCCGTATGCCGCCCGCGAGCACCACGCGGCGCTCCCTCCGGGGAGTCGCCCACCGGGCCCGTGCCTCCCGTGACCCAAGCAGTAGGGAGGCCAGCGCCAGGGGCACGATTGCGTCCGCGAGGTCACCTAAGCGGGCGATGCTGGAAGGACACCGTGTGAGCCGGATCTCGGTCCGGGGGTTCGCCGTGGCATCCGCCACCGCCGTAACCACCGTTGGCGCCGTCGTTGGCGTTGCCTCGGGCAGCACTCCTGCTGTCGACGACAACAACTTCGAGGCGACCGCAGCCGACACCACGCTGCTCGCAGACATCCCCGCGGGCCAGCAGGCCCAGGTGCAGACCGCCTCGCTGACCCAGCAGGCCGATGCCCAGGCTTCCGCCGCCGACGCGGCGGCGAAGAAGTCCGTGGAGGAAGCGGCCCGCATCCAGGCCGCCAAGGACGCCAAGTCGAAGAAGGCGGCGGCCGAGGACAAGCTGGAGCAGGAGCGCAAGGAGAAGAAGGAAAAGGAAGCGGCCGAGCGCGCCAGCCGCTCCTCGGTCCGCAGCGCTTCCGCGTTCGCCCAGCAGGGCTCGTACACCGTGGCCGAGATCCAGGCGATGGCGCGTCAGATGGTGCCCGCCGACCAGTTCCAGTGCTTCAGCAACATCGTGAACGTCGAGTCGAGCTGGAACTACCGGGCGGTCAACGAGAGTTCCGGTGCCTACGGCCTCGTCCAGGCGCTGCCCGGCTCGAAGATGTCGACCGCCGGCGCCGACTGGCAGACCAACCCGGCCACCCAGATCAAGTGGGGCCTCAGCTACATGAACAGCGGCCGCTACGGAAGCCCGTGCGGTGCCTGGGCCTTCTGGCAGGCCAACCACTGGTACTAGAACCTCCCGAGGTTCCGGTCTCAACCGTGCAGAGCCCCTTGCCGTCCTACGGTGAGGGGCTTCGCGCGTGTACGGTCGGCTCGGTGGTGGAGCGGTGGGGAGAGAAGACGGGGGAAGAGGAACGATCATGTCGAAACTTCCGGGGTGGCTCGGCCGGCTGGGCGCCGAGCTGACCGAACTGGGCGATCGGCTGGAGCAGCGCAGGGACGAGGCCGCGGGGGACGCGTCCGCGCGGACCGAACTGCCGGTGCCCGCCTCCGTCGTGCCCGCCGGAGCCGAGCCGTCCGGAGACGTACCGTCCGCAGCCGTGCCGCACGAGGAGGCCCGGCGCGATGCCGTGGCCGACCATGTGCCGCCGCCGCCCTCGTACGCCCCCTCCGTCGCCGCCCGGCCCGATCCGGTCGCGGCGATCCCCTGGGGGATGCGGGTCGCGGCCGAGGCGGGCTGGCGGCTGCTCGTCCTGGCGGGCACCCTCTGGGTGCTGATGCGGGTCATCAGCGCCGTGCAACTGGTGGTCCTGGCCTTCGTCGCCGCGCTGCTCGTCACCGCGATGCTGCAGCCGACCGTTGCCCGGCTGAGGCGCTACGGGCTGCCGCGCGGTCTGGCCACCGCCGTCACGGCGATCCTGGGCTTCGTCATCATGGGCCTGGTCGGCTGGTTCGTGGTCTGGCAGGTCATGGACAACCTCGACACCCTCTCCGACAAGGTGCGGGACGGTATCGACGAGTTGAAGCACTGGCTGCTCGACAGCCCCTTCCATGTCACCGAGCAGCAGATCAACGATGTCGCGAAGAACCTCAGCGACACCATCGGCACCAACACCGAGCAGATCACCTCCGCCGGACTCCAGGGCGTCACCGTGATGGCGGAGGTCCTCACCGGGATACTGCTGGCGATGTTCTCGACGCTCTTCCTGCTGTACGACGGGCGGCGCATCTGGCACTGGGTGCTGAAGCTGGTGCCGGCCCAGGCGCGGCCGGGTGTCGCGGGCGCCGGGCCGCGCGCCTGGCGGACGCTGACCGCCTATGTGCGGGGCACCGTCATAGTGGCGCTGATCGACGCGATCTTCATCGGGCTCGGGATCTTCTTCCTCGATGTGCCGATGGCGGTGCCGCTGGCCGTCTTCATCTTCCTCTTCGCCTTCATCCCGCTGGTCGGCGCCGTGATCTCCGGGGCGCTGGCGGTGGTCGTCGCGCTGGTCACCGAGGGCGTGTTCACCGCCCTGATGGTGCTGGCGGTGGTGCTCGCCGTGCAGCAGATCGAGGGCCATGTGCTGCAGCCGT
This sequence comes from Streptomyces sp. NPDC058240, assembly GCF_042882135.1. NCBI lineage: Bacteria > Bacillati > Actinomycetota > Actinomycetes > Kitasatosporales > Streptomycetaceae > Streptomyces > Streptomyces sp. NPDC058240. Next base: position 84,460 of record NZ_JBHVWT010000021.1, read on the forward strand.
TCATCCTGGGACGCGCGGTGCGGGTGCATCCGCTCGCCGTCGTCCTCTCGGTCGCCGCGGGCGGCATGATCGCCGGCATCGGCGGCGCGGTCGTCGCGGTGCCGCTGGTCGCGGTCACCAACACGGTGGTCGGCTATCTACGGGCGTACGGGCAGGAGCAGGCGCTGCGCTACGCGCCGTCCCCGCGCGGGGCGACCGCGGTCGATGTCGCTCCGACACCCGCGCCGGGATCGCCGCCCGAGGACATCGACTACGGCGACGACGGCGGCGGCACGAAGAACGGGCCCGGCAAGTAGGCCCACGGGCGGCAGACGGAAGAGAGAAGGGCCCCGGGGACGGTCGGTCGTCCCTGGGGCCCTTCTCGTACAAGGGGTACTGCTGGTCCTACTCGGCGAGCACGGCCTCGGCATCGAGGGTCACGCCGACCGCCTGGATCACCGAGGCGATCTTGACGGCTTCCTGAATGGTCTCACGGTCCACGCCGGCCTTGCGCAGCACCTGCTCGTGGGAGTCCAGGCACTGGCCGCAGCCGTTGATCGCGGAGACGGCGAGCGACCACAGCTCGAAGTCGATCTTCTCCACGCCGGGCTTGCCGATGACGTTCATCCGCAGACCCGCCCGGAGCGTCCCGTACTCGGGGTCCGACAGCAGGTGCCGGGTCCGGTAGAAGACGTTGTTCATCGCCATGATGGCGGCGGCCGACTTCGCGGCGGTGTACGCCTCCGCGGAGAGGTTGGCCTTCGCCTCCGGCTCCAGCTCGCGCAGCACCTTCGGCGAGCGCGAGGCGATCGCGCAGGCGAGGACGGTGCCCCAGAGCTGCTGCTGCGGCAGCTCGCTGTTCCCGATGACCGAACCGAGGTTCAGCTTCAGGTCCTTGGCGAAGTCCGGAACGGCGGCCTTCAGTTCGTCGAGTGCCATGTCGCTGTCAGCTCACTCGCCCGAGAGGAGGGCGACCGGGTCGAGGGTGTTCTCGCCCTTGGTCCAGTTGCACGGGCACAGCTCGTCGGTCTGCAGGGCGTCCAGGACCCGCAGGACCTCCTTGGGGTTACGGCCCACGGAACCGGCGGTCACCATCGTGAACTGGATCTCGTTGTTCTGGTCGACGATGAAGACGGCGCGCTGGGCGAAGCCGTCCTCGCCCTCGATGCCGAGGTCACGCATGAGCTCGTGCTTCGAGTCGGCCAGCATCGGGAAGGGCAGGTCGGTCAGGTCCGGGTGGTCCTTGCGCCAGGCGTGGTGCACGAACTCGGAGTCACCGGAGAAACCGAGGATCTGGGCGTCACGGTCGGCGAACTCTTCGTTCAGCTTGCCGAAGGCGGCGATCTCGGTGGGGCACACGAAGGTGAAGTCCTTCGGCCACGCGAAGACGATCTTCCACTTGCCCTCGTAGGTCTTGTGGTTGATCTGCTCGAACTCCTTGCCGCTCTCCAGCGAAACACAAGCAGTCAGGTCGAACTCGGGGAACTTGTCACCGACAGTGAGCACGCGCTCTCCTTGTAGCGTTGGAATTCCCTTTTGGGGGATTTCCTGAGGGTTGGACGGAGTCCACCTTGGCACAGAGTGCATTGATCACGGAAATAGCTACACTCGGCCGTGATGATCGGAGGTGCCTATCAGTGGCGCAGAGCAATCAGGGCAGTCGGCCCAAACAGCCCAGCCTGTCGCAGCTGCGCGCCTTCGTGGCCGTCGCCGAGTATCTGCACTTCCGGGACGCGGCGGCAGCAATCGGGATGAGTCAGCCGGCGCTCTCCGGAGCGGTGTCGGCGCTGGAGGAGGCGCTGGGTGTACAGCTCATCGAGCGTACGACGCGCAAGGTGCTGCTGTCGCCGGCCGGCGAGCGGCTCGCGGTGCGGGCCCGCGCGGTGCTGGAGGCCGTCGGTGAGCTGATGGAGGAGGCCGAGGCGGTCCGGGCGCCGTTCACCGGGGTGCTCAGGCTCGGTGTGATCCCGACCGTGGCCCCGTATCTGCTGCCGACCGTGCTGCGGCTGGTCCACGAGCGCTACCCGGAGCTCGACCTCCAGGTGCACGAGGAGCAGACCTCCTCGCTGCTGGAGGGGCTGGCTGCGGGAAGACTCGATCTGCTGCTGCTCGCCGTGCCGCTCGGGGTGCCGGGGGTGACCGAACTCCCGCTCTTCGACGAGGACTTCGTGCTGGTGATGGAGAAGGACCACTGGCTGGGCGGGCGTGCCGACATTCCGCGCGAGGCGCTGCGCGAGCTGCCGCTGCTGCTGCTCGACGAGGGGCACTGCCTGCGCGATCAGGCCCTGGACATCTGCCGGGAGGCGGGGCGCACGGAAGGGGCGCCGGTCACCACGACCGCGGCCGGGCTCTCCACGCTGGTCCAGCTGGTCGCCGGCGGGCTCGGTGTGACGCTGCTGCCGCGGACCGCGGTGAGGGTCGAGACCGGCCGCAACGACGCGCTGGCCACCGGGTACTTCGCGGAGCCGGCGCCGTCGAGGCGGGTGGCGCTGGGGATGCGGACGGGGGCGGCGCGGCACGAGGAGTTCGAGGAGTTCGCGGCGGCGCTGCGGGAGGCGATGGCGGTGCTGCCGATCCGGGTGACGACCGGTACGCGGAGCGACTGAAGGGGTGCGGTCCCGAGGGACCGCACCCCTTGCTCCGTCCGCTCCGTCACTCGGTACGCAGGCCGTCCGGGCGCATCATGCGCCACAGCGGTGGCAGCGACACCAGCGTGACCAGCAGGATCAGCGCCGCGCCCGCGCCGGTCATCGGCAGGAACAGCCACCAGTCGGTGACCTTCTTGTCGAGCATGGCGATCAGTGCCGCGCCCAGACCGAGTCCGCCCGCCACGGCCACCGCCAGCCCGATGAGCACCGGCACGGCGGTCTGCCAGAGCACCGACCAGGCGAGGGTGGACCGCCGGGTGCCGAAGGCGACCAGCACCGACAGCAGGCGCTTGCGTTCGCGCAGCTGCTCCAGCTGCGAGACCAGCATCGCGGCGGCGATCAGCAGCAGCGTCGCGGTCGCACCGACCTGGAGGCCGCGCTGCACGCTCGCGTACTTCTCGTCACGGGCCACCGACTTGAGGGACGCCACCCGCATCCCGGGATCGATCCGGGCCGCGGTGTTCCGTACGTACTCCGCGACGTCCTCGACGCTCTCGTCGACCCGGATCTGCGTCTGGGTCGTCGCGCCCGGCAGCTTGCTCGGGTCGACCGCACCGGTGGTGGCCATGATTCCCCAGGAGCCCTCGCCCAGCGGATCGTGGCGGGCAACGACCGTCCGGGAGTCGGCGGGCAGCGTCCACCGCATCGGTTTCCGGCCGGCGCCCGGGTCGATCTCGACCTCCTTGCCCTTGCGGGCCGTCTGGTCCACCCAGTCGGACATCTCCTTGTCGTTCCTGGGGTGGACCACAAAGGTGTCGCCATCCGCGCAGGAGCCGATCCGGGCCAGTTCGCGCAGGGTTCCGCAGTCGCCGACGATGAGACTGGTGGTCGGCTGGACCTCGTCCTCGGTGTACTTGCCGGGCCGGGTGACGTACGCCTCGACCTTGCCGATGACGGCCGTCACTCCCTTGGTGGCCTTGAACTCCTGGATGGTCCGGGTGGCCGCCTCCGGGTCGACCTTCTCGGAGAACGTGTAGAACTGGGCCCGCGAGGGGTCCTGCCCGGTCAACCTGTTGAACTCGTCGCCCACCGCGGCGAACAGCATCTGCAGCGCCACCGCGCCCGCGACCGCGACGGTGATTCCGCTGACCGCGCGGGAGGCCGCGCTGCTGCTCAGCTGGAGCCTGCGGGTGGCCAGCTGCCAGGGCACCGGACCGCCGTGCAGCCGGTTCACGCATGCCTCGACCAGCCACGGCAGCAGCAGCGCGAGCCCGACCAGGACCAGCACGGCACCACCCGCGATCGGGTACGGGTTGACCGTGGCGTACGGCTCGACCTTGTCGCTCAGCAGGAGCACCACCAGGCCCGCGACCGGCACCAGCAGCCGCCACCAGAACCGGCGCCTGCGGCTGCGGCCGCCCCGTACGACGCCGAGCGGTTCGATCACCACCGAGCGCAGGGCGGCCAGCGTGACCAGCACCGCCGCCGCCGGAACGGAGACGGCGACCAGTGCCGTCAGCGCGGCGGAGGGCACCAGGTCGGACGGGAAGACGCTCACGTTCCAGATCTCGATGTGACCGACGAAGCCACGCCCCACCAGGAAGAGCACCGCACCGATCAGCAGGCCGAGGACCGCCCCGAACAGGGCCTCGCCCGCCGCGATCCGGCGGGTCATCCGGATGTCCGTGCCGACCAGGCGCAGCGCGGCGAGTCGGCGGTCGCGGCGGTCGCCGCCGAACCGCACCGCCGTCGCGATGAAGATCGCGACCGGCACCAGCAACACCACGCAGATCATGATGATCAGCACGATCAGGATGGGCGGCATCTCCTTGCCGCCGTCCGGGTTGCCGTAGCCGGCGATCCGGTGACCGCCGTCGGCGGACGTCAGGGTGTCGCTGCCCGCGTAGTAGAGCAGGTCCCCGGGCGAGACCAGGCCGGAGTCGGCGATCGTGCCGGTGATCCGGTACGGCACCCGCTCCTTGAGCAGGCGGCCCTCCGGGGAGTCCAGCAGCTTCTTCAGCGCGGGGGAGACCGTCATCTCGTCCGCGCGGGGGAAGCGTGCGACGCCCGGCGGAACGGCCGGGTGGGTGCCGTCCGCGCGCATCAGATAGCCGCTGACGGTGCGGCCGTGGTACTCGGTCTCCCTGTTGATCCGGAGTACCGAGGTGTCGGACTTCTCGGCCTGTGCGTCGGGTCCGCCGGGGATGCGGTTCTCGACGCGGGCCTGGTCGCGCGCGGAACGCTCCGCGAGCAGATGCGGTACGGAGGCGGCGGTCAGGAGCAGTGCCACACCGAGGCCGACGCCGACGGCGGTCAGTACGGTGCGGACCCAGCCCTCGCGCCCACCGCCGGCGGCGAACCGGATGCCGAGACCGAGGTCGCGGAGCCAGGCGGCGATGCCGGTGGGCCCGGCGGGCCGGAGCGGGGCCGCGGCCGGTGCCTTCTTGCGGTCGAGCAGGGTCATACGGCGTGCTCCAGGTCGCGGGTCCGGCCGTCGCGCACGGTGACGTCGCGGTCGGAGTACGCGGCGACCCGCGCCTCGTGGGTCACCAGGACCACGGCGACGTTGGTGGACCGGGCCGCCTCGGTGAGCAGCTCCATGACCCGTTCGCCGTTGAGGGAGTCCAGGGCGCCGGTCGGCTCGTCCGCGAAGATCACCTTCGGGGAGGCGGCCAGCGCGCGGGCCACGGCGACGCGCTGGCCCTGGCCGCCGGAGACCTCGCCGGGGCGCTTGGCGGTCACGTCGTCGACCTCCAGCCGCTCCATCCAGTGGCGGGCGGTGCGCTCGGCCTCCTTGCGCTTGACGCCGGCCAGGCGGAGCGGCAGGGCGATGTTCTCCACGCAGGTCAGCTCCGGGACGAGTTGGCCGAACTGGAAGACGAAGCCGAACTCGGTGCGGCGCAGGGCGCTGCGCTCGGCGTCCGACATGGCGGAGAGCTCACGGCCCGCGTAGGTGATCGTGCCCCGGTCGGGGGTGACGATTCCGGCGAGGCAGTGCAGCAGGGTCGACTTGCCGGAGCCGGAGGGGCCCATCACGGCGACGACCTCGCCGGGGTGGATGGAGAACGACGCGCCGTCGAGCGCGGGCGTCTGGCCGTACGCCTTGTGCAGGCGGTCGGCGCTGAGCAGGGAGCCGGGGGGAATCATGCGCCCACCTCCACGGCGAGGCGGTCGAGCCGGGCGGCGGTCAGTTCCAGCCAGCGCAGATCGGCTTCGAGGTGGAAGAGCGCGTGGTCGCAGATCAGCTGGTCGGCGAGGTCGCCCTTGCGCTTGCGGTCGGTGAGGATACGCATCAGGCGCAGATGCTCGGTGCGCTGGGTGTCCAGCAGGGCCGCGGCGCTGCGGCCGGTGAGCAGGGCCAGGACGACCTTGGTGTAGAGCGTCGACTGGAGGTACGGCTCGGGCTTCTCCGGCTGAGCGAGCCAGGTGCCGACATCGGTGATCCCGGCCTCGGTGATGGCGTACCGCTTGCGTTCGGGGCCGCCGCCGCTCTCGACGCCGTCGACCTCGACGAGGCCGTTCTTCAGCAGCCGGGACATGGTCGAGTAGACCTGGCCGTAGTGCAGGGGGCGGTCGTGGCCGAATTTCTCGTCGAACGCGCGCTTCAGGTCGTAGCCGTGGCGGGGGCCGGACTCCAGGAGTCCGAGCAGGGTGTGGCCGATAGACATGCCGAGCACTGTACACGGCGTGTATACCCCCGGTGTATACCCGGGTTCCGCCCCCGGATCCCGGCGCTCAGTCGCCGGACGGCCCCGACGCGTCCTTCGGGGGCCGGCCCCGGCGGGGGATCGGACGCGCCGTGCCCGGCAGGCGGCCCGCCTCCGCCAGCGCCCTGCGCAGCAGGAACTCGATCTGCGCGTTCGCGCTGCGCAGCTCGTCGGAGGCCCAGCGGGCCAGCGCGTCGTGCACCGCCGGATCCAGCCGCAGCAGCATCTGCTTGCGCTGCGGCGGGGTCCGGCGTGCCGGGGTCTGTTCGGTCACTGGTAAAGAGTGCCCGTGTTCAGGACCGGCTGCGCCGCGCGGTCACCGCACAGCACCACCATCAGATTGCTGACCATGGACGCCTTGCGCTCCGCGTCGAGTTCGACGATGTCCTGCTCGGCGATCCGGGTGAGCGCCATCTCGACCATGCCGACCGCGCCCTCGACGATCTGCTGCCGGGCCGCGACCACGGCGCCGGCCTGCTGGCGCTGGAGCATCGCGGAGGCGATCTCCGGGGCGTACGCGAGATGGCTGAAGCGCGATTCGATGATCCGTACACCGGCGGCCTGCACCCGGGCGGTGAGCTCCACGGCCAGCTTCTCGGTGATCTCCTCCGCGTTGCCGCGCAGCGAGAGGCCGCCCTCCTCGTGGGCGTCGTACGGGTACTCGATCGCGATGTGCCGGACGGCCGCCTCGGTCTGGGTGGCGACGAACTCCAGGAAGTCGTCGACCTCGAAGAGCGCCTGCGCGGTGTCCTCGACCTTCCAGACGACGATCGCGGCGAGCTCGATCGGGTTGCCGTAGGCGTCGTTGACCTTGAGGACCGCGGTCTCGTGGTTGCGGACCCGGGTGGAGATCTTCCGGCTGCTGGTGAGCGGGTTGATCCAGCGCAGTCCGTCGGTGCGGATCGTACCGACGTACCGGCCGAAGAGCTGTATCACCCGGGCCTCGCCCGGTGCGACCATCTTCACACCCGTCATGCAGAAGAACGAGGCGATGACGAGCAGGACCCCGAAGATGCAGACCGGGATGCCCAGGCCGTTGTTCCCGTTCGAGCCGATGACGCCGCCGATGATCGCGAGGCCGATGCCGGCGATCACCCCGAGCACGGTCAGCAGCAGGCCGAGGCCGCCGGGGATGCTGTGCGCCGTCACCTCCCTCACCTGCGGTTCGGGCATCTGCGGGGCGTCGGGCGTGAGGTCGGCGGCAAGGGTGGCCACATCGTGCGGATTGTCGTGGTCGGGCATGGGATCCCCCGTTTCGAAAGACTGACTCGGTGCTAGCAATGTGATTACACATTACCTGTGTTCGCAACCTTGGGCACCCTTCATGAGTCGGTTCCCTTGAGAACGGGTGCTGATTGTCACGTCCGGAAAAGACCGCATCGCTTGCTTTTTGTCCTCGCCGACGGTGTTAGCTGGCTGGGCTTAGCTGATCTGGTCGAGCAGAGAAACGGGAGCAACACAGCGATGGGTCGAGCGGATGCGCGACGAGCCCAGCGGCGCGGAGCGCGGCGGGCCGCGAAGAGCGGCGGCATACGCAGACTCTTCACCTGGAAGAAGATGCTGGGCGCCTTCTTCGGGCTCTGCCTGCTGGTCATGGGCGCCTTCGTCGCGCTCTACATGTACGTGGACATCCCGAAGGCCAACGCCCTGGCCGAGCGGCAGAGCAACGTCTACCAGTACAGCGACGGGTCACTGCTGACCCGGACCGGCAACGGTGTCAACCGCCAGATCGTCGACCTGGCCGAGGTGCCCAAGGAGGTGCAGCACACCTTCGTCGCCGCCGAGAACAAGTCCTTCTACGACGACAAGGGTGTCGACCTGAAGGGCACCGCGCGCGGCCTGATCAACACTCTCAGCGGCAAGGGCAAGCAGGGTGGCTCGACCATCACCCAGCAGTACGTCAAGAACTACTACCTGACGCAGGACCCGACGATCAGCCGGAAGCTCAAGGAACTGGTGATCTCGCTCAAGATCGAGAACAAGAAGGGCAAGGACTACATCCTCGCCGGGTACATCAACACCAGCTACTACGGGCGGGGCGCGAGCGGCATCCAGGCCGCGGCACAGGCCTACTACGGGGTCGACGCCAAGGACCTCAACGTCTCCCAGGGTGCCTACCTGGCCTCCGTGCTCCAGGCCCCCAGCCAGTACGACTGGCAGTCCGCGACGGAGACCGGCAAGAAACTGGTCAAGGAGCGCTGGGGCTACACGCTCGACAACATGGTCGAGATGCACTGGCTCGACAAGGCCGAGCGCGACAAGCTCACGTTCCCGTACCCGGACAAGCCCAAGCCCGCCAAGGGCATGGAGGGCCAGACCGGTTACCTCGTCGAGGCGGCCAACAAGGAGCTGGAGAAGCAGGGCATCACCGCGGAGATGCGGCAGGCCGGCGGCTGGACCTTCACGCTCAACATCGACAAGAAGCGGCAGAAGGAGCTGGAGAAGTCCGTCGACCGCCAGCTGGAGTCCAAGCTGGACCGCAAGAACAACAAGGTCGACGCGACCGTCCAGGCCGGTGCCACCTCGGTGAGCCCGAAGACCGGCGCCGTCGTCGCGATGTACGGCGGTGTGGACTACGTCAAGCACTACTACTCCAACGCCACCCGCCGGGACTACCAGCCCGCCTCCACCTTCAAGCCGCTGGTGCTCGCCTCCGCGCTGGAGAACGGGTCGAAGACCCAGGACGGCGACCTGATCGGTGTCAACACCCGCTACGACGGCACCAGCAAGCGGCCCGTGGTGGGCAGCGACACCCCGTTCGCCCCGGAGAACGAGGACAACCAGAGCTACGGCAACGTCACCGTGCAGAAGGCGATGAACGCGTCGATCAACTCGGTCTTCGCGCAGATGGTCGTCGACGTCGGCCCGCCCGCGGTGAAGAAGACCGCGCTGGCCCTCGGCGTACCGGACGAGAACTTCCCCGAGCGCCCCGCCATCACGCTCGGCACGATGAACGCCTCGACCTGGGACATGGCGGGCGCGTACGCCACGCTCGACAACCACGGCAAGAAGGTCACCCCGTTCATCGTGAAGTCGGCCAAGCACCGCGATCGGACGGTCGAGCCGGTCGAGGGCATCGGCAGCCAGGCGATCAGCCGCAAGTCCGCCGACACCGTGACCTCCGTCCTGACCGGCGTGGTGGACAGCGGCTCCGGCCGGGCGGCCAACACCTCGGCGTACGAGGCGGCGGGCAAGACGGGTACGTCGGAGAACAACAAGTCGGCCTGGTTCGCCGCCTACACCCCGGAGCTCACCACGGTCGTCGCGCTCTTCGGTGAATCGCCCAAGGACGGCGGCGGCCAGGTCAGCCTGACCGGCACGGCCAACTCCGGCCGGGCCAACGGTGGCGGCTTCCCGGCGCAGATCTGGGCGGACTACACCCTCGGTGCGCTGGGCGGCGGCTCCAGTGCCCAGTTCGACCTGGAGGACGTCGAGCGCGGCGAGGTCACCGTACCGAGCACGCCGCCGGCGAGCCCCTCGCAGTCGGCGAGCACCGACACGACTCCGTCCCAGTCGCCGGACGCGCCCTCGCAGAGCCCGAGCGACAAGCCCAGCCAGTCGCAGAGCCAGTCGCCCGACGTGCCGCCGAGCCAGTCGCCGGACGTGCCGCCGCCGAGCCAGTCCCCGGGCCGGCCGGGCGATGGACTGAGCTCCGGGCGCCCCGGCCAGAACAGCGCCGACAAGAACCCGCTCGGCCAGTGAGCGGATGACGGAGCGGTGAACGCACGGGTCAGGGGCGGTGCCGGCCGGCACCGCCCCTGACCCGTGTCTTCCGCGTACGGCGGTGTCAGCCGCCGTTGACCTTCTTGGCGATCCGGTCGCCGAGGTCCTTGTCCACGTTGCGCCAGTACTGCAGCGCCCGCTCCAGGACCGGGGCGCTCACACCGTCCAGCAGATGGCCGGAAATGTTGCCCACCAACCGCTCGCGCGCCGCGTCGTCCAGGACCTTGCGCACCATCGTGCCCGCCTGGCCCCAGTCGTCGTCCTCGCGGTGCAGCTTGTACGCCTCGTGGACCATCTCGCCCGCCGTCGCCCAGCCCGCCGGGTCACCGTAGCGCGCGGTGTCCGCGGCCGGGCCGCCGTAGGAGTTCGGCGCGTAGACCGCTCCCGTACGGCTCGGCTCGTACCGCATCGGGCCGTCCTTCGCGTACGAGTTCCGGCCGAACCGCGGACGGTTCGGGGGCAGCTGCGCGTAGTTCGGGCCGATCCGGTACCGGTGGGTGTCCGGGTACGAGAAGAGCCGGCCGAGGAGCATCTTGTCGGGCGACGGACCGATGCCGGGCACCAGGTTCGACGGCTCGAAGGACGCCTGCTCGATGTGGACGAAGAAGTCCTCCGGGTTCTCGTTCAGCGTCATCCGGCCGACTTCGATCTCCGGGTAGTCGGCGTGCGGCCACACCTTCGTGAGGTCGAACGGGTTGAAGCGGTAGTCCGGCGCGTCGTCGAACGGCATGACCTGGACGTACAGCGTCCAGCTCGGGTGGTCACCGCGCTTGATCGCCTCGAACAGGTCGCGGCGGTGGACGTCGCCGTCCACACCGGCCATCCGGTCGGCCTCGTCCTGCGGGTAGAAGCCGATGCCCTGGTCGGTCTTGAAGCGGTACTTCACCCAGAACCGCTCGCCGCCCGCGTTCACCCACATATAGGTGTGCGAGCTGTAGCCGTTCATGTGGCGGTACGTCTTCGGGATGCCCCGGTCGCCCATCAGCCACGTCACCATGTGCGCGGACTCGGGGGACAGGGTCCAGAAGTCCCACTGCATGTCGTGGTCGCGCACCGCACTGTCCGGGCGGCGCTTCTGCGAGCGGATGAAGTCCTGGAACTTCATCGGGTCACGTACGAAGAAGACCGGCGTGTTGTTGCCGACCATGTCGTAGTTGCCGTGCTCGGTGTAGAACTTCAGGGCGAATCCGCGGGGGTCCCGCCAGGTGTCCGGGGAGCCCTGCTCGCCGGCGACCGTGGAGAAGCGGGCGAGCATGGCGGTCTGCTTGCCCGGCTGGAACAGATCGGCCTTGGTGAACTGGCTGACGTCATTGGTCACCTTGAAGGTGCCGTACGCGCCGGAGCCCTTGGCGTGGACCACTCGCTCGGGGACCCGTTCACGGTTGAACTGGGCCATCTTCTCGATGAGGTAGTGGTCCTGGAGCAGGATCGGTCCGTCGGCTCCGACAGTGAGCGAGTGTTCATCGCTCTCCACCGGGATTCCGGCGTTGTTCGTGGTGTAGGGGGTGTTCCTGGTCTTTGACTCCTCGGACACGAGCGTCCTCCCGTCGGTGGGGTTTTCGGTCAGGTCGTCTCGTTCACGACTGAAGTCAAACCCGCCGACAGGAGGTCGGCAACATTTCGCTACCCTGTGTGCAGGGCTCTGCCCTGTGCCCGTTCCGGACTCTCCGCCCGGCCCTTCTACTGGCCCCGGGTCGGCATCTCGAACCAGACCACCTTGCCGGTCGAAAGACGCGTCGCCCCCCACCGCCGGGCCAGTCGGTTCACCAGGAACAGGCCGCGACCGCCCTCGTCCATGTCACGCGCCCGGCGCTGCCGAGGCAGCTGCGGGGAGTCGTCGCCGACCTCGCAGCGCAGGATGTCGGTGCGCAGCAGCCGCAGCGTCACCGGCCGCTCCGCATAGCGCACCGCATTGGTCACCACCTCGCTGATCAGCAGCTCCACCGAGTCGGAGAGATCGTCGAGACCCCAGCGGCCGAGCGCGCGGCGGGCCAGCCTGCGGGCCCGGCCCGGAGCGGTCTCCTCCGGTTCAAGGTGCCAGTACGCGACATCGCTCGGCGCGATCCCGTCGAACCGGGCGGCGAGCAGCGCGATGTCGTCGTCCCGGTCGCCCGGACCGAGCATGTCCAGGACGTCGTCGCAGAGCGCCTCCAGCGGCGGCGAGTGGTCCGGGCCGGTCAGCCGGGCGGTGGCGGCGAGCCGTTCGCGCAGCTGCTCGATGCCGGTCCAGACGTCCCGGAGCCGGGACTCCACCAGGCCGTCGGTGTACAGCAGCAGCGTGGCGCCCGCGGGCGCGTCCAGCTCGACGGCCTCGAAGTCCACCCCGCCGACGCCGATCGGGGCGCCGGGCGGCACCCGCAGCACCTCCGCACGGCCGCCGAGATGGAGCAGGACGGGCGGCGGATGCCCGGCGTTGGCGATGGTGATCCGGTGCGCGACCGGGTCGTACACCGCGTACAGGCAGGTCGCCATGCGGTCGCTGCCGAGCCGCTGCGCCTGCTCGTCGAGGTGGTGCAGCACCTCCTGCGGCGGCAGGTCCAGCCCGGCGAGGGTCTGCGCGGTGGTGCGCAGCTGGCCCATGATCGCCGCGGACGTCATGGAGTGGCCCATGACATCGCCGACGACCAGGGCGACCCGGCTCCCGGGCAGCGGGATCGCGTCGTACCAGTCGCCGCCGACCCGGGCCGTCTCGGCGGCCGGCAGATAGCGGGAGGCGAGCCGGACGCCGGTCGGCTGCGGCAGCGAGTCGGGCAGCATGGTGCGCTGGAGCTCGTCGGCGATGTACGCCTCGCGTCCGTACAGCACGGCCTTGTCGATGCCGAGCGCGGTGTGCGTCGCCAGCTGGGCCGCGACCAGCAGGTCGTTGGACTCGAAGGACGGCCGTTCCGTGCCGCGCAGGAAGACGGCGGCGCCGATGACCCGCCGCCGTCCGCGCAGCGGGGCGAGGATCGCACGGTGCCCGGTGGGCACGGTCCGGCCGGCGCCGAGCAGCTCGGGCAGCGCGGCGCGGGCCGCCGCGGAGTCCCCGAAGACCGGCCGCACCCCGCGCAGCACCTCGGCCAGCGCGCCACCCGAACGGACCTCGCACAGTTCGGCCGCGGGCGTCAGATCGCCGTGCGGATCGATGACGGGCAGCCGCAGGCGCTCGGTCTCCGGCGAGCCCTCCGTCTCCTCCTCGGCCAGCCGCAGCCGGTCGGACCGGCGCAGCCGCAGCACGAAGGGGGAGACCGGCCGCTCGTCGCCGACCGGGAGCGGGTCGCGGAGGTAGACCAGTATGGCGTCGGAGAACGTCGGCACGCTGGCCCGGCACAGGCCCAGCACGATCTCGTCCAGGTCTATGCCGCGGGCGATCCGCCGGGTGGCGGCCCCGACGAAACGCAGCCGGTCGCCCTCGCGACGGGCCGCGGCCTGGGGGTCGAGTCCTGCGGGGCCGGTGCCCGCCGCGGGAGCCGGGCCGGGTCCCGACCCCGGCGCGGCGGCCGGGTTGGGGATCGCGGCGGCGGCAGGGGAAGCGGCCGACGCGGCGTCCTGCTGCCGAGGCCGGGTGCGTTCCTGCGACCGGGCGGCGAGAGGCTGCCGGCCTTCGTGGGAGGTGGGATGCTCCGTCACGCGTGGGGTTCCGTCCGTCCGGGCCGGTTGTATGAGGCAGTCACCTCGTGGGGCGTTACTGTGCCCCGGCAAGAGCGGCGATAACAACGGCTGTCACCGGATGCCCCGGAACGAGGGGCTGAAACCGGATGTCTGCAGGCTGGTTCGGTGACAACGTTTCCGGCGACGGGGCGGGCAACAGCGAGCACGTCTCCACCCCCTCGTAGTGGTTCATACGATTCATACGACTGATGTGGCTCATACAGCTCATACAGTGCGTGGTGCTCGTGCGTTGACTTGTGGTCAGGTCCGGTGCCGCGCCTCCCGGTTGGGGTGGAGCGGCGCTCCGGAGGACGATCCTACGTTTGTCCCCCTGGGGTGCATCAAGGGTCTCACGACGGCATATACGAGGGGGTGCGGTCCCAGTCATCCGGAAGCGCGGGAACCCGCCATTGTGGATCGGGCCGCCAGTCCTCCCAGCCGTCCCGGAACGGAGCGCCCCAGTCCTGGATCAGTTCGACGGCCGCACGGCCCGCCTCCCGCACCCGCTGCGCGGTCCGCGGGGCCATCAGACCGGCCTGCTGTGCCATGGCGAATTCGTCCTCGTCGCGCCAGACCCAGCTGCGGTCCGGGTAGACGGAGATGTCGAGAAAGTGATCCTCGGAATCGACGCCGCCCTGCCAGCGGGTGTGCGGTTCCTCCAGATTCACGTACCAGCTGCGGAACTGCCAGACGGGCTCCCAGAAGAGCCAGACCGACCAGGGATCGCCGGGCCGGGCGAGTTTCAGCACGCCGTTTCCCAGCCAGGTGGAGCGGGCGGTGGTGCGCGGGGCGGTGTAGCGGGTGGCGAGCGGCTCGGCGTGCACGTCCTCGCCGTTCGCCAGCACCGGCTTCACGCACTCGGTGCCCGGCGCCACCCACACCGCGAGCAGCTCGTCGGTGTCCTGGACGACGGTGACGGGGCGGCAGATGTGGAACGGGTCCGGGGCGCGCTCCGGCGCCCCGGACCCGTTCGGCGCGCCGTTGCGGCGGTAGCGCCACAGGATCTGATCACCCGGCGCCCAGTGCTCGATGTCTCCCTTGCCTGCCATGGACGGATCTTAGAGCCTGTCGGGTGACCGCGGATCGGATGGCGGACGCGGTCTGGTGCGTGCGATTCCAAGGCGGAGGAGGGAGCCAACGCGGGAAGCGTGCGTGCCAGGGCGTGGCCGCCCGGTCGGAGGTCACCCGACAGGCTCTTGGAGGGGGCCGGGGCGCCGTGGCTGCGGCGCAGGTCACGGGTGAGTCATGCGCAGCACGTCGAGGGCCTCGTCGAGCTGTTCCACGGTGAGGTCGCCGCGCTCGACGTACCCCGAGTCCAGCACCACCTCGCGAATGGTCCGGCGCTGCGCGAGGGACTTCTTGGCGACCTTCGCCGCCTCCTCGTAGCCGATGTACTTGTTCAGCGGGGTGACGACGGACGGCGAGGACTCGGCGTACTCCCTGGCCCGTTCCACGTTCGCCGTGATCCCGTCGACCGTGCGGTCCGCGAGCAGCCGGGAGACGTTGGCCAGCAGCCGCACCGACTCCAGCAGGTTCTTGGCGATGACCGGAAGCATCACGTTCAGCTCGAAGTTGCCCGCCGCGCCCGCCACGGCGACCGTCGTGTCGTTCCCCGTCACCTGGGCGGCGACCATCAGCACGGCCTCGGGAACGACCGGGTTCACCTTCCCCGGCATGATCGACGAGCCCGGCTGGAGGTCGGGGAGGCTGATCTCCGCCAGCCCGGTGCGCGGCCCGGACGCCATCCAGCGCAGATCGTTGGAGATCTTGGTGAGCGAGACGGCGATGGTACGGAGCTGGCCCGAGGTCTCCACCAGCCCGTCCCGCGCGCCCTGCGCCTCGAAGTGGTCCCGGGCCTCGGTCAGCGGCAGCCCGGTGGCGCGGGCGACCTCGGCGATGACGGCGGCGGAGAAGCCGGGCGGCGTGTTGATGCCGGTGCCGACGGCCGTGCCGCCCAGGGGCAGTTCGGCGAGGCGGGGGAGGGAGGCGCGCAGCCGCTCGACGCCGTACCTGATCTGTGCCGCGTAGCCGCCGAACTCCTGGCCGAGGGTGACGGGCGTGGCGTCCATCAGATGCGTACGCCCCGACTTCACGACCGTCGCGAACTCGGCGGACTTGCGCTCCAGGGCGGCCGTCAGATGTTCCAGCGCCGGGATCAGGTCGCCGGTGACGGCCGCCGTCGCGGCGATGTGGATGGAGGACGGGAAGACGTCGTTGGACGACTGCGAGGCGTTGACGTGGTCGTTCGGATGGACCTCGCGGCCCAGGCGCTCGGTGGCGAGCGTGGCCACCACCTCGTTGGTGTTCATATTGGACGAGGTGCCCGAGCCGGTCTGGAAGACGTCGACCGGGAAGTGGTCGTCCCAGTGCCCCTCGGCGACCTCGGCGGCGGCCTCCTGGATGGCCGCGGCGACCTCCGGGTCCAGCACCTTCAGCTCGGCGTTCACCTTGGCGGCGGCGGCCTTGATCCTGGCCAGGGCCTCGATGTGGGCCCGTTCCAGGCGCTGCCCGGAGACCGGGAAGTTCTCCACCGCGCGCTGCGTCTGGGCCCGCCACTTGGCGTCCGCGGGCACCCGCACCTCGCCCATCGAATCGTGCTCGATGCGGAAATCCGTGCCGCCCGCCGGGGTCTGCGCACCGGCCTGTGACTCGTCCATCTCGTTCAACCTCCTGAAAAAGTTGAGCACTTGTCTTGTTCTGTCTATTCCCAAGTCGCCTACCGACCAGTAAATACCGGGGGTAACCACAACCCGGGGAGGCGCAATGAGGCGCACCAGGCACAGACTTCGCTGTACGGTCGCGGCCGCCGCGGCCATGGCGGCGGCACTCGGCGGCATGGCGGCCGCCGCCGGACCGGCCGGCGCGGCGGGCCGGTCCGGTTCCAGCACTATCGCATCCACCCCCCTGTCGCCCGAACTGGAGGCCATCCGCGCCGCCGAGGCCACCCGGCTGTACGGCGACCCGGCCGAGCGCCCGCTCGCCGAGCGCAAGACCGGGCTGATCTCGCTCGGCGACAGCGAGATCTCCGGCGAGGGCGTCGGCACGTACGAGGCCGGCACCAACGGCCCCGACAACTGGTGCCACCGCTCGCCCGACTCGGCCATCCACCGCACCGGCATCCCGGCGGACGTCACGTACAACGTCTCCTGCTCCGGCGCGTACACCGGCAACATCGTGATCGGCGGCTCGAAGCAGTACGCCGACGAGCTCGTGCAGAGCGACAACCTCGCCATCAAGGCCCGCAACACCCGCATCAAGATGATCGTGCTCGTCGCGGGTGCCAACGACGACCTCCAGTTCGGCCCGGTCATGACGGACTGTGTCACGCGCTGGGTGCTCTCCCAGGGCACCTGCCAGCCGAAGTACGAGGGCGGCTGGCAGGCGCGCGTCGACGGACTCGTCCCCAAGGTCGAGAAGACGGTGCGCGACCTGAAGACCGTCATGTCCGGGGCCGGCTACGGCGACAGCGACTACAAGCTCGTGGTCATGGGCTACCCGAGCCCCATCGGCCCGGACTTCTACGACAACCCGGACTTCCCCGGGAAACTTCCCGGCGGCTGTGCCGGATACGACTCCGACGCGGCCTGGGGCCGCAACACCGCCGTGCCCGCCTTCGAGCGCGGCATGCGCAAGGCCGCCGCCGACACCGGAGCCGTCTACCTCGACAACTCCCGGCTCTTCCACGGCCACGAGGTCTGCAGCGAGTCCACCTGGGCCCGCGGCCTCTACATCGACCTCGGGCACTTCCCGCCGGACTCCAACTCCCTGCGGCAGTCCTTCCACCCGAACGAGAGAGGCCACGGCGCCTTCGCGTCCTGCCTGACCCAGATCTACAACTCGAACCTGCGCGAGGCGAGCTGCGCCGACCCGGCGAGCACCGGAAAGCCGGTCCTGCAGGCCGGGGCGTGGGACGACCTCTTCAAGCCCCTGAAGAACGAGGCCACGGGCACCTGCGTGGACGCCCCCGGCTCGGTGACCCGCAATGACACGAAGATCGGCGGCTGGGACTGCCACGGTGGCCGCAACCAGGGCTGGTGGTACGACTCCGGCACCAAGACCCTCCGTACGGCGCTGAGCCACGACCGGTGCCTGGACGTGCCGGGCGCCGACTACAAGGCGGGCGCCACGCTCATCGTGTACAACTGCTCGGGCGCGGCCAACCAGCAGTTCGTGAGCCAGTCGGGCACCCTGCGCCCGGCGGCCTCGACCGGGCTGTGCCTGACGCTGGCCGGGGCGAAGGAGCCGCTGAAGCTCCAGAGCTGCGACGGCGGCGCGCAGCAGCGGTTCGCGTAGCGGGGCCGTTCCACCAGCGCGTGGAGGGGCGGGGCGGCCGAGGCCGTCCCGCCCCTGCGGGCCGGTCGGCGCAGGTCAGCCGGACGTCACGAACGCGCCCAGCACGGCGGCCAGATGGCCGGGGTCGTTTGCCCCGCACAGCTCGCGGGCCGAGTGCATGGACAGCCCCGGCACCCCCACGTCGACCGTCGGCACACCCAGCCGGGCCCCGGTGATCGGGCCGATCGACGTGCCGCACGGCATCGCGTTGTTGGAGACGAAGGGCTGCCACGGCACCCCCGCCCGCTCGCACGCCGACGCGAACACCGCCATGCCGGTGCTGTCGGTGGCGTACCGCTGGTTGACGTTGACCTTGAGCGCGGGGCCGCCGTTCGGCAGCGGACGGTGATCCGGGTCGTGCCGCTCCGCGTAGTTGGGGTGCACCGCGTGGGCCATGTCGGCGGAGACGCAGAAGGCACCGGACAGGGCCCGGGACCAGTCCTCCGGACTGCCGCCGCGCGCGGTGACCGAGCGGCTCAGGACCCGTTCCAGCAGCGGGCCCTGCGCACCCGTCTCCGAACCGCTGCCGACCTCCTCGTGGTCGAAGGCGGCCAGGACCGGGATGTACGCGGGCCTCTCGGCCGCGGTCGCCGCACCCGTCAGGGCCGTGACGCCCGCGTGCACGGACACCAGGTTGTCCAGCCGCGCCGACACCACGAACTCCCGGTCCGCGCCCAGGTATCCGGGCGGTTGGATGTCGTGCAGCATCAGGTCCCAGCCGAGCACCTCGTCCGGGTCCGCCTCGGCGGCCGCCGCGACCCGGCGCAGCAGCGCGCCCTCCTCGTGGGCGCCGAGCGCCCACACCGGAGCGAGGTGGCGCTGCCGGTCGAGCGCGAGCCCTTCGTTGACCGTACGGTCCAGATGGATGGCCAACTGGGGCACCCGCAAAAGGGGTTCGTCGATCTGGACGAGCCGGGAGCCGGTTCCGCCGCCCGGGGTACGCAGCGCGAGCCGCCCGGAGATGCCGAGATCGCGGTCGAGCCAGGTGTTCAGCGGAACGCCGCCGTAGATCTCCACACCGATCTGCCGCCAGCCCGCGGAGGCGGTGTCGGGAGCGGGCTTGACCCGCAGATTCGGCGAATCGGTGTGGGCGCCGACGATCCGGAAGGGGGTGTGCGCCGGGGCGCCCTCGGGGACGTACCAGGCGATCAGCGCACCACCACGGGTGACGAAGCTGCCGCCGGTCGTGCCCGTCCAGTCGTCCGTGCCCCGCAGTTCACGGAAGCCGGCCTTCTCCAGGCGCTGGGCGGCACTGGCCACCGCGTGGTACGGGGAAGGGCTGGTGCTGATGAAGGACAGCAGGTCGTGGCTGTGGCTGCGGTGGGGAAGCGGCGTCATTCGGCGTCCGCCTTTCCGGTGTTCGACGGTGAGGGTGGAGGAACCCGCGCCGGGCCGCTGGGTGCGGTGCGGGCGGTGTTCGAGGCGGGGGTGACGGAGCGCCTCGGGAACGTCCGACAACCCACCAAAGCGGCCCCGTACGGCGCAAGTCCGTCGCGCGGCACGCTGCGCGAAAGCGGCGGTGCCCGACCGGCCGCGCCGATGACGGGCCAGGGTCTCTCGTTTGGATCACGCCGGGCTCGCGTGCCCCGGTGCCGCGAGCGTGCGGGACGGCGCGCCGGGTACCAGGCCCCTCGGCGACCGCCGCAAGATTGGCTGAATAACGTCGTAGGGGAATCGTCACCGCACCGGCCCACCGCGATCGGCGGCGGGGACGCCGGTCCGCCCGCGCGTCCGGGTCACCCTGATGAGGAACACCACGGCGACCACGACGGCCACCCCGTGCGACCAGCCGACCACGGTCAGCGGGCTGTACCTGTCGAGTGCCGCGGCGACCAGGATCATGCCGACGCCGAACCCGAGGTTCTCGACGGTCGCGGAGAGCCCGAAGGCATGACCGCGCAGATCGGCGGGGAGCGTCTGCAGATGGGAGGTGTACGAGACCTCCGTGAGCCCGTCCGCCGCCCCGGCCACCAGTGCGATCACGGCGGTCGTCGCCCAGGGGAACCCGGCGAACGCCAGGATGAAGGCCCCGGACATCAGACAGGTGCCGTACCCGAAGCCCGGCGCGCCCACCGTCCGCCCGGTGCGTCTGACGCACCGCTGGATCACCTGCTGCGCGGCGACGTTCCCGAGCGCCCACAGGCACCAGAACGCGCTGACGAACACGGCGGGGTGCGCGGCGTCGAGTGCGGCGGAGTGGACCGGCAGCGCGGCGTTGTGGGAGGACGAACCGAAGCGCCTGCAGGATGGTCGTGGGCGGCGAGACGGACGAGTCGATCGCCCGGCGGCTCGGCATGAGCCGCCGCAGCGTCGCCGAGCACGTGCGCAGGGTCTCCGACCAACTGGGCAGCAACAGCCGGGCCCAACTCGGCTGTCTGGTCGCGACGTCGGGCCTGCTGGAGGCATGAGAACGGCCCCGCACGGGCGTCTCGGCCGCATCTCCCCGGCCGGAACGCCCCCGCGGGGCCGTGACGTCATGCGTGCCCCGTGCGGGGCGGCGGGTCAGGCGAGACCCGGGCCCCGCACCGGAATGCTGGTGAACGTCGGTGCCGGGGCGGGCTCGGTGAAGAAGTCGTTGCCCTTGTCGTCGACGACGACGAACGCGGGGAAGTCCTCGACCTCGATCTTCCAGACCGCCTCCATGCCGAGCTCCTCGTACTCGACGACCTCGACCTTCTTGATGCAGTCCTGCGCGAGCCGCGCGGCAGGGCCGCCGATCGAGCCGAGGTAGAAACCGCCGTGCGCGTCGCACGCGTCGGTGACCTGCTTGGACCGGTTGCCCTTGGCGAGCATCACCTTGGAGCCGCCCGCCGCCTGGAACTGCGCGACATAGCTGTCCATGCGGCCGGCCGTCGTCGGACCGAAGGAGCCGGAGGCGTACCCCTCGGGCGTCTTCGCCGGGCCCGCGTAGTAGACCGGGTGGTCCTTCAGGTACTGGGGCATCTGTTCGCCCGCGTCCAGCCGCTCCTTGATCTTGGCGTGCGCGATGTCGCGGGCCACGACCAGCGGGCCGGTCAGCGAGAGCCGGGTCTTGACCGGGTACTTGGTCAGCTCGGCGAGGATGTCGTCCATCGGCCGGTTGAGGTCGATCCGTACGACATCCCCCGCCTCGTCGAGGTGCTCGTCGGTGGTGTCCGGGAGGAAGCGGGCCGGGTCCTTCTCCAGCTGCTCCAGGAAGACGCCCTCGGCGGTGATCTTCGCGGTGGCCTGGCGGTCCGCCGAGCAGGACACGGCGATGGCCACGGGCAGCGAGGCGCCGTGGCGGGGGAGGCGGACGACGCGCACGTCGTGGCAGAAGTACTTGCCGCCGAACTGGGCGCCGATGCCGATCTTCTGCGTCAGCTCGAAGACCTTCTCCTCCAGCTCCTTGTCCCGGAAGCCGTGGCCGGTGGGCGAGCCCTCGGCGGGCAGCTCGTCCAGGTAGTGCGCGGAGGCGTACTTCGCGGTCTTGAGCGCGAACTCGGCCGACGTGCCGCCGACGACGATCGCCAGGTGGTACGGCGGGCAGGCGGCCGTACCCAGCGAACGGATCTTCTCCTCCAGGAACTTCATCATGGAGGCCTCGTTCAGCACGGCCTTCGTCTCCTGGAAGAGGAACGACTTGTTGGCCGAGCCGCCGCCCTTCGCCATGAAGAGGAACTTGTACGCGCCGCCGTCGGTGGCGTACAGCTCGACCTGGGCGGGCAGGTTCGAGCCGGTGTTCTTCTCCTCCCACATGGTGAGCGGAGCCATCTGCGAATAGCGGAGGTTGAGCTTGGTGTAGGCGTCGAAGATGCCGTGCGACAGCGCCTCTTCGTCACCGCCCTCGGTGAGGACGTTCTGCCCGCGCTTGCCCATCACGATCGCGGTGCCGGTGTCCTGGCACATCGGCAGCACGCCCGCCGCGGCGATGTTCGCGTTCTTCAGCAGGTCGAGCGCGACGAACTTGTCGTTCGACGACGCCTCGGGGTCGTCCACGATCCGCCGCAGCTGCGCCAGGTGGGCGGGGCGCAGATAGTGCGAGATGTCGTGCATGGCCTCGGCGGCCAGGGTGCGCAGCGCCTCCGGAGCGACCTTGAGGAACGTACGACCGTCGGCCTCGAAGGTGGAGACACCCTCGGAGGTCACCAGACGGTACGGCGTGGTGTCCTCTCCCAGGGGGAGCAGATCGGAGTACGCAAACTCTGGCATTACGGCCATTCCTCACTCGGCAGACGGCGGCTGACCTCCCTTGGGCAGCGCACCCACCAGGGTAGAACGCCGCACGGGTGCCGAAGTTGTGAGGTAGGGCTCAGTTCGGCCGCCCCGGGGCCGGGGGTGGCCGACACGGCGGAGGCGGGGCAGGGGCTAGTCGCGATCTATCGCGTTTGGGTACGCTGGGTCGGTGGACCTCGAAAAGCAGCCCCAGCAGCCAGCGGCACCGGCGGAGCCGGCCGGCATCCGCGCCTCCGACGCGGACCGCGACCGGATCGCGGACATCCTGCGGGAAGCCATGGCCGAGGGCCGGCTGACCGCCGAGGAGCACGCCGAGCGGGTCGACGCGGTCTACCGCGCCAAGACCGTCGGCGAGCTGGAACCGCTGGTACGGGATCTGCCCGCGCCGCCGGGCGCCGCCCGCTCGGCCGCCGCCCCCGGCGCCTACGGCCACGAGGGCCCCACGGGCCCCGCCGACAACCTGGTGGCGATCTTCAGCAGTTCGACCCGCAAGGGTCGCTGGCGGGTCGGCGGCCGTACGAACGCCTTCGCGCTCTTCGGCAGCGTGGAGGTCGATCTGACCGAGGCGCTTTTCGGTCAGAGACTCACGGTCATCAACGCGACTTCCATCTTCGGGAGTGTCGACGTCAAGGTCCCCGAGAACATCTCGCTGCGCGGCAGCGGCACGGGTGTCTTCGGTAATTTCGAAGTTGCCACCCTGGAATCCGCGGACCCCGAAGCACCAGTGGTCGTCGTCAACGGATATTCCGTGTTCGGCAGCGTCGAGGCGAAGCCCAAGCGCGGGAAGTTCATCGCGGATCTCCAGGACCGGCTGCGCAAATACCTCGGATAGGGGCGGCGCGCTCTCTCCGCCGGGACCCCGGGCGGTACCGGGAACTACTGAGAACCGCCGCGAACCGCCGAGAACTCACGAAAGCTCCCGCGAACCCCTGCGGCCCCTGCTAACCCCTTCGAAAACAAGCCAATTTCCTGGTCGGCCGCAATTCCGCACCCTGGACCGGGTGCCACTCAGTGCATGGGCGCGCGCACAACGGGTAGGGAATGCTGCATCGTCTCTCGCTCGCGAAGCCGTCGTCAGGAGTAGACCGTGCTGCAACTGCCGCATCAGCCCCTGCAGGTCGCCGCCGTCCCTTCCCAGCGCACTCCCGCGCGGGAGGACCAGGCCGGCCCCTGGCATTCGGAGGCGGTGTGCCGCCGGGACGAAGCCGGGCTGTTCTTCGCCCCGTCGAAGGAGCCGACTGCTGCCAGACTCGCGCGCGAGGAGTCCGCGAAGCGGGTCTGCGCGCGCTGTCCCGTGATGATCGAATGCCAGGAGCACGCGCTCATGCAACCGGAGCCGTACGGGGTGTGGGGCGGTCTCACCGCCGCCGAACGCCGTGTGGTGCTCGCCCGTCGCAGGCGGCGCGAGATGGAGCTCAAGGCCTCGTCCGCGTCCTCCGGCGCGACGGGCCGCATCGCCGCGGCGGGCTGACCGGGGACCCGGCCGGCCCGGGTGCGTACGGCCCCGCATTCGTGCGCGCACTGCCTCGACGGCGGCTACGCGAAGAGGCGCCCCCACCGCACATGGGGGGCGCCTCTTCGCGTTCTGCTTCCGGGACCGGTTCCGGGACCGGGACCGGATTTTTCCGCTTCCGGACCTACTTCGCGCGGTCGAAGTCGATCGCGCTGTAGGCGCGCAGCTTCGAGAGCCGGTGCGTGGAGTCGATCTTCCGGATGGTGCCGGACTTGGACCGCATGAC
>NZ_JBHVWT010000022.1:0-103947 GCF_042882135.1 Streptomyces sp. NPDC058240
TCCGACACAACCAGACAGTCTCATGCCCCACGGAGAACATCGAGCCCGGACCGAAGCCTCCTGCACGCTTGACGAAGAACATAGAGGCACCCCCCTGGACTGGGCGATCGGCGGCCCCCATCTTGAAACGGTCGCCCTCCTCGTCGCAGCGGGAGCCACCGCGGAGCCCGACAGGATGGCCGGTTTTCAGCGGCACGGTGCGGACGCTGTGGGTGAATGAGTGGTTACTCTTCGTCAGTTACCGTGAATGATCTTCAGCACCCGAGGGGACACCTGAATGAACCGCATGCGCAACGTGCTTGCCGTGCTCGGCATCACCGCCGGGCTCATCGCGGCCCCCGCCGCGAGCGCGTCGGCGAAGCCGGAGGACCGGTCGTCTTCGTCCAAGGTCCGCCACGAGCCCTGCACCGGTGAGTTCCGCGGCGATGCCCGACTCGGTCCCAAGTGGCTTCCGAACACCCGGTTGGCGCCCGTGGGCCCGCTCCTCAAGGGGTACAAGCGCACCGGAATCCTGTCCCCGCAGGCCTTCCTGAAGAAGTACTGGGAGGGCCCCGCCGACTCCGGCAGCTGGAAGTACCCGCCCAACGACGGATTCGGTCAGGTCAACGGGCAGATCGACAAGGAGCCGACCAAGCTGCGTCCGGGCCAGCGTCTGGACCGCTTCGGTTCCGAGTACGGCGGCTACCTGGCACCCGCCGGTGACGCGTACGCCGAGCGTGCGCTGCCGCCGCAGAACCTCAACACCCGTGACGCAGCCGTCGCTTGTGACTACCGCGTCTACAAGGTGGCCAAGCCCTTCTGGGTGTGGCAGGGCAGCATCGCCCCGTGGTTCGAGCAGCCGGGCGGCGGTCAGCAGATCAAGCTGGACGCGGTCTTCCTCGACCCGGGCCAGGGTCAGCGGCTGAACGTCAAGTGGTTGCTGGAGCACGACTACCTCACGTCCGCCGGCGCATAGCTTCGGCGTGGACCGCCGGGAGCTGCACGCGGCGCTGAGCCGGGCAGGCGTGGCCGACGGCTACTACCGCATCGAGGGCGTCCACGAACCGGTCCCCACCCCCACGGACTTCCTGTTCCTGCGGCAGGCACCCGATGGGGTGTGGGAGACCGGCGCGTACGAACGCGGTACCTACGAGGTCATCGCTCGGCACCCGAGCGAACAGGCCGCCTGCGGGCATCTGTTACGCCTTCTCCTCTGAGGAGCCGACGGAGTGGGATGAGACCGCGGGCGAGGCGAGGGCCGACGTCCGTACGGTGATCGGCCCCCGGCGTACGTCCGGCCGCGTCGCGTTCCGCGCGACCGGACGTACGGGTGTCAGCTCTCTGTGTGGACGCCGGTCAGCGCCGCACCGAAGTAGCCCTTGGCGTCGCGGACGGTGATTCCGGCACTCTTGCCGCACAGGTTGACCGAGCCGCTCAGGACGGGCCCGGAGGCCGAGCCACGGGCGACCCACACACAGCCGTCGCTGTTCTCGGTGGGCACGCCGACGATCGTCTCGGCCCTGCCGTCCTTGTTGAGGTCGGCAAGGTGCACCGCGGCACCGAACTGGTCCCCGGTCTCGGCGGCGCCCGGCACGCCCGCGGTGTCCTGGGTGTATCCGGCCGCCTTCGCCGTGGTCAGGCCGGAGGCGGAACCGCGCAGCAGCACGGCCGTGCCGGCCGACTTGCGCGTGCCGACCGCCTCCTCGGGGGAGCCGACGAGAACGTCGGCGTAGCCATCGGCATTCACGTCTCCGATGCTGAGCGACTGGCCGAACCGGTCGGCGTTCTCCGCGACGCCGGGGACCCCCGCCGTGTCCTGGTGGAAGATCTTCGGGCGCTGGGCGGTGGTGATGCCCTGCGCGCTGCCGTACAGCACCTGGATCTCGCCACCGCGGTGCGCCGAGCCCGTGCCGCCGGAAAGGGAGTCGTCCTCGGCGATGCCGGTGACGAGGTCCCCGTAGCCGTCGCCGTTGACATCTCCGATACGGCCGGAATGGCCGTCGGCGTAGGGGAGTTCGACGGGCCTGGTATCGAGGCCGTCATCGCCGGGAGGGCCGTTGTCGATGTAGACCGATCCGCGGAGGTCGTCGTCCGAGGGACCCGGCAGCCAGAACCGCTCCGCCCTGCCGTCGTGATTCACATCGCCCATCACCACGCCGCGGGTATCGCCCATGCGCCATTCCCGGTAGTTGGAGGCGCCCTTTCCGGTGCGGGAGAAGGGGCCGGTGTACGAGGCCCCTTCGCATCGGGAGCCGATGGAGACCTCCGGGGCGCCGTCACCGTTCATGTCCCCCGTGGCCAGGGACATGCCGAAACCGCAGTACGTGCGTCCATCCCCGTAACCGGCGGGCGGTGAGATGCTCGCGCCGCCCTTCAGCCCACCGGAGCCGCCCCACACGACGGTCACGGAGCCCCGGCCGTCCTTGCCGCCGACATCCTCGCCCTGCGCACCCACCAGCAGGTCCGCGTATCCGTCCCGGTCCAGGTCGGCGCTGGCCACGGTCCGGCCGAAGCCGTCCCATGCCTCGGGATCGCCCGGGATCCCGGACGTCGCCTGCGTGATGACGGTCCGGCGCGTGGCACTGACCGAAGAGGCCGAACCGTAGAGAATGACGACCGCTCCGGCCTCCGCCACGCTGCCATTGGCCGCGGACGGAGCACCGACCGCCAGGTCGCGGTAGCCGTCGCCGTTGAAGTCGTCCTGGACGGCTGCGGTGTTGGCTCCCTTGTAGGGGGATGCGGCGGAAGACGCTGTCGGGACCAGCGGGACGGCAACGACAGCTGTGATCACGGCAGCAGCCGTGACAGATCTGCGCAACGGGACTCCTTGACTCATTGACTCAAGCAACGAAACGTCCCCCTCGACACGCGAGGTGCACAAAAGGTTGTACGTACCCGGAGCGCCGGGTCGGCGTGACCGTCCCGAGCGTCCGGCGAGGTGCCACAGCCCTTTCTCCTAAAATGGGAAGTACGTTCCGATGGTGAACATCGCGACCCGAACGGGTGATTGACCCCTCCGCCGGTGCGACGCCGCGCTGGTGTGCGGCTATCTCTGCTGCTTGTGATCGAGAACTTGCTGCGTGCCGCCACGGCGGTCGCTCTCACCGCCCTGCCCCTGACCATGACGAGCCCGGCGTCCGCCGGAGAAGATCCGGTCGCACCACGGGCGACCCCATGTGCCGCCGTCGTGGCGCCTGCCGGACATGTCTGTGTGCCGTCGCCGAAGCAGTGCATCACGACGCCGTGCCCCCAGTACGACCTCGTCGCCATCCCGCTCTACCCGCTGCCCTCGGGCGGAGGGATCGGGGCCCCCCGAGGAGCAGCCCGCACTCTCTGACACCTGCCCGGGGCACGGCGCGCTCCGCTCCGCGCCTCGTGCCCCGGGGCCCTCTCCGAAGCGGGCCGCACCGTCGACAGCCCACGCTCAGGGCCTCAGGACAAGTGCCGCAGCCGGCGTGCGGAGCACGGCTCGGGATCAGGGCAGCGGGCTCCACGCGCGTCCGATGCGCAGCCAGGTACGGGGACCGTCGTGCGTCCGCGACCGGGCGTTGTCAGTGGTCGCAGGTACGTTCGGTCGTGTCCTGCCGTTGTGGCGCGGAAGTCGCCCTGGTGCACAGAGGAGTGGTGCGTTGTCAGACTGGGAGAGGTCGAGCACGGCACGGGTGACAGCACCCGCACGACCGCGCAAGCTGGCCAAAGTCCCGTTCGTCGAGCTGGCCGACGGACGCCTGCAGGGTGTGGTGTCCAGCGGCTCGGACATCGGCCGGGTCTATGTGTCGTCGGTCGCCGCCGGTACCTACACGTTCGCCTGCAGCACCAACAACAATCGGCCGTGCGGCGGCGCGCGGGGGTCGTTCTGCAATCACATCCGGGCCCTGGTCAACGAGGCGGTACTGCAGTACGGCGCCGAGCGCGTCGCCCGCTACCTGAAAGTCGAGACCGCGGACGGGGAGCCGAGCGCGCACACCATCACCGCCGGCATGAGCGACGCACGTCCGCCGCAGGGCGACAGCAAGGCCGCCGCACCCGTCTTCAGCCGGTTCCTGCGCCACCTCGCCTACCTCGAACTCACCCCGACCACTGCACCGTTGCCGGAGATGCAGTGGTTCCCGCCGACCAGGGCGGTGGCATGATGCGCACCGACCTGCTCTCGGAGACCATCACCGGGCTCGATGAAGCCCTCACGGCCGTCGACGCCTTCGACCGGGCGCTCGTCGCCGGCCTGCTCCGTCCGCAACCCGCCCAGACCACCGGGCTGACCGGACTCGCCCACGCGGTCGCCGGGACCCCGCTCGCCGCCAGGGTCGCCGAGGCGGCGGAGAAGGCGGCGGGCGGAGCCGCGAGCGAGGACCATTTCGTCGCCCTCGCCGCCGCACGCACCGCACTCCTCGGTTCCGTCCACGACGCACTGATGACTCGCATCGAGGAGGCGACCGGCCGACCCCGCAGCGAGGAGGCCGTCCCGTCGCCCACCGGGCAGCAGGGGGCGAACCTGCTCGCCGCCGCCCGGTCCTGGCTGTCCGATCTGGCGCGCTCCGGGTGGCAGGGCATCGACCACGACGTGGTCTCCGGGGCGGCGCCGGTCATCTCCGCGATGCTTCCGGACCCCGCGCTGCGCCGCCTGGCGACGCTCCTCGACGGATTCGCCGCCGAACTTGCCGCGTCCTGCCCGGGCACGTCCCTGGAGCGGATCCCGGCACGACGCTGGGCCGACCTGTGGGCACGCGCGCTGCTGCTGACGCTGCCCGGTGCGGCCGATGTGCCGGTGACCGGTACGGCCACCGGCCGCCTCCTGCCCCTCGGCGTCGACGTCCATGAACACGCGACCGCCGTACAGGCCCAGGTCCACGCGGTGTTCGAGCCCGCGGACGGTGCGTCGCCCCGCCTGGTGCGTGCCGGAATATCGGTACCGAAGCCCGACACGGTCGTCGGAGCAGGGCTCTGGCAACTGCTCCGCCCGCACATGTCGCTCCTGGCAGCCGTCAGTGAAGGCCGCTCGATGGACCTCACCGACATGCCGGTCACCACCGAGGGCGACCTGGTCTGGAGCGACGAGCACGCACGCCGGGGCGAGCCCGCCGACGCCTTCGCCACCGCCCGCGTCGCGCTGCCCACCGCCACCGACGTGGCGACCGCACCCCTGGACCGGCACCCGGCACGCATCGCCGTCCCCGTGTTCCTGGAGGGCTACGCCGCCCACAAGGACGACGACGCACTGACGTTCACCCTCGCCGGAGACCCTCTCGCCGTCGACACCGACCGCATTCCGACCGCCGGACCGCTCACCCCCGAGGCCGTCGCGGCATCCGGCGCGTGCATCGGATTGCTCCGCTGGGACGCCGGGACGTACCGCGTCCAGCCCCTGGCCGTCGAGACGACCGTACGGAAGAAGGCTGTCGCGATCCACGCCGGGGGATGGGCCGGCGGCACGACCGACAAGACCGGAGTCAAGGCCGAGAAGGCCGCCACCGACGCCGTGACCGTGCTGCGGGAGCGTGCGGGGAGGCTGCTGCGGAAATGACGGAGCACACGACGGAACGAACCACCGAGAACACGACCCCGCGGACCCCGGAGGCGGACCCCCAGGACAACCGCCGCCAGGTGCTGTACTGGCGGCTCCTCGCCCGGATCTTCGACCAGGAGGAACAGGGCACGCTGGAATCCGCGAGCCTCGCCGTCGTCGAGGACATCGGCCTGCCCTCCGCACTTCTGGACCCACAGGTCTCCGTCGACTCGATCGTGCAGCGCCACCCGGAGCTGGTCGCCGAGTTCGACGGCCTGATGGCACCCGCCCCCGACCCCGACGACGCACGCGACCGGGCCGCCGAAGTACGACGGGCGGCGCTGGTGTCGAAGGTGCTGCTCAACGTCTTCGCCTCCGGCTCGGGCACGGTCACCGCCGGACAGCTGGCGCGCTGGCAGTCCGACGCGGGCTGGCTGGAGCGCGCGCTCGGCTGCAAACCCGGCGAGCTGCGTGGTGGCCGTGCCGGGGGACGGACCGCAGGGCCTGGTGCAAGCCCGACCGGCAGCGGCGGTGGCGGCACGACCCCCGACCTCAGTCGGCTGATTCCGGCCATCGGCCCGGAACTCGGCACGATCGAGGCCGACCTCGTCAAGCGGATGCACCTGCGCGAGGTACTGGCCGACCCCCGGCTCGCCGCGCAGCTGACCCCGAGCATGTCGCTGATCGAACAGCTGCTGCGCGACAAGAACAACCTCTCGGGCGTGGCCCTGGCCAACGCCAAGGACCTGATCCGCCGCTTCGTCGACGAGGTCGCCGAAGTACTGCGCACCCAGGTCGAGAAGGCCACGGTGGGCGCCCTGGACCGTTCCGTCCCGCCCAAGCGGGTGTTCCGGAACCTCGACCTCGACCGCACGATCTGGAAGAACCTCACCAACTGGAGCCCGGAGGAGGAGCGGCTCTACGTCGACCGTCTCTACTACCGGCACACGGTCCGCAAGACGACACCCCAGCGGCTGATCGTCGTCGTGGACCAGTCGGGCTCGATGGTCGACTCGATGGTGAACTGCACCATCCTGGCGTCGATCTTCGCCGGGCTGCCGAAGGTGGACGTCCACCTGATCGCGTACGACACACAGGCCCTCGACCTCACGCCCTGGGTGCACGACCCCTTCGAGACCCTGTTGCGCACCAACCTCGGGGGCGGCACCGACGGCACGGTGGCCATGGCACTGGCCCAGCCGAAGATCGCCGAGCCCCGCAACACCGTCGTGGTGTGGATCTCCGACTTCTACGAATGGCAGACCGAGCCACTGTTCGAGAGCATGGTCGCCATTCACCGCTCGGGAGCCAAGTTCATACCCGTCGGCTCGGTCACCAGCTCCGGCCGCGGCAGTGTCAACCCGTGGTTCCGCGAACGCTTCAAGGACCTCGGTACGCCGGTGCTCTCCGGCCACATCCGCAAGCTCGTCCACGAGCTCAAGACATTCCTCGCCTAGAGACGCTCAGACGCTTAGAAAGGCCCTGTCATGTCCGACCTGTTGCGCGCCCCCGCCGAGATCAAGTACGCCGAGGAACTGGAGTGGCTCGAATCCATCGACGACAGCCCCAAGCCCTTCTCCTGGCGGCTGTCCCCGAAGATGGTCCGCCTGTTCATCCTGGGTTCCGAGCGCTCCGACGGCCTGGACCGGGAGATCGCGCAGAAGTGGTACGGCGACCGCAGCTTCGTCGAGCGCTCCATCGTCACGCTCGCCTCCGACCGGGGCCTGCTGCTCATAGGTGACCCCGGCACGGGCAAGAGCTGGCTGGCCGAGCTGTTGTCCGCCGCGATCTGCCGCAATTCCACGCTGGTCGTACAGGGCACGGCCGGCACCACCGAGGACCACATCAAGTACTCCTGGAACGTGTCGATGGTCATCGCCAAGGGTCAGTCGAGGGAATCGATGATCCCCTCGCCGATCATGACCGCGATGGAATCCGGCGCCATCGGCCGTTTCGAGGAACTCACCCGCTCCACCAGCGACGTGCAGGACGCGCTGATCTCGATCCTGTCCGAGAAGTACATCTCGGTTCCCGAACTGGACAGCGACAGCATCGTCTTCGCCAAGCCCGGCTTCTCGATCATCGCCACCGCGAACAGCCGTGACCGTGGCGTCAACGACCTGTCCTCGGCGCTCAAGCGCCGCTTCAACTTCGTCCGTATCCCGGTGGTGACGAACAAGAGGAGCGAGGTGGAGATCGTCCGCTTCCGCACCGAGGAACTGCTGCGCCGTCACCAGATCGAACTGGAAGTGCCGCCGACACTCCTCGACGTACTGCTGCAGAGCTTCGCCGACCTGCGGGCCTCGGCGGCGGCGGCCGGCAGCGACGACGAGAAGCTGGAGTCCGCGCTGTCCACCGCGGAGCAGATCGGCGTGCTCGAGGACGCGGTGCTGTACAGCAATTTCTTCGGCGAGCGTGCCCTGACCGCCCGCACGCTGGCCTCCTCGCTCGTCGGGTCGCTGGCCCGGCGCGAGCCCGAGGACCTGGCCATCCTCAACAAGTACCTGCACGGCGTCGTCGAGCCGCGCAGCAAGGAAGAGGGCGGATCCTGGCCGGAGTTCCTGGAGGGCGGCCGCGACGCGATCGCCACCCTGTCATGAGCAGCACCCACGAGGGGACCTTCGAAGGACTGCGTGCCCAACTGCAGGAGGCCGCCGCGTCGTTCGCCGACGGGCCCGACGCCCTGGAGGGCATCCTCCTCGGCATCGTCGACGACGTCGACCACGCGGTCCGCGAGCCGCTCGAGATCTTCCCCGTCTGCCATCACTCGCCCGCCTCGGCGATCGCGATGGCCCGCCGGCTGCGGGAGAAGCAGCCCAAGGTCGTGTACCTCGAACTGTGCGAGGACATGGCACCGCTGCTGACGGAACTGCGCAACTGCAAGCTGCCGGTGGCGGTCCAGTCGTTCGCGACCGAGGTCGACGGCTTCCCGGCCGAGTGGTCCCCGCTGTCGGTGGTCGCACCGATCACCGAGGCCTCCGCCGAGTACCAGGCGATCGCCTACGCACTGGACACGCCGGGCGTCGAACTGGTCCTCGTCGACCGCTCCTCGGACCACGTCTTCCAGTGGGACGCGCGCGGAACGGAGACCACCGAGCCGGCCGACCCGGACGCACCTCCCGTCGAGGAGGAGGCCGCGCTGCACGGCGACGCCGTCGGCGTGGAGATCGGAGATCTGCGACCGCGCTTCGCCGAGCTGGAGGAACACCTGCTGCGCCACGGCAAGGTGCGGCACTGGTCGGAATGGTGGCACCAGTACGTCGAGCTGCCGCTCGGTGACAGCGACCACGACACCTACCGCCAGGTCATGCTTCTGATCGGAAGCCTCTTCCGGCGACTCGCACCGGGCGACCCCCACCGGGTCCGCGTGGACGAGGACCGCGAACGCCATATGTGGACCAGGATGCGCGAGCACCTGGCCGCGACCGGTGCCGATCCCGCGGACTGCCTCTATGTCTGCGGCGCCTTCCACGCGGCCAGCCGGGTGGCGGAGTTCGGCGTGCACGGCACGGACACCTTCGAGATCAGCCCGCCCAGCGCCACCACGTGGCAGCACGGCCTGATTCCGTCCAGCCATGCGGCGATCGAGGCGCAATTCGGCCTCGCCGCAGGCTCGGTGTCGATCGCCGCCACCGTGTGGGCGAAGAACGTCAGACGCACGCGCGTGGAGCCGTACCGCCTGGCGGGACAGGCGGGCACGAAGAAATCGCGGGCCAGGAAGGTCGCGGCCGCGGTGGATCCCGTACCGGATCTCCCGCCCTCGGACAAGCTGACCGGCTTCCTGCGGCAACCGCCCGCCCTGGACCGGCTGGACGAGGCCGAACTGCTCGGCTGGTCGGTGGAGATCGTGCGCGCTGCGCGCCGCAACGGATACCTCGCCTCCACCGCCGACGCCATCGCGGTGTTCGAGACGTCGATCCTGCTGGCCGGAATGCGCGACCGGGCCAGGCCCACGCCGTACGACTTCCAGGACGCGGCCGTCACCTGCATCGAGAAGGACACCGTGCCCGGCCGGCGCGATGTGCGGCGCCTCGTGGAGATCATGATGGGCGGCGACCGGGTCGGCCAGGTCGGCTACGACGCGCTGCCACCCCTGGCCCGCGACGTGCACGACCGGCTCGCACCCCTTGGGCTGAAGCTCCAGCAGGGGGGTGTGCAACGGGCGTTGCTGGACATCGTGTCCCAGCCGGAACTGGAGCGGTGCTCCGACATGTTGTGGATGCTGCGCTACCTGATGCCGCAGGGTGCCGCACGGCCGATCATGGGCGAGCGGAAGCTGGGGGAGCGGCCGATCCAGGAGTCGTGGGACCTCGCGCTCGGCACCTACCAGCGTGCGCTCATCGAGCTCGGCTACGAGGGCGTCAGCATCGAGCAGGTGCTGGAGCAGCGCCTGCGCCGCACGGCGTACGACCGGCGCGCCACCGCGGCGACCGTCCTGGAAGCCGTCGAGGACGCGACGCTGTACCTGCGCAGCCGCCGCCTCGCGGAGGAGCTGGGCACACACGCCCTGGAGGTGCTGTCGGCCGAACGCAGCGTCGACGGCGCACCGGAGGTACTGCGCCGGGTGCGGAGGCTGCTGGCGTACTACCGCACCAGCGAGCCGGTGCTGCCGCCCTGGATCGAGTCCTTCGTCAAGACCGGATACGCCCACTACTGCACCCTGCTGCCGACGGCGTTCACCGACGACGACGCCACCGTCCGCCAAGTGGCGGCCATGCTGGGTTTCCTGTTCAGCATGGAGAGCCTCGCGCTGTCGCTGGGGTGCGACCGGACCCAACTGGAACTGGCAGTGGTCCAGTCGCATCCGCAGGAGTCGTCGAAGACGGCGCTGCTGTGGGCGGCCCAGGTGCAGCTCGGACGTCTCTCCCGCGAGGACCTTCGGGCGAGGTGCGACGAGTTGCTGGGCAATCCCTTGGTGGTGCCCGCCTATCCGCGTTACCTCAGTGGCTTCCTGTACGCGTTGGATCCTGTCCCGGGCCTCACCGACTTCGTGGTGGAGGCGGTGTCGAACGCGTTCGGACGGCTGCCGGACCCGGTGCTCCTGCCGTGGCTGCCGACCCTGATCACCACTCTGCGATCGGGCGGCGCGGAGCTGGCCCCCCTGCTGATCCGCGAGGCCGGGCGGACCTTCCCCGGCCGGCTCGCGGCGCTGGACACGTGGGTGCCACCGTGGCGGGCCCAGCCGGAGCCGGAAGCCGCGCATCCGGCACGCCACGCGGAAGGCGGCCACGGCTGCACGCTGCTCGCCGCACACCCGGCGACGTGCGACGCGGTGGCGAGTCTGCTGGGTTGCGAGGGGACGTGGGAGACGGCGGACTCCGGCCCGGCAGGTGTGGCACTGATCGGTCGCCATCCGGATACGGCCGTCGCACTGGAGGCGCTGCTGGCCGGCGCATGACCTCGGCGGGCGCAAGCCCACGCAGCGGAGCCGTCGACGGCGGCGACCGGGGCCACGTGTTGCACCGAGCCGACCGATACAGGTCGGCTCGGTGCACCTCCTCGACGCACCGCGCCGGGTGGATGATTCACCTCGCTCAGGAACGAGCGCGCCGACTGTGCAACACAGCGGGGCGGGATCCCATCAACGGCGATGGTGCGGTTGACTCCCGCGAACGGCAGCGGGCCCATCATGTGTGTGGATCGAGGCCCAATCTCCCTACGGCTGCACCACGAACCGGTAGACCTTGGAGTCGCGGGCCTGGAATCCCAGGCGTTCGTACAGCCGATTCGCTGCCTGACGGGACGGACGCGAGGTGAGGTCGACCGTCCGGACCCCGGCCGCCTCGGCCAGGCGCAGTGCCTCCTCCGTCAGCGCCGCCCCCACGCCGTGCCCCCGGGCCGCCTCGTCGACCACGACATCCTCGATGCGGCCCCGTACACCTGATGGCAGCGGAAACATGATCAGCGTCAGCATGCCGACCGCTCGTCCTTCGACCCTGGCCACCAGCAGGGTGTTGGCGTCGCTGCGCAACAACTCGGCCACCGACTCCCGGTCGGGCGCACCGGCCGTCCTCGAAAGCTGGGGCAGAAGGCGAGAGACTGCTTCGACCACTTCGTCGGTCGCCCCGCGGACGACCTCCACCTCGACGCTCATGGGCGTGACCCTACCGACAAGTCCCGCAAGCGCGTTGGGAGGCAGGTCGCGAAGGTCTGGAGCTCCACCGCGAATTGCCTGGTCAGCGGCCATTCGGGAAGTCCTGCAAGCTCTGGACGTCGAATCCGGCCGCGTGATTCGATGGCGGGATGACATCGTTCTGGACGGGAAAGCGGATACGCCTGCGCGGTATCGAGCCCGACGACTGGACCGCGTTCATGCGCTTCGCCGAGGACGAGGAGCGGTTGGGAGACCTGCTGAACCCGCCTCGATCCGCGGAGGGCCATCGTGCCTGGGCGAAGGAGCAGGCAGCCGCCAAGTCCGACGGAGACTGTTTCCAGTTGGCGATCGAAGCCGCCGACACGGGGGAAACGGTCGGAGCTGTGGGTTCGTTCCACGCCGATCCGCGGTCGGGCTGGTTCGAGTACGGCATCACCATCGGCGCCGATCACCGGCGCAACGGCTACGCGGCAGAAGCCGTACTGTTGCTGCTGCGCTTCATGTTCGCCGAGCGGCGGTTCCACAGGTGCCAGGCGCGGATCTTCGCACACAACGAGGCGTCGCTGGCCCTTCACCGTCGGCTCGGGTTCGTGGAGGAGGGACGCCTCCGCGACCATGTGTTCTTTGCCGGCCGGCACCACGATCTCGTCATGATGGGCATGCTCGCCGGTGAGTTCGCCCAACTGCATCCGGCGGGCGAACTCTGAGACCGTCCGTCAATGGGGACTCGGTTCCGCCCGTCCCGCCATCGGGCGCGTTCAGGCGACCGGTGCCTTGCCGAGGGCTTCGATGTGTGTGGGCCGGAACCGCTGCCGGTACTCCGCCCGGCGGACGGCAAGGGGTGCTATGAGGCCGGTCACGGTGAACAGTGCTCCTACGACGTACCACCCGGGGCGGCCCCAGGTGATGCAGAGCGAGATGAGCAGGCTCGGCCCGAGTGCTTCGGCCAGGCCGGCGCCCAGGCCGAAAACGCCCAGGTACTGGCCGGTGGCGTGCTGCGGTGCGAGGGCGAAGGACACCTCGAAGCCTGCGGCGGAGTGCCACATCTCACCGATCGTGTGGATCACGACCGCGACCATGAGCAGCGTGGCCGCGGCCCACGGCGGCATCCCCGCGGTCAGCGAGAGCAGCGAGCAGGAGACGAGGAAGGCCAAGCCCGATCGTCGGTAGGCGCCTGCGCCGGCTGCGGGGGAGTCGATGGTGCGGCTGGCCCGCACCTGAAACGCGATGACGATGAGGGTGTTGACGAGCATGGCGCCCGAAATGAGCCAGTGCGGGGCGGTGATGGCCTCGACCAGCCAGAGCGGAACGGCCACGGTGAGCACCTTGAACTGGATGGCCATGATGCCGTCGAGCGCGGTGATCAGAAGGTAGGGCCGATCCCGCAAGGCGACCCAGCGAGGGCCGTCGACGACAGGTCCGGGCATGACCGCGGGAAGCAGGACCAGGACGGCCGCGGAAGCCGCGCAGGCGATCGCGATGCCGACGACCAGGAGTTGGTAGGCGGTACGGGTGCCGACTTGGACGGCCCAGCCCGCGAGCAGGGCGCCGAGGGAGACGCCGATGTTGGTGACGGCACGGAGATGGGCGCGGAACTCCTGCGGCCGGTCTCCTCCGTAATGCCTGATGAGCGGGGAGCGGGCGGCCACCCCGGCGGCCTGCGCCCCGGTGGCCGCGCATACCGCGAGGACGAACGGCCAGAAGCTGTCCACCAGGAGGAAGCAGGCCGTCGCCAGTGCCCGGACGACGAGAGTGATCGCGTAGACGCCCCGTGCGCCGTGTCTGTCGGCGAGATGGCCGACGGCCATGCCCATGACGAGCGAGACGAATCCGGCGATGCCGAGTCCGATCCCCACCTGGGCGGCCGGAAGGTGAACCGCCTGGGTGAAGTACAGCACCCCGGCGGTCAGATAGAGGCCGCTGCTGATGGTGTAGACGAAGTTCGAAGCGGTGATGACGCGCTGCGGACCGGTATCCGGTATCAGGTGGGGCACGAGGTGGCTCCGCGTTCTGGCTGGGCATTGACGGCAGGGGCAGGGGCAGGGGTGTCAGCGCTCTCTGGCCGTGCTGTGTCCGGACGGTGTGGTGACTGCCCCGCATCGAGGGGGCTCGTGGCTGCGCCGACGCTCTGCGCCGGCCGAGACGATCAGGGCAACAGCGGTCATCGTGGTGAGGACGCCCCACGCCGGTACGAAGCTGTGCGTGACGTCCTTGAGCAGGCCGAGCGCGGGCGGAACCACGACGATGGCGATCTGGTTGACGGACATGGCCAGACCGAGGGCGAAGCCGGTCCTGCCCGGCGGAGCCGACTCGGTCACGTAGGCGACCCAGGGGCCGTACCAGCCGAATCCGAAGAACCCGAGCCAGACGAGCACGGAGCAGGCGATTGCTGGTGATCGCCCCAGAGGTGTCATCAGCACCACCATCCCCAAGATCGCGGCGACCATGCAGATCATGACGGTGGCGTACCGTCCGGAACCGTTGCGATCGCTCCGGGCGGCCAGGCAGATACGGCCCACGACGCCCGCCCCTTGGGCCACCACCAGGACCAGGGCCGCCGGGCCGGCGCCGACGGACGCCGTCTCATGGAGGTACAGCACCGTCAGGATGCCTACGCCGCACTGCACCGAGATCAGGCTCGTCCCGGACAACATGATGTTCGCCATGGACGGTTCGCGGAACATCCTCAGCCGATCCCCGAGTTGCCGCCCGAGCGAGGCATGCGGCGCTTCGCTCTGCGGGACGGCTTGCGCGGGCGGCCGGCGGTAGAAGCCCATGAAGACGGCGGCCCCCAGCAGCGCGACGAGTCCACCGGCCACGAGCGTCGACCGCCAGCCGTGAGCGACCGCGAGGAGGGGGAGCACAGCTGAGGCGAGCGCGGCGCCCAGTGGCAGCCCCGCCTGACGGATGCCCATCGCCAACCCGCGCCGGGAAGCGTCGAACCAGGACGCCACCGATTTGCTCCCACCTGGCTGAACGGTGCTGTATCCCGCGCCCACGACCAACAGGACGCAGAGCAGGGACCCGTAGCCCGGCGCGAGGCCTCCCGCGCACAGACCCACGGCGACCACGCAGGAGCCCAGCCCGACGACCCAGCGCTCGTCGTAGCGGTCCAGCAACTCTCCCGCCACCAGCAGGCCGACCAACGGAACCAACTGGGCTGCCGAGATCAGCAGACCCAACTGAGCCGTGCTCAGACTCAGGTCCCGCTGAAGGTGGATGCCCATTGCCCCGATGCCCTGCACGAAGAAGCCGGAGGCCGCCTGGGTGAAGGTGGCGATGCCGAGGACGATCCAGCGGTAGTGGGAAGCGTCGCGTATCAACGCTCTTCACCTCCCGCGGCCCGGGACGGCATCACGGATTCGGCCGGGACTGGTCCGAGGCCGGACGGGGTGAGCATGAGCGAGGGTGTGTGGGCATCGGCGTCGGGCATGTCGCTCCGGAGGAGGCGGGGTCGCGGCTGACCGGTCACGGGCGCCAGTACAACGACGGGTCGGGGTGGTTGGTGAAGCCGAGCTCGCGATAGAGCGGTTCACCCCCGGCGGAGGCGTAGAGGTCGACTCGGGCGACGTCGCTCTCCCGGAACCAGTCGAGCAGGCCCTGCATGATCGAGCGGCTGTGACCGAGCCGCCGGTACGCCGGGTCGGTGACCACACCGATCACCTGCCCGATCCGGCCATTGCGCAGGTGCGGGCCGGGCAGCCGTTGCTCGATCGTGCCGATCCCACAGGCGGCGAGGCCGCTCCCACCCTCCACGACAAGGATGTGTACGGCATCCGCGGCCAACTGCTCCTTCAGCACCACGGCTAGGACGTCCAGCCAGTCGTCGCCTCCCGACGCGGGGTCGAAGAAGTCGCCGCCGAGGTTCTCGAACAGCATCGCCCGCAGGCGTACGAGCTCCGCGATGTCGTCCTCCACGGCCTGCCGTACAGCTGCGGGGTCTCCAGTGCGTTGTGTCATGCCGATCAGGTTGGTGTAATGACCTTATGCACCTCAACCCTTACGGCGAGGATGTCGTGAACTTGGCTGCGGATCTGGCCAACCGGCGCCCGGCGAACGCCGAGGAACTCGCGGACCGCTGCCGCGCCGCCGGCCTGGTGGTGGACCTCCCGGCCACGCCGCAGGACCTCGACCGCACCCAGGAGGCACTGGACGCGTGGGAGAAGGCCGTCGACGCCGAGGACGAGCACGAGCGCGCCGAGCTGCTCAACCGGATGCTGGCGGCGGCCGCCGCCTACCCGCGGCTGACCGACCACGCCGGAGACGGCTGGCACCTGCACTACCGCGACGACCGGCAGCCGCTCGGCTCCCTGCTGTTCTCACTGCTCTCCGTCGGCACCGCACTGCACCTGGCGGGACGGGGCATGCACCGGCTGCGGCGGTGTGCCGTGACCGAGTGCACCACGATCTTCGCCGACATCTCCCGCACCGGTCGGCAGCGCTACTGCTCCCAGCGGTGCGCCAACCGCGACGCGGTACGCCGACATCGCGCGCGCACCGCACCGTGAGCGCATCGGGGCCGCGTGCTGAGCCGTCGCCCGATCCGGCCGCTCATGTCCTCACCATGGTGCGGGTGGCTCGCCGGGCCACTGCGCGCAGCAGGCCCCGGGGTAGGGTCTGCTGCACCCCGTGCGCACCGGCCCACCCCACCGCAAAGTCGGTGGTCAGCACCATGGGAGGTGCACTCGCGCGTCCATAGTTTCGTCGGCGTAGGGATCTCACCAAGAGGTCCGACGGACCAGGTGGACCACCGCCGATGACCACCTCACGACGTCACGCCAAGCTGGCCGTGATCGCTGGGGCCGCCGCCCTCGCGTTGATGACGACCGCCTGTGATGACGCCGCGAAGTCCGCCCCACCGACCGACGCCAAGAAGTCGGCGTCACCGACCGGCGCCGCGAAGCCTGCCCCGTCCTCCGACGCCACGACGCAGCGGAGGATCGACGCCGTCACCGAGCAGGGCATCCCCGGTGTACAGGTGGTGGTCTCCGGCCCCGGACGCGGTACGCGCATCCTGCGCGCGGGGACGGGCAACACCGACACCGGGAAGTCGTTCCCCGATGACGCGCGGGTCCGGATCGGCAGCAACACGAAGGCGTTCGTGGCGACCGTCGTCATGTAACTCGTCGACGAGGGGCGGGTCGACCTGGAGCGTCGAGCACTATCTGCCCGGACGCGTGCGGGGCAACGGGAACGACGGGAGCCGGGTGAAGATCCGCGATCTCC
This sequence comes from Streptomyces sp. NPDC058240, assembly GCF_042882135.1. Taxonomy (NCBI): domain Bacteria; kingdom Bacillati; phylum Actinomycetota; class Actinomycetes; order Kitasatosporales; family Streptomycetaceae; genus Streptomyces; species Streptomyces sp. NPDC058240. Next base: position 16,803 of record NZ_JBHVWT010000022.1, read on the forward strand.
TGCAGCATACGAGCGGGCTGACGGACTACGTCGCGGCGGGCGGCACGAAACCGGAGGACATCAAGCCCGGACAGCTGCGGATGGCGGAGAGCGGAGAACCTCAGCGGCACTACACACCGGACGAGCTGTTGAAGATCGCGATGTCCTTGCCGCCCGGCCCGGCCGCGAAGGACTTGGCGGTCTACTCGAACACGAATTACATCCTGCTCGGGATGCTCATCGAAAAGGTGACGGGCCACCCCGCCCCGGAGGAGATCACCTCGCGCATCATCGATCGGCTCGGACTGAAGGACACCTACTTCCCGAAGTCCGGGGAGACGGACATCCGAGGCCCGCACGCCCGCGGCTATCACCGGATCGGCGAGAAGCAGGTCGACGTCACCGATGGCGACGTGTCGTGGGCGTACACCGCGGGCGCCATGGTCGCGACCGGCGCCGATCTCAACACGTTCTTCACGGCGCTGCTGTACGGTGACCTCGTGTCGAAGGACCGGCTCGCCGAGATGAAGCGCACCGTGCCGCTGAACAAGAACCCGAAGGACGGGTACGGTCTCGGGCTCGTCCGCGTCCACAACTCCTGCGGCAAGGAGATCTGGGGGCACGGCGGGGGAATTCCCGGATTCATGACCGCGGGCGGTGTCGACCCGAAGGGCCGTGCGGTGGCACTGACGTTCAATCACGTCCCGATGAGCGAGAAGTCCAACGAAGCGGTGATGCGGGCCATCGACGCCGCCGTGTGCGGGGACTGACGGAGACTGCTCAGTACGCGCTCCGGGGCCCGTCGCGTGTGCGACGGGCCCCGAACCGTCCTGGTGCACGACGGTCTCGACGGCGTTCGTTTCATGGGACCGAGGATTCCCGGGCCGCGAGCCACAACCCGGCGAAAACCCGATGGACGGGGCGCCCCGGGCACTGAGACAGTCCGACCGTGACCGCCACCCCCGCATCCCCCGTACCCACCCCCTCGGCCGACGGCCTCGTCCTGCGAGAGGCACGACCCGAGGACCTCGACCAGATCGGCGCCCTCCTCGCGGAACGCGGCGAACCGGCCGACGCCCTCGACCACCGGCTGGTCGTCAAGGATCCCGACGCCGGCTGGTCCGCCTGCGCCGTGGTCGTCGACGGCGACCGGGTCGTCTCCACCGCAACACTCCTCGACGAGGACGTACGCATCGGCGGCATCCACCTGCCCGCCGGCCAGGTCGAACTGGTCGCCACCGACCGGGAATACGAAGGACGCGGACTCGTCCGGGCGCTGATGCGATGGGCCCACGACCGCTCCGCCGCCCGCGGCCATGTCATTCAGGCGATGATCGGAATCCCGTACTTCTACCGGCTGTTCGGCTACGAGTACGCGATCGACATCCCGCAGGCGCTTGCCGTGCACACCGCACCGCCCGGCGAGGGGGAACCCGCACTCCGTGCTGCCCGCTCCAGTGACATCCCCGCCATGGCGGCCCTGCAGGAAACGGCCCAGAACCGGTTCGACGTGGCCATGCCGCACTCGGAGGCGCGCTGGCGCTGGCTGCTGGCCCACGAGGCGAGCAACCTCTGGGTCGTCGAGCGCGCCGGCGCCGTCGTCGCCACCGGTCGCACCACGCCCCCCGACGACGAGGTACTCCTGGCCGAGGCCGCCGCCCTCGACGAGGCATCGGCACGGGAACTGCTCCGCGGTGTCGCCGCGTCGGCCCCCGACAGCCGGATGCGAGTCGTCCACCGGGCCGGCACCGTGACCGCCGCCTCGTGGCAGGAGTTCCTCGTCCACGAGCCGCCTGCACGGGCGGAGCAGTACTACGTCCGCGTCCCGGACATCGCCGCGCTGCTCGACCGGCTCCGGCCGTTGCTCTGGCACCGCCTCACCACGGCCGGGCCGGACCGCACCGGCCGTGACATCGTCATCTCCACCTTCGGCGCCCACTACCGGATCCCGGTCCGGGCCGACGGCCTCGGCCGGGTCGTCGCCGGCGGTGCGATGCAGGGACCCGGAGCCGTGGGAGGCTTGGCAGTGGCCCCCGACCACCTGCCCTCCCTGCTGTTCGGCCCACACGGGATCGAGGGGCTGACCCGGATCCGGCCCGACGTCTACGCAGGGGACGAGGAACTGTTCCAGGCGCTCTTCCCGCCGGTCACGGCCGATCTGCTCAGCTACTACCTGCCGTACTAGACCTCTACGACTGCCGTCCCAGACCTCGGGAGACAGGCGGTACGACCGGTCCGAGCCTGCGCCGAAATTCGGTGGCCCGGGTACCTCGACGCCCGGACACTGACTGGTTATGTCTACCAAGCCTGCAATCGGCCCGATGTGTACCCGAGATTCGCTCGCCTCCGATCTCCGTGCAATGGGCCTGCGCCCCGGTGAGACCCTCCTCGTCCACTCCTCGCTCAGCTCGCTCGGATGGGTCTGCGGCGGTTCCCGCGTCGTCGTCATGGCGCTGCTCGACGTTCTCGGCGACGGCGGCACTCTGGTGGTGCCGACCCATTCCGGTGGCAATTCGGACCCGGCGGAATGGGGGTATCCGCCCGTGCCCGAAGCGTGGTGGGCGGACATCCGTGCCTCGATCCCGGTCTTCGACGCACGGACCACTCCCACTCTCGGCGTCGGTGTCATACCGGAGACCGTCCGCAACTGGCCGGGCGCCGTCCGTAGTTGCCATCCGCAGACGTCCTTCGCGGCCGTGGGACCGCGTGCCGCCGCGATCGTGGACGGCCACGCACTCGACTGCCGGCTCGGCGAGCACAGCCCGCTCGCCCGGCTGGAGGAGGGCGGGGCGCGGGTTCTCCTCCTGGGGGCGGGCTTCGATTCCTGTACCGCGTTCCACCTGGCCGAGTACCGGGTTCCCTCGCCGCAGACGGACAACTCCTTCGCCGTCATGACTCCGCAGGGCCGCAGCTGGGCGACCGTGCGCGAGACCTCGATCTCCGCGGACCGCTTCGACGACCTGGGTGCGGCCTTCGAGAAGGAACGCCCGGTGGTGCGGGCCACCGTGGGCGGCGCGGAGGCCCGGTTGTTCGACCTGGCGGATGCCGTCGCCTACGCCGAGGGCTGGCTGTCCGAGCACCGGCCGCGGACCGCCACGATCTGATCGCAGTGGCGCCGCTTACGGGCATCCTCAAGGCCTTCCGTTGCTGGTGGAGGATGCCTCGATCGGTCGTGGCGCGGGATCGGGCGCGGAAGCCGGGGCGCTGAGGTGCGGGGGAGCAGCCCGGGGTACACGGTTAGATCATGAACTCGGCTCTGCCGACCGCCACGCGCGTCCGTCACCGACCGGCGGACACCGTGCGACGGTCGGTGACGAGGACAGGGGCGAGTTCTTCGGCGATGGGAATCGGCGGCAATGTGATCGCGGAACTCACGGCGGACCATCTCGACATGGAGGAACCGTTCGCACGGATCGAGGCGCAGCCCGCGGGCCGTAGGCGGCGGGAAACCCGAAGGAGCATCGAATGCCGGCCCTCGGAAGGATCAGGCCCGTAAACGGAGCTCCCTGCTGGGTCAGCCTGATGGCACGCGATCTGCACGCTGCCCAGGCCTTCTACACGGACGTCATGGGCTGGGAGTTCATCGCCAGCACCCTGGGCAGCAACTTCTCCGTCGCGATGGCGCACGGCCGGCCCGTCGCCGGGATCGGAAGCTGCTCTTCTGCTGCCACGAGCCCTCCCGCCGTCTGGACCCCGTACTTCGCGGTGGACGACGCCGACGAGACCGCGGACCGGGTCAGGGAACGCGGCGCCACACTCGCCGTCGGGCCCGTGAAACTGGGGGAGGGCCGCGCGGCGATGGCCGCCGACCGGGACGGGGCCGTCTTCGGTTTCTGGGAAGGCACGGCCCTGGCCTGGTCGGTGGGGCAGGGCAGCGCCCCCGCGCGGCTGGACCTGCAGACCCGCCACGCCTTCGAAGCGGCCATCTTCTACGCGGAGGTCTTCGGCTGGGCCGAACCGCCCGGCGGCTGCACGGTCGACTACGCACAGGATCACGTCCGCGTCACCCTGGAAGGGCGTACGGTGGCCACCTTGCGCGGCGGAGGTATCGAGACCGCCGCGGACCCCAGGATCCGGCCCCGGTGGAACGTCGACTTCCGCGTCGAAGACAGCGCGCGGGCCGCGGCCACTGCCATCGACGCAGGCGGTGAATCGTCATTGGTTCCCGCACGCGACGGCCCTTCGAAGGATTCCTTCATCATCCGTGATCCCGACGGCGCCCTCTTCACCGTGTCCGGCCCATGACGGCAACCCCTCCGGGGCCGATGGAAACAATGCCGACGATCCCCAGTGCCTGCGGTGCCGTAGCTGGGTCGGTAGGGCGGAGATGAGAGGGGCGAGGGCGCGCTTACTGCCGGTGACGCGCGACCAGACGAATTCCGAAGCGGCCCGGTGCTTCCGTGGGCTGTCGCGGGCGGGGTGGTGCCGGGCCTCGGAGTGACCTGCCCCCAGATAGTGGCCCAGTGCGTTTGGGGCGGCGTCCAGGTTGCCAGGCTGATCCGGCGGTGGCGGTAGTCGGTTGTGCAGGTGGTGTCGCTGATCCGGTTCGCCAGGAGTTCGATCTCTCGGTCGTTGAGGAACAGGGCGATGGGCAGGCGTTGGTTGCCGGCTCGGCGCTCGGGCCATGTGTCGGGGATGCCGAGGAAGCGTGCCGCCGCCTGGACGCCTATGTCGGACACCATCTGAATGAGCCGGACGGCGGCTGCTCGACGCTGCATCGGATGCCGGAGGCGTGGGGCGAGGAGGTCGCCGTTGGGATATTGCAGTCAGTGGTCCGGCAGCCACTGGGGGATGTGTTCTGGGCGGTAGCTGTTCCGACCGAGTCGGCTGCTGGGACCTCGCGCCAGATTCTGCGACCGCCGGTCTCGGGCCTGCATGACCGCGCTGCGAAAGGAGAGCGAAGCGTGGAACAGGTGAAGGTCGGTCCGTCCCCATTTCCCGGAGTCCGGGTCGGGCCCGGAGCGGAGCATGGATCTGAGGGCTTCGTCGCGGTCGTGCTGGTCGAGAGCGAGGACCTGGTCGGCGGTGTGGAGGAGAGCGTGCTGGTCAACCCGGCAGCGGCGCAGATCCTCGGCTATCGGACCAGCCGGCTCGGCGGCCAGGAACCCCACTCGCTGATCCCGCACTCACTCCCGATGACCGCGCCTTCGCCACGAGAGGCGCGCCAGCGCATCCCTGGAAGCCACCGTCGCCGACCTCGTACGCATCGCCGGCTGCCGCTGTCGAGGAATGCTTCCGGAGCGTGAAGAACGAATGCGGCCTGGACCGGTACGAAGTCCGCCGCTACGCGGGCTGGTACCGGCACATCACACTCGCCATGCTCGCGCACGCTTTCCTCGCCGACCTGGTCGGCCAGGAACGGAAAAAGGGGGAACCGAGCGGGACACACCCGACCTCGTGGACCTCACACCGGCCGAGATTCGACGCCTGCTGGCAGTTGGACCCCGCCGCCGTGCTCCACACCACGACCACGCGATGACGTGGTCCCACTGACGTCGCCGCCACCAAGCACGCGCCCGCCACTGCCACTACACCACCCGGCAAAGACCACCCCACCCCCGATTCCAACCCGCTACACTCCCACGCCCAAACCGTTGACCAGCACGAATGAAGAAGTTCAGCTGGAGTGGAGTATTGCCCTGCGAGGTGGTATGAGGTCAGGGATGGAAAGCTACCGCGAAACGTGACGAGGAGGTTGTTCCGATGCGCGAGAACACGGAACAGCGCGGAGACGACGAGCGCCATGAGCGGCGTGCCGGGCTGCTGCGACGGTGGCGAGAAACCTTGGACGAGCACACCGACCCAACCCAGCGCTCCCTCCTTGCGACCTGGCTCTCCTTCGGGGCCACCTTCGGGGCCGCACGCCTGATCACTCACGGCATCCGCAGCGGCCGACTGCCCTGGGGCAACGTCTCTACGTCGGGCGGAACCCACATGCACCATTACAACTTCGGTATCGCCACACTGGCCGGCGTCGGACTGGTCGCCGTACGGGGTGATGCACAATACGTCGGACATCCCGGCGTCGGGGCGGCCTACGGCGCCGGAACAGCGCTCATCGCCGACGAATTCGCCCTCCTCCTGGACCTGAAGGACGTCTACTGGGCCAAACAGGGCCGGATCAGCGTCGACATCTCGCTCGGTATCATCTCCGTCCTCGGCCTCTACCTCACCGCCGCCCCCTTCTGGCACGAACTGACCAAAGCCACCCGCCATCACGCCCTGGAGCGCCACTCCACCGCGTAGGACCCCTGCGGGTCGGGGCGAGGGGCGCAATGGTCAGTGTTTGAAGGCGTCCTTGATCTTCGCCCCAGCCTGTTTGATGTTGCCCTTGATCTGGTCGCCGCGTCCTTCCGTACGCAGACGCGGGCTACCTGTGGCGCGCCCGGCAGCCTTCTTGGCGCCACCCTTGACCGCTTCGGCTTTGTGCGCGATCTTCTTGGCGATACTCATGGTCGGCCGTCCTTTGTGAGTGATCTGCGAGTGCATCGGGAGGGTGGCCAGTCAGCGGTCTGCGGGTGTGGGGGCGGCCGGGTTGGTCAGGTGTTGAGCAAGCGGTTGAAGAACGAGCGGTACCGCTGGAGCGCAACGCGCAGATCCTCGGTCGCGACCTCCTCACCGCGCTGCCACTGGCCTTCGAGACCTTGCTTGTGCTCGGAGAAGGTCGTGGCCAGTGCCTGCATCGTCTCGGCGACCAAATGGTCGGCCGCGTTGACGGCGTTCTGGGGGTCGTCGACGAATTCGCCCTGGATCTTCTGCCACCTGGCGCGGAATTCCTCCTGCTCATTCCCGAGCAGGGGTTCATTCTCCTCGTCCGGTTCCGCTTCCCGGCGCTCACCGGCGGATGCCCGGCCGCCGCTTTCCTCCCGGCCCTCCCGATCGGTGGCCTCCCCGGGGTACTCCGGTGGGGTGTCGGTCAAACCCGGCGCCTCGTCTCCGGCGCCCTGCCGGGCACCGGTCAGGTCCTCCGTGGACGGAACGCCCTCGTCCCGCTGGGGTGTGTCTTGGTTGCGCATCTCTTCACTCCCGTCCCTCACGTGTTGCGCCCGGGCGTCGACTGGGCCGACGTCGTCATCCTCAAGTCGCCGGCCGCGGGCTCACGCCTGGCCCTCGTGCGGCCGGTCGCCGTTATGGAGCAGTTCCCCGAACAGCGCGCGGTAGTGCACCATCGCGCCCCGCAGCTCCTCCGTGGTCGCCTGTTGGCGGCTGCTGCGGTCGTTGACCTCATGGGCGGCGCGATAGTGCTCCAGCGTGCGCCCGTGCTCGACCGACAGGTCCTTCAGCTGCTGCTCGTACCCCTTGGTCGGATACCCGCGTTCGCTCATGAGCGTGGTCACGAGCCGGTCCGCCTCGTGGACCGCGTCGCCGGGCCGGTCTACGAACGTCTCCTGCACCCGGGTCCAGTCCTGGGTGTAGCGGTCGCGGACAGGTGCGGGCAGTGGCTTGATGTCCAACGCGTCGTGGCGTTCCTCGCGCTCGCGCAGCTCACGCTCGCCCGCCCGGCGGCCATGCTTGGCTTCCACGGCCCGCTCGTACTCCGGGCCGAACTGCTCCCGCAGCTTCCGGCGGCGCGTGGTGACCATCCACGCTGCCACCGTGCACAGGAGAAGCACCAGCACGACGGCAATGATGATGACAATAGGGGACATTGGGTCCTCCGCTTGTTAGCCGAGTGAGCCCCGTGCAATGCGGCCCCCCGCCACGCCTCAAAGGGGGCGGTTCAAGCGCCCACGCTGGCGGTTGACGCACAGCGGGGTGCGGCTGCACCTACCAGTAATGCCGTCGTCCGCCGACTGCGTGGCCCAGGCTGCCCAGCAGGAACAGGATCGCCCCGATCACGATCAGGATGATCCCGATCGTCCACAGAATGGTGATCTTGGCCAAGAACGCCACAATCAGCAGAACGACTCCGATGATGATCACGGTCTCCTCCGATCACGCATGACCCCGATCCCCACCCCATTGCTAATCGTCCTCCCTGCCTGCCTTACTGCCAAATTGGCCAGCAGGGTCAAAAGGGCACGCCGTACCGCAGGCCGGACGCGTGCTTACCTGTGCAGCCGCAGTACCCCTGCCGTTTCCACCTCGGCTCCTGGGCGCCACCAGGTCGCACGACGACCGCGCCCTTCGCGGGGGAGTGGCACGGACGGAGACCGGAAGACTGCCTGTCCGGCGGTGCCGGCCCTACTGTCCGCGAGGGGACCCCGGCCGGACAGCTTGTGCAGGGTTGAAGGCTGCCGAGCCCGACGACTATGCGTCCCGCCCTGGCGTCTGGTGAAAGGCGACATCGGCCCAGGCGCCCAGAGCGGGGCAGGGCGGCATATCGAGTGTGACGGCGATGATGCAGCCCTGGGCCAACCGTGACAGCTGAGGGCGAGCGGTGCAGTGTCGATGCGCCCTGCTGTCGGCTGAACGAGCTACCTCTCGCGATAGGCGATGAGTCTGATCGCCGAGGACGCGGCGCTCACCCAAGCCTGACGTCATGGATCTGACGCTTCGTGCTTTCTAAACGGACTTATTCTGGATAAACACCGCAATTACCGGAGCGCGTCATGATTCTCATCCTGGGGCTCGTCATCCTGATCGCCGCGGTTGTCGTCGCCGTGGCCGGCATTGTCACCAACGGCGGCGGTGCTCACCAGCTCACCGACGACTTCTCGGTATTCGGATATCACGTGACCGGTTCCACCGGCACACTGTTCCTCTACGGCATCATCGTCGGGGCGCTGGCTATGTTCGGGCTGAGCCTGATCGTGGCCGCTGTGCGCCGCCCGTCCCACCATTCCAGAACCTCGCGCCGGGGCCTCAGGCGGCCCGGCCGCGAGCCGGCTGCGGATCGCGAAGACACGATAGGTCAACGCGACACCCACCGAGCGGAGACTGCGCACCGACCCCACGACGACCGCCCTGTCTCCCCGGGCGGTGGTGGGGCGCGCAGGTGGCATTTCTTCGGGCACCGATCCGCCCATCAATAGCCTTAGCGGCGTCGGCGTGCCGGGGCCTGCGAACCGTCGCACGATAGGAGGCATGGCTGCTGCACCGATAGTCGTGCACCGGCCGTCGCCGTCTGGCGGCCGACGGGTGACCGCGTACGGCCACATCCTTGGCCTCGCCCACGACGACCAGGACCTGATCGAATTCCTCCGCCGCGCCGGCCTCCCGGACGCCGAGACGCTGATCGACGACCCACAGATGGTGGAGTGGCGAGGAGGCCGCGCCCACCAATGGGACGCGGCCTGACCGGCCTCAGAAGCCAGCGAACCGACCGGGTCCCTTCTTGTCGTCCGGTCCTTCCAGTTCCCTGGCCGCTTGGCGTGCGTCGTCCATGAGGTGCCGGGAACTGCTGCTCCCGGAGAGGTTCACGCCTGCATCCTCCAGCGCGGGAGCGAGATCGCGAAGGAGGCGGGCGAGGCGTTGCGGGTCGTCGGCGTAGGTCATTGACGCTCCTCTGGCTGGAGTACTAGGAGGCGCATCTGTCGGATTTGTTGTCCCGTACGGGAGCGGAGAGCGAGAAGGGCAATGCCGAGTGCCAGACCCGGCGCTGCAGAAACCGCCAGCGGAAGAAGCGTCGGGAACCACGCCCGTTGGATCCGAACGTCGCGCCTGGCGTGGTCGGGAACCAGACTGCGCAGTGTCTGCGGGGCGAGCGGATTGAACGAGGCGTCGGACGGGCCGAGCAGATAGTGCAGTCCCCTCCTGGCGGAAAGCGGCGATGGCCTCCAGTTCCTCCCGCAGAACCAACTGGTCCTCACTGCCGACCCGATAGAGCAGGGTGATGTCGCCGGGCCCACCCGGCAGCGTCTCGAAAGAGCCCGCATCGGCGTGATCCCCACGCCACCCGCGAGCAGCAGCACCTTCCGCCGCTTGCGTCTGTGGCCGTCATGGCGCCGAAAGGGCCCGCGGCCAGCACTCGCGTGCCCGGCTTGATTCTTCTATCTGTGCGGGCCGCGTGGTATGACCGTCGCGGCAAGACGGCGGGAAAGATCGTCCTGGTGGTCGAGCACGAGAACGCCGACTGAGCACACGGACGCGGGCAGGAAGCGCGGGCGGACGGGGACGGGGCGCGGGCGGACCGGAACGCGGGCGACTCGCGTCCGCGCCCCCGTCCGCACCATGGCACATCTCGCACCCCAAATCCTCACAACATCTATACATCCCCCCCAAACCTTGACAACACTCTGAAGTCGCACATCTACACTGTGCTGACATCTCGTCAAGAGGCGAGGTACTTGAGCATCACGGGGGCCCCATGGGATTCGGCTTCGGGCAGCGGCGCAGCGGACAACCCCCTGCCGAGCGGACCAGTTTCGTCGGACGTGCCGAGGAGATCGCGCTGATTCAGGAGGCCTTCCGCGAGGCACGGCTCGTGACCCTGGTGGGGCCCGGAGGCGTAGGCAAGAGCCGCACCGCTCTGCGCGCCGCGGAGGGCCTGCGGGAACGGTTTCCGGACGGGGTGTGGCTGGCCGAGCTGTCGGCCCTGTCCGACCCCGAACTGGTACCCGCGACGCTGGTCACCGTGCTGGGGGTCCCGGAGCACGCCGGGATGGAACCACTGGACGCGGTCGTCGCCCACATCAAGGGACAGCAGCTGCTCATCGTGCTCGACACCTGCGAGCACATGGTCGACGCATGCGCCGTGCTCTGCGACATCCTCCTGCGCGAGGCCGCCGAGGTGTGCGTCCTGGCCACCAGTCGGCAGCCACTCGATGTGGCCGACGAGCAGACGATGCCGATCGCCCCGCTCGGAGTGGACGACGCCCTGGAGCTGTTCACCCAGCGAGCCGCCCGCGTCCTGCCGGGCTGGACCGTCACCGAATCCAACCGGACTCAGACGCTGGCGCTCGTGGAACGGCTCGACAGAATCCCGCTCGCGCTCGAACTGGCCGCTGTGCGTCTGCGGGTCGCACCACTGGGGGAGTTGGTGGCCCGGCTGGACCGCCGGTTCGAGGTGTTCACCGGCGGGCAGCGTGCCGCCTGCGCCCGGCATCAGACGCTGCGTACGACCATCGGCTGGTCCTACGAGCTCTGCACCCCGGCGGAGCGCCTGTTGTGGGCACGCCTGTCCGTCTTCGCCGGGCCCTTCGAACTGTCGGCTGCGGAACGGGTGGGTGGGGGCGACGGACTCCCGTCCGACATCGTCCTGGAGGCGCTGTTCGGCCTGGTGGACAAGTCGGTCGTGCAACGGGTCGGCGAGGACGGGGCGTGCTACCGGCTCTTGGACACGATCCGTGAGTACGGCGCCGAACGCCTCGACGAGGAGAGCAGCGCGGCCCGTGTGCGCGGGCGGCACTTCGAGCATCATCGCGACACGGCCCGGCACCTGTGGGACGAGCTGATCACCCCCGCCCAGGCCGAGTTGCACCAAGCGGTGCGCAGCCAGATCGCCGACATCCGGGCCGCGATGAAGTACGCCTTCACGGCCACGGGCAGCGCGGCGGAAGGGCTGAGCCTTGCCGTGCAGCTCGCCCCCCACTGGAGGGCGACCGGCACCCTCTCGGAGGGGCGGTACTGGATCGAGAAAGGGCTCCAACTGGTGCCCGAGGACTGCGCGGAGCGGGCCTGGGGCCTCTTCATGACCGGAGTGATCGCAACCTGGACCGCTGACCTCGCGGAGGCGCCGACCTTCTTCCAGGAGGCGCGGAAGTCGGCGCTGAACTGCGACGAACAGCGCGTGGCGCTGTTCACGGAGCCGTACATCGGGGCGATGAGGGCGCTGTGCGGCGAGATCGACGAGGGACTGGTCGACCTGGAGCAGGGGCGTCGGAGGATCGTCGCCGTGGGCGACTCACTGGGCATCAGCATGGTCCACTACGAAGGTGCGCTGTTGCGGGCCGTACTCGGAGACACCGACGGGGCCCTGGAGCTGTGCGAGATGGGGCTGGCGCATCTGCACGGCACAGGTGATCGTCAGTTCTACGGATCGACGCTCATGGCACAGGGCCTCGTTCTCTGGCTCGCCGGACGCCACGAGGAGGGTGCCGACGCGCTGCGGCAGGCCCTGGAGGCCATGAGCGAGATCGGTGACGTGCTGGTCGCCGCGCTCTGCTGCCTGGGCCTTGCCTGGCATGCCGCACAGCAGGAACGCTACGCCAGGGCGGCTTGGTTGCTGGGGTACGCCGAAAGCGCGCGGCGGCTGAGCGGTGACCCGGTGGCCATGCTGATGTCCGTGCTGGAACAGCAGGAGGCGACCCGGAATGCCGTGCGGGAAGCGTTGGGAATCACGGAGTACGAACGCTGGCACGGTGTGGGGGCGCGGTTGTCGGGGACCGAGATCCTGGAGGCGGTGCGGGCGGACACCGACAGACCCTCGACGGTGCGGCGCCTGCCCCGCAGCCGGCAGGAGCCCGCGGCGGCCGATGTGCTCACCCCGCGGGAACGGGAGGTCGCCACGCTGGTCGCGCGAGGGCTGTCCAACCGCGAGGTCGCCGAACAACTTGTGATCTCCAAGCGGACGGCGGACACACACGTCGAGCGCATTCTCACCAAGCTCGACATCGATTCCCGTACAGAGATCGCGGCGGTGCTGAAGTCTTGAGGCCTGTCCCCGTGAATGACCCTCGAGGCCCACAGCGGCTATCCCATGACTGCTCGGGCCGCGTCGAGAAAGGCGAGTCTGTTGTCCTCCAGGTAGTCGCGCACGCTCTCACCGTTGGGCAAGCCTTCCCACACGGTCCGGTTGAGGTCGAGGAAGTACTTGCGTGCCGCGTCGTGCACGGCCAGCGGAAACTGGATGCGGATCAGCCGTTCCGCCACCCAGAGTCTGTTCATGGAGTCTCGGGTGGTGAGGAACCAAGGGGTCGTGTCGTCCCACTCCTGCGGCCGCCTGAAGGCCGCGCGCTCCGCCTCGGCCCCCGCCTCGACGAACCGCTCCAGCAGCGTGAGCCGCTCCGCACGCCGGGCCTCGGACAGTTCGGTCTGCTGCCGCCGCTGCTCCGCCCGCTCAGCCGATCGCTGCGTCGCGAACTGGACGAGGAAGGACAGCGCGCCACCGAGCGCGACGCCGCCCAACGATATGAGTGACACCCAGACTTGACCAGACATGGTGGCTATCGTTCCACGCTGTCGATCTCTGAACGCTGCCTTTCAAATGATCTCTGAGTTGTCCCACCACGCGCTCTGCGGTGACGCGTCGGCCGGCTCCGCTCAGGCGGCGGGCGACGACGAGTCCGGCATCGAGGACGTCCGGGCCGGCGTCGATCGCGGAGGCGTCGATGACGATCCAGGGTGCGTAGCCGTCGATGACCACGCGGGACGTCGAGTCGACCCTCACTATGGTGCCGTCGGCGGACAGCCACATGATCCGCCGGGCGTTGCCCATCGCCCGAGCCGCTCAAACCACTCTCGACGCGATCGCTCAAAGCCTGGACCGGAGCGACACTATGCTGTGGGCATGGTTGAGTCGTTGCCTTCCGTGGTCGCGGTTCGGTGGCGGCCAAGTGCCGTGTCCGTCGTTCGCGTCGGGCGCCGCACGCTCGTGGAGTCCCTGTATCTCCTCACCGCGCCGTTGAGCGCCGCTGTCGGTCTGCTGCTGGTGGTCGGCGGCCTGTGCGTCGGAATGGTTGGTTCGTTGTTGCCGAGCGGGTCGCCCATCGCGGCCCGGGCTCTGGCCCTGGCGCGGTGGCCCGGCGATCTGGAGTGGTGGCGGATCGGCAAGGTCCGTTCCCGGGCCGGTGGGGCGTGGGGCGCGGGCCAGCGGCCGAGGTCGAAGGAGACGGCCGACGCGGCGGACCCGGGGCTGTGGCTCGACCTGGCACACGCGGTGATGGTGCTCCCCGTCGTGCTGGTCACCTCGGTGGTGACGGCGCTGTGGTGGTTCGTGGGAGTCGCGACCGCGACGTACCCCCTGCGCAGCCAGGTCACGCCCGGGTCGCTGCGGCCCATGACCCTGTACGCGGGCAGCGACCAGTCCCACGTCGCCTTGAGCCTGGGGCTGACGTCGCCGTCCGAGCGGCTCGCCTTCGCGATCACGGTCGGCGTACTGCTGCTGCTCACCCTGCCGCTGGTGACCCGGGTGTGCACCGCCGCCCAGGCCGGTCTTGGGCAGGCGCTGCTGTCCAACATGTCCGCGTTGCACCGCAGGATCAGCGGACTGGAACAGGAGCGCGACACCGCCCGCGCTCAGGCCGTCGCAGCGGTGACGGCCGAGGCGGTCGCCCTGCGCCGACTCGAACGCGACATCCACGACGGGCCCCAACAGCAGTTGGTCCGTCTGGCGATGGAACTGGGCCGCGCCCAGCACAACTTCGACAGCAAGCCGGAACTCGTCCGGGCCGCACTCGCCGACGCGGTCATCCAGACTCAGGAGGCGCTGGACGAGCTACGGGCCCTGTCACGAGGCATCGCCCCGCCGGTCCTCGCCGACCGAGGACTGCGGGAGGCGCTCTCTGCGCTGGCCGCACGCTGCATCGTACCCGCCGAGCTCGACGCCGGTCCCCTGAGCTGTCGGCTCGACGCCGCCGTCGAGACGGCCGCCTATTTCGTGGTCGCCGAGGCGCTGACGAACGTGGCCAAGCACAGCCACGCCGGCCGATGCACAGTCGGTATGCGCCACACTGAGGAAGTCTTGCGGATCTGGGTGACGGACGATGGAGTGGGCGGCGCGGCTTTGGCAAAAGGACACGGACTACAGGGGCTGGCCGACCGGGTGCACGCGGTCGGCGGCCGGCTGCGGGTCGATAGCCCCGAGGACGGCCCGACGACGGTCACCGCGGAGTTGCCATGTCGCTGAGCCCGGACGAACCAGCACCTGAAGCACTGCCGGACGTCGCGGCCCGGGATCCCCTGCGGATCGTCGTCGCCGACGATGCGGTGCTGCTGCGCGAGGGGCTGGTACGCCTGCTCGCCGAGGACGGCCACGACGTGGTGGCGGCGGTCGGTGACGGCCCCTCCCTGGTCGAGGCTGTGCTCGCACATCGCCCGGATGTGTCGGTCGTCGATGTGCGGATGCCGCCGACGCACACGGACGAGGGCCTGCGGGCGGCGGTCACCGCCCGCGGACAGCTGCCCGGCGCCCCCATGCTGGTGCTCAGCCAGTACGTGGAGGTGTCCTACGCCGCCGACCTGCTCGCGGACGGTTCCGGCGCCGTCGGCTATCTGCTGAAGGACCGGGTCGCAAAGGTCGAGGAGTTCCTGGACGCCCTGGACCGCGTCGCCCGTGGCGCGACGGTGCTCGACCCTCAAGTCGTCGCCCAGTTGTTGGCCGGACAGCGCCGGGACGACCCGCTGGGCGCGCTGACCGCGCGCGAACGGCAACTGCTGGCACTGATCGCCGAGGGCCATTCCAATACGGCCATTGCCCGGCGGCTGGTGCTCTCCAACAGCGCGGTGGAAAAGCACATCGGCAACATCTTCGCCAAGCTCGGCCTACCGCCCGACGACGCCCAGCACCGCCGGGTGCTCGCCGTCCTCGCCTACCTCGACGCCTGGCGGCGGCCCATCACCACCCGCCCTTGAAGAAGGCCAGGAGCGCCGGCGCCGGGTCGGCTGCAGTGGTCGTGTTCGCCACGGCGAGAACGATGACGGCCAGCGACAACAAGGCCGACAGGAGACCGAACGACCTGAAGACGCGCTTCGTTCGCCTGTCGGACGCTCTTGTTCTCGCAAACCTCTTCCACGACGTCACGCTCATGCCGACAAGGACGACCGCCACAGCCGTGGCGGCCACGGCTATCACCGCGTGGTATCGGGAGAAGTCGCTGACCATCACCTCGAGAGCAGGCGGAGTTCGGTCACCGGTATTCGGGTAGTCAGCCAGACGCTGCCTGACTTGATCGAGCGTATCGGCGAGTTCTCCGTGGGACGCGTGGATCGGCAGCATGGGCAGCAGTGAGGAAAGAGGCGCTGTCGCGCCCTGGATGTTGGCCATTACCGCCGCCAGCGAGCACAGTGCGAGCACCGTGACGACAGCCCCGGCCGACGCGAGAGCGGCCCGGCTTCCCGCTTTGAGCCCGCCGGCCCGCAGAAATGCCTTCCAGAGAAGAACGCCGAGCGCGATGAACACGACCAGCAGGATCGCAGCGATCACGGCCTTGACCACGTGGTAGTGGAGCCAGTAGTCGACAACGTTCTCCAAGTCCGGAGAGAAGTTCCGGTCGCCGGAACTCCAGTAGTCGACGAACGACTCGGAGAAGCTGTCGATGAGGTTGCGCTGATCGTCGAAGCCGCCGTCCGACATGCTCGTCGCCAACGGGCGGGGGGCGATGATGAAGGCAGGGACCAGGACCACGGCGAGAGCGACGAGCACAGCGATTGCGCGACCGGAGATACCTGCGGAGCGAGATTGTCCATGCGTGCTGGTGGGTTGTGACGTTGTTGTCATGCCGATGACCATTTCGCACCGGCGCTCGCCCGGTCACTGCGGTCCGCCGCCCACCTGGGGTGTGGCCTGCCACACCTCACGCCATGATCGGCCGGTCAGGACCTGGTTGTGCCGAGCGGTGGCTGTGGTGCGGCCGCAGTCGTGGGTGACGGACAGCGGTTGGCGGTGAGAAGGAAGGAAGGGATCACGGTCGTCTGCCGATGCCTGGTGTCAGCCGGCGTTCGGAGCAGGTGACGCCGACCCGGCCGTACGTATGCCCGTCCCGCCTCCGGTACGTATGCCGACGCCAAGAGGGTGACAGGGCTGGACGGCACAGATACGTGTACCGACCTGCGGTTCGACGCCCGCCGGGGGACCGTGCCGTGCGGCAGGCTGGGCGTGCCGCTGGGGACGTGGAGTATCTGCGCAGCATGGGTGGATGCGGCTGTCGCAGGCCCGAGTGCTCCCACCCCCAGCGGCGTCGGAAACATGTGCCCGCGCTGTCGGCGGTGCAGGCGCATGATTCCGGCTGATCGCATCTCCGACAAACCGGCCCGGGGCCGCTGCGGTCGCCACGGCCGTCACCGGCTTCGTGTGCCCGGTCAGACACCTACCCACCGGCGTCGTGGCGTTGCCGGCCGAGGAGACCCCAGCTGTCGATGTGCTGACGCCTGTCGCTCGCCGGCCGACAGGTTTGCGTGGCGGGGTGGCATGCGGAGAGGGCACAGCATGCACCCTGTCCTGGTGATGTTCAGAGGTAGACAGCGTTCTTTCCGTGCGCTGGGACCCGGCACGCCGTCCTCTCCCCGACTCCTCGCCTACCGGCGGCGGATCTCGACTATGAAGCAGCCGAACTCCACCGCGCGGACGTGTACCAGGGCCACTTCCGGATCGGCGAAGACCTCGCGCAGTGCGTGGTCCACCTCGGTGGCCCGCTCCTTGGGGATCTCGATGAGTCTCCCGCCGAGGATGTGCCCCTGGGCACCGTAGGCGCGCAGCACCCGGCGAGCACCGTGCAGTTCGACCGGATAGCCGGGGCCGGCGGTCGGCCCGTCGCACTCCTCGGCGTGGACGAATACCGGGCCGCACTCGTCGTACGGGCTCGGCTCGGCGCCGGTCTCCGCCGCCCAGCGGCGCAACGGCGCGTACGAGACGAGGACGATCCGCTCCCCTGCCTCGCTGTGCCGCAGACAGCAGCGCAGCGGGGCACCGCCCTCCGGATCGGTGACGGGTACCCGGGCGCAACCGGCGTCGTCCTGTTCCCGCAGTTGTTTCAGTACGGCGGGGTCGATGGCCCGCGCCTCATGAGTCGTGGTCATGGCTCCAGCATCCGCAGGAGCCCGTCCCGACGCTGGCGGAAATCAGACGTCGCTCTGGGAGGCGCCGGACCCCGTGAACCGATGTGGGCCGCACGGCGCGGACAGGTCCCGTACGGCCTTACCGGTGTCCTCCGGCGACATCGTAAGTGTCGCTCGTGGACGGTCACTTGGGGGAGTCCGGCGCCCTGAGATGCCATGGGCATCGGCTTCGTCTGCTGGGCGGCCGCCGAGTCCTCCTGCCGCCATTCCCACTGCCAGAGCCCACTGACCCGGTGATCGTGCTCGAATCCGGGGCCGAGAGGCCCGACCCGCTCGATCGCCCCCCGGTGCGCGGATCGTCGCGTCGGGCAAGACCGTAGGCGGCCTCCAGACGCACGATCCGGTCGTGCTCGTCGAGCAGTGCCACCAAGGCGTCCGCGACGGCGGGCGTGCGGTCCCGGGACGCCGCCAGCGCCACCGCGGCCATGGCCCGTACCTGGGCATCCGGGTCCTGGGCCAGGCGGAGCAGCGCCCGGATGATCTCCGGGGTGTGGTCGTCCCGTACGCCCAGCATCGTGCACGCGCTGCTGCGCACGGCGGCGACCGGGTCCTGCGCGAGAGCGAGCAACGCGGCCGTGGCCGCAGGTGTGTGGGCGGCGCCTTCCACGTGGAGGGTGTCGGGCACTCGGCGGCGTACGCGAGGGTCGGGATGGTCCGCGTACCGCAGGGCGATGGCCTCCTGTTCCGGATGCCCGTGCTCGCTGAAGGCGGCGAGCGCCTGCGCGAGGACCTCACTGTCCGTTTCCTCGGCCGCCCAACCCGCCAGGAGTTCGCCTTCCTCCTTCTCGTGGTGGTCGGGGCCACAACGCACGATCGCCCTGGTCCACAGGTAGCGGGCCGTGACCAGACGGTGTGCGGGGGCAGGATGGCGGCGAAGGGCCACCACGGCCGACCACGTCTCGGTGCTCCGCCGCTGGATCAGGACGTGGTGGACCGCCCACCCGTTCACATCGTCCTCGGCCGGGTGCTCGACAGCGCGGGCGATCAGTTCGTCGACGGGTGTCAGAACGCGGAAGGCCCACTCCAGCAGAGTCAGGACGGCGCCGTGCCCGGCCCGCACGACGAGTCCGCCCAGCGAGACCTGATCGACGCGGTCGACGTCGTCGTCCTGGACCCGCACGGTCTCGGCGGGGCCCGGCGCACGAGTCCTGCGCCGCAACTCCTCGACCGCGCCCGTCCCGTACCAGTTCCGCGCCAGGACGAGAAGCCGCTCACGGGAGGCTTCCGAAAGCCGCAGCCGGGGCTCGTCCCCCAGCACCGCCGAGACGATCGCCGGAGAACCACCGTCCACGGCGCGCCACAGCGGCGTGGTTCCGTCCGGCAGCAGCCGGTCGGGGTCCGCGCCGCCCTCCACCAACGCGCCGACGACATGCTCGTCGTACGCGGCCACGGCCACGCACAACACCGGCAGCCCGGTCGCATCCACCGTGTCCGGATCCGTACCGCTCTCGAGCAGGGACCGCACCGCCCCGGCATCGCCCGCTCGTACCGCCGACACGAGTTGCCCGTCGAGTCCGCCCTCGCCCATGATCCCGTCCCCCGATCCGCAATGAGGCCGCCCAACAGCGGCCTGGGTACCGATGGTGTGCCTCAGGCACTCAGTTCCTACGGTCCGGACTCCAGCCGTAGACCATCGGAGAGCTCTCGACGACCTCGCTCGGCCAGACCTGCCGAAGCCGGTCCAGCCGGACCCGGTGGTCCTGGATCCAGTCGTCCTGCGGCTGGATCGAGAAGAGCGTGGTGAGCCGGTCGGGGTCGTGGATCGTCACGCTCACGGACCGGTCCTCGTTGAGCCGAATGCCGAGCTCCAGCCCTCGGCCACCGCCGATTCTCGCCATACCCCCGGGAGCCAGCCCGTCGAGCTCGTGTTCCCAGGAGGCGAGATCCCGCTGGAAGAGATGGAGCTCAAGCCGTGCGTCGAGGAAGTCGGTGGACATCAGGACATCGGTGCGCAGGATGTCGTGCCCGGTGAGAACGCCTGGCTGATGGCGACCGGTGACGCGGACGACACACCGGTCGCCGTCCGCGTCCACCAAGTGGATCAGGTCGATCGGGTCCGGCTCTTCCACTGTGTGCCTCCGTATGGTCCGGCTGGTGCGAGTAGCGTGCATCCTCCCCCATGGGAGTACGCGCGGATGCGGGAGACCTCGTCGAAGGGGCTCCGCGACCAGCGTTCCGGGGCCTCCTGGCTCCGGACGAGAACCGACCGCAAGGACCGCAGGGAGAGAACATCGTGGCGGACCAGCAGATCGAGGCACCGGACAGCACCGCCGTGCGCGTCGCCCTCTGGCGGGCGATGCACGTCCAGGTCGACCCGCCGCCCCATGTGTTCGAGGACGAGATCGGCCTGCGGCTGGCGGCCCCCGACGATGGCTGGCGCTGCCGTCCGGACATGGACCCGCGTGCCACCCGCGGATTCCGGGCGGCCGTCGTGGCCCGCGCTCGTTTCATCGAGGAGCTGATTGCCGAGCAGGCCGGCCGCGGCGTCGCCCAGTACGTGGTTCTGGGCGCCGGCCTGGACACCTTCGCCCAGCGCAGGCCGGACATCGCCTCCCGGCTACGGATCTTCGAGGTCGACCAGCCCGGCCCCCAGGCCTGGAAGCGCCGGCGCCTGATCGAACTCGGCTACGGCATCCCCGACCGGCTGCGACTGGTGCCGGTGGATTTCGAGGCCGTCGAGTCCTGGACGGTGCAGCTGACCGCCGCCGGCTTCGACCCGGGCCGGCCGGCGGTCGTCGTCTCCACCGGCGTCACGATGTACCTCACCAAGGACGCCGCCGCCGCCACCCTCCGCCAGATCGCATCGCTCGGCCCCGGCTCGACACTCGCCATGACGTTCCTGCTGCCGACCGAACTCCTCGACGACGCCGACCGCTCCGGACTCCAGACGTCGGAAAAGGGTGCCCGAGCGTCCGGAACACCGTTCGTCAGCTTCTACACCCCGCAGGAAATGCTGGCACTGGCCCGCGAAGCGGGCTTCACGGATGCCCAACACGTGCCGGGGGCGCTGCTGGCCGAGCGCTACTTCGCCGATCGGACCGACGGACTTCGCCCATCGAGCGGAGAGGATCTGCTCGTGGCCACCATCTGAGCCTCCCGTCCGGGACATGGATGAATGGCTGCGCACTTTCTTGCAGCTGACAGGCCGGCCAGAGCCTCACTTCGCTCCAGGCCGCCTTTTCCGCCGCCTCCGTGCCCCGCCACCAGGTGAAGGCCAGGTCCTCCCGCCACCACTCGACACTCGCGAGCAGGTGCCGAGGGGCGGCCGGGCCGGTCTCCGCCTCCCTGCGGGCGAGCCACGGGGTGACCGAGGAACTCGCGGTCACCCAGCTCTTGAACACCTCGCACGCCGGGGTCGGCGGAGACTCGTCCCGCAGGATCCGGGTCCACCACGCATTCAGGAAACCGGCGACGGACCGGCCCTGCTCGCCGGGCCATCGCGACCAGTCCGCCGCGGCCAGGCCCCGGGCCATGAGATCGGACTCGTCCGCGCCCTCGACCGGCACCACGACCGGCTGTGGCAGGACCCGCCGGATGATCGCAGGCCGGTCGTGCCAGTGGAGAGGATCCTTCTGCGCGACCCTGCGGGGAAGGTCCGGGGGAGCGGCACGCCAGGAGTCCGCAGCAACTCGACTTCATCCTCGTCGAAACACCGGCCGCAACCGGTCTCGTCCACCCGGGCCGTCTCGCCGCCGAAGGCCTCCTGAACTAGGTTGCGGTTCCTGACGGCCGGGCCGACATCGCTCAGCCGGACTCCAGGGCATCACGGACGATGGCGGCGGACGCTCGGGCGGCGGTGAGGACCGGGGTCGTGTCGTGGGCCGCTCGGGCGAGCATGAAGGCGCCCTCCAGCAGGGCGATCACCGAGCCCGCGGTGTCCCGGGCGGTGTCCGCCTCGATGCCCGCCCCGGCGTAGAAGCCGGCGAGGGCCTCGATCCACGAGGCGAAGACATCCGCCGTCGCACGACGAAGCCCCTCGTGTGTACTGGCGACCTCCAGGGCCACGGTGGCGATCGGGCACGGGTCGGCGAAGTCCAGCTCCCGGAGAGTCTCGGCGGCGCCCGTGAAGGCGGCAGCGGTGGCGGCTGCCGGATCCGCCTCCGGGGCGGCGAAAAGGCTGCCGATCAGCTCCAGGTAGGCGGCTCCGGAGGTGCGGATCACCTCCTCGCCGAGCTGCCCCTTGCCGCCGGGGAAGAAGTGGTACGCCGAACCGTACGGGGCCCCGGCCTCCGAGACGATCTGCTTCATGCCGGTCGCCGCGTAGCCCTGCCGCCGGAAGAGCTCGGTGGCGGCGGTAACAATCCGCTGCCTGGTGTCGCCGGTGGTCCTCATGCCGGATAGTCTCTCACTAGATCGGTCTATCAAGTGACGGTCATGGGGAGGCCAAGCGATGCCGGAGATCGAACTGAGCGCCGGAACCATCGAGTACACCGACACCGACACCGACACCGACACCGGAACCGGGGAGGGCGGGGGCGAGACCCTGGTGCTCCTCCACGGGCTCGCTTTCGACGACTCGGTCTGGGACGCCCTCGTGGCAGATCTGCGCGAAGACTTCCGCGTGGTCGTCCCCGTCCTGCCGCTCGGTAGCCACCGCCGACCGATGCGGCCGTCCGCGGATCTGTCGGCCCAGGGCCTGGCGGACCTGCTCGCCGAATTCCTGGAGCGGCTGGACCTGCGCGAGGTCACGCTGGTGCAGAACGACGCGGGCACGGCCCAGCTCCTGCCCGGCGTACGCGACGAGCGCATCGCCCGACTGGTGCTCACCTCCTGCGAGGCGCTCGACAACTACCCGCCGGGCATCCAGGGCCGCACCCTGTCGGCCGCGAGCCGAGTGCGGGGGGGCCTGTTCCTGCTCCTCCAGTCCTTCCGGGTGCCCTTCCTGGTGGCGATGCGCAGCTCACTGGGCGGTATGACGGCGCACGGGATCCCGTACGAGCGGGTACGCCGCTGGTACCGGCCGCTGCTGACCGACCGGGCGATCCGCCGGGACCTGGCCCGCTTCCTGCGCTCCACGCGCAAGGACACCTATCTGCGGGCCGCCGATCGGCTGCGGCACTTCGACCGGCCGGCGCTGGTGGCCTGGGGCGCGGAGGACCGGATGATGCCGCCCGAGACCGGCCGACGTCTTGCCGAACTGCTGCCGCAGGGGCGATACGTCGAGATCCCCGGGGCCGGAACGCTGGTCCCCATGGACAACCCGGCGGCACTCGCCCGCGAACTGCGCCGGTTCATCGAGGAGAGCGCCTGAGGGCGGGAGGCCTGTGTCTCTCCGCCGGTGCGGGTTCCGCATGCCGTCCGGTCCGGCGCTGATTCACTAGGCTGTACGGAGCAACACCGCGCGGGGAGGTCCCACCGCGCCGCATCGAAGCAGCGCCCGTCGCTTTCCTGGCCGCTGCTCCCGCTTTGTCGGCACGCCCTGGCCCCCCCCAAGAGAGGAAGCACCATGTCCTTCGCTCCCCTCGGCCGGCACAACGGCGAGCACAGCGACTACTGCAACACCAGTCTGTGCTGCCGCTGCCAGCAGCGGAACTGGACGACCCAGCAGGGCAACGAGCGGCTGTGCGGCCTGTGCGCGGCCTGCTGCCGTGAATGCGGCAGGGCGCCGGCCCCGCACCTGGACGGGCTCAGCGACGGGATCTGCGTGGACTGCCGGGGACTGTGCACCCGTTGCCACAACCCGCTGTCCGACGGAGGCGTCTGCCACTGCCAGCAGTGGAAGCAGAGTCCGGGCGGCGACCCGATCCGCTTCATCATGCAGGGCTTTCCCCAACCACTGCTCCAGGCCCTCGGGCACCGGGTCCCGCGCACCCTGCCCGACATTCTGTTCGAGGAGCTTGAGCGCCGGACGGCTGCCCAACTCCTCGACCGTATCGAAAGGCGCTGGAGCAACCGCTGGTCCCACGCGATCCACGAACGCGACGAGGAGAACCGTCGCCGCTGGGCGCCCCAGGAGATCGCCGAGGCCCTGGTGAGCCCCGGCGCCTGCTCGAACCGGACATGCGAGGACGGCTACCTGCTCGCCGACGGAGCGCCCTGCCCGTACTGTCAGCGGCCGGCCCACCGCTTCGTCCCGGCCACCGCCGACGCGATCTCCACCTCGGAGCACGCGCGAGCGACCGCCGCGCAGATCCGGCAGGCGCTCATCGGCAACCGCTCCGCCGGAAAGAAACCCAACCGCGGGGCGCAGCCGGGCGCGTGGCCGACTCCTCCCGCCGGGTGACACAGCAGGCCGCGAGTCCGTGTCGATCGACGACCGGTGTCCGCCCCGCGGTGAGTCAGGAGCGACCTGCGGTCCGCGGGGAAGAGCCTGGCTCGACCCCGTGACCCCGCGACCCCGCGACCCCGTGACCCCGCGACCCGCAGGGGAGAGCCCGGCCGCCGTGCGCGCCACGTCCTCACGCGTACGCCACGTACCGGGCGTCCGCGGATCGCGGCGGTCACGGCGGCCTGCTCCTCCTCGTACCCGGTGGGCTCAGTGCGCCGGGGTGGCCGGCGGCTTCGCCGCGGCGGCGTTCTCCTGCGCGAGCCGTTCCATGCCGCTCTGCGTCTTGAGCGGCTTCTCCTTGATGAACAGCACCGCGATCAGGGCGAGGAACGCGAAGGGGGCTCCGATCAGGAAGACATCCGCGGTCGCGACCCCGTACGCGTGCTCGACCACCTGCCGGGCCGGTTCGGGAAGCTTGGTCAGGTCGGGGATGCCATGGCCGGCGCCCCCGTTGTCCGCCGCCCCGCCGAAGCCCTTCGCCATCTCGCTCGCAACCCGGTGGCTGAGCACGGCGCCCAGCGCGCTCGTGCCGATCGCCCCACCGAGGCTGCGGAAGAACGACAGCACCGAGGTCGCCGCGCCGAGCTCCGACGCGGGTACGTCGTTCTGGGCCGCCAGCACCAGGTTCTGCATCAGCATGCCGACACCCACGCCGAGTACCACCATGTAGACGCTGAGCAGCCCGAACGAGGAGTCCGCGCTGATCGTGGAGAGCAGGCCCATGCCTGCCGTCATGATGATGCCGCCCGCGATCAGGAAGCCCTTCCACTTGCCCCGGGCGGAGATGATCTGCCCGGCGACGGTCGTGGAGATCATCAGACCGAGGATCATCGGCAGGCTCATCAGGCCCGCGACGGTCGGCGTCTTGCCGAGCGAGATCTGGAAGTACTGGGAGAGGAACACCGTGCCGCCGAACATGGCCACGCCGACCAGCAGGCTCGCCACGGTCGTCAGCGTCACGGTGCGGTTGCGGAAGATGTCCAGAGGGATGATCGGTTCCTGGACCTTGGATTCGACCAGCACCGCGGTGGCCAGCAGGACCACGCCGGCGGTGACCAGTGCGGCGGTCTGCCACGAAGCCCAGTCGAACCGGTTGCCCGCGAGGGTCACCCACAGCAGCAGTGCGCTGACCCCGCTCATGATGAGGACGGCACCGAGATAATCGATCTTCACCTCCCTGCGGACCGTGGGCAGCTTCAGGGTCAGTTGGAGCAGCACGATCGCGAGCAGTGCGAACGGCACGCCGATGAAGAAGCACCAGCGCCACCCCAGCCAGGAGGTGTCCACGAGCACACCGCCGATGAGCGGTCCCGCGACGGTGCCGACCGCGAACACGGCGCCGAAGATGCCGGAGTAGCGGCCGAGTTCACGCGGCGGAATGATCGCCGCCATCACGACCTGGGCCAGCGCCGTGAGACCGCCCGCGCCGATGCCCTGCACCACACGGCTCACGATGAGCAGGCCGACGCTGTGCGAGAAGCCGGCGACGAGCGAGCCGACGATGAACATCGAGAGAGACAGCTGGATGAGCAGCTTCTTGTCGTAGAGGTCGGACAGCTTGCCCCAGATCGGGACGGTCGCCGTCATCGCCAGAAGCTCGGCGGTGACCACCCAGGTGTACGAGGACTGGCTGCCGTGCAGATCGGCGATGATCCTGGGAAGTGCGTTGGAGACCACGGTGGAGGCCAGGATGGCCACGAACATGCCGGCCATCAGGCCCGACATGGCCTGGAGTATGTGACGACGCGTCATGGCTGGTGCGGCTTTTTCGGGCGCACCGGCGGTACCGGTTTCGGGTGTGACGGCAGCGCTCATCGGCTGGCGTTCCTCATTCTCTGGATTTTCGCTTGATCGGATGGTCGGGGTGATCGGGTGAAAGTCCCCGGTGGAGGCTCAGGGATGCGCTTCAGTTCAGTCGTTCAGACCGGCGGCCAGCGAGGCGAACGCCTCGTGATAGATGCTCTGGAACGTGCGGGTACGGCCGGAGGCCACCCAGAGCTCGACGGCGGCGCGCACGGCGGCGATCGCCACGTGCGCGAGAAGCCTGGGACGGAGATCGGACTCGGGATCCTGGCCGAGGCGCTCGGCCACGGCGGCGATCAGTGCGCGTTCGTCCGCGCCCTGGGCGGCCAGGAATCCGGACAGCAGTGAAGGGCTCGTCCTGAGCACGGCCATCTGGAGCTCCCAGCGTTCGTGGTCCTCCTCGATGTGGGCGAGTTCCTGGCCGATCGCCTCGCGCAGGGCGTTGAGCGCCGTGAGTTCCTCCGGTGCGTTGAGCACCGCCCGCCGGGTCCGCTCGGCGTTGTCCTGGGCGGGACGGGTGATCGCGTCCTCAAGGCACGGGAAATAGTTGAAGAAGGTGCGCACGGATACGCCGACCGCGTCGGTGACCGCTTCCACCGTCACGTTCTCGAAACCGCGGTCTGCGGCCATGCGCAGCGCCGCGTCCGCGAGGGCGTCGCGCGTCGCGCGCTTCTTGCGTTCACGCAGCCCGAGAGGCATGTCGGCGGCACTCATGAAGTGCATGCTATGCAAGTTTGCGCGTAGTGCAAAATTCTGCGGGTCGGCGGGGGACGACCCCCACCGACCCGCGCCGAACCGGAAAGCCGCTCAGGGCGTCTCGTGCGCCGAGGCCGGGTACACCACTCCCTCCACAGCGAGGAGTTCGGCGATCCACTCGGTGAGGTCCTGCGGGAGCAGCGGTCCGCCGTCCGCCGAACGGATTCCGGGCTCTCACCCGTCAGCACCCGGCCCGCACGGCCGCGCCCCGCGCTCAGCACCTCGCCCGTGACCGGCACCCCATCGGCGAGCAGCGCGGCCACCACCGGCGCGACCGCCTCGGGCGGCTCCTCCTCCACGACCCGCGCCGCCGGGCCCGCGTCCCGGCTCCCGGTGCCGTCCGTCGCCGTTCCGAGGTCGTTGACCACGACACGGGCACCGCGCCCGGCGAGGTCGAGGGCGTAGGCCCGGCCGAGGCCCCGGCCCGCGCCGGTGACGACGACGGAGCGCCCGTCCAGCGTCAGGGTGTCCCGCGTCATGCCGACACCTCCGGGCCCAGCGCGAAGCCCCGGTAGCCGGATCGCGCGACCTCCTCGCACCGCTCCCGATAATGGTTGAGCCCGCCCGCGTACGGCATGAACACCCGTGCCTTTCCTTCCACGTTGGCGCCAGGTCCACGCCCTCGTGCGGCCAGCGGCCGGTGTGGTGCACCTCGCCGCGGAAGGCATCGAGGCCGGGCAGGTCGGGAACGCGGGATGCGGACAGGCAGCCCACGGCGGTGACGAGGAAGCGCGCGCGGGCGCGGTGGCCGTCCTCGGTCGTCAGGAGCCACGTCCTGCTCTCCTCCTCCCACACGGCGGAGGCCACCCGCGTCTCGAAGGAGATCATCGGTCGCAGATCGAAGCGGTCCGCGACGTGCCTGGCGTAGCGCAGGATCTCGGGCTGGGTGGCGAAGCGCTCGGTCCAGTCCCACTCGGCGTGCAGCTCGGGGGAGAACGAGTAGCAGTAGTCCAGGCTCTCGACGTCGCAGCGGGCTCCGGGATAGCGGTTCCAGTACCACGTACCGCCGACGTCGTCGCCCGTCTCGAAGGCGTGGCAGCTGAATTCGTGCGCGCGCAGCTGATGCAGGGCGTAGAGGCCACCGAAACCGGCGCCGACGACGAGCGCGTCGTACTCCGGTACGGGGGTTGCTTGGTCGGTCATGTGCGGCTCCTTGCGGGGGAGTGGGTTGTCAGCCGGCGAGACCGCGGCGCAGCGCGTCCAGCGCGCCCTCGTCGGGCACGAAGCCCGCCGCGCCGTGGAAGGTGCCGGGAAACAGGTGCAGCTCGGTGGGGACACCGGCCCGCACGAGGCGCTGGGCGTAGTCGAGGCCCTCGTCGCGCAGCGGATCGAGGTCGCTGACGGCGACATACGCGGGCGGCAGCCCGGACAGGTCCTCGGCGCGGGCGGGCGCGGCATAGGCGGGCACCGGGGCCGCCGGGTCGCGGTCCGCCCCGAGGTAGGCCCGCCAGCTGTGCACGGCGTTGGGACGGTTCCACACCGGAGTGTCGGTGAACTCCCGCATCGAGGGGGTCTCCAGGCGGTCGTCCAGCTCCGGGATGTCGAGCAGCTGGAAGCACAGCTCCGGGCCGCCGCGGTCCCTGGCGAGCAGGGCGAGGGCGGCGGCGAGACCACCCCCGGCGCTGATCCCGGCGACGGCGATCCGTGCCGGGTCCGCCCCGAGGCCGGCGGCGTTCGCGGCGAGCCACTCCAGGGCCGCGTAACAGTCGTCGGTGGCGGCAGGATAGGGGTGCTCGGGGGCCAGCCGGTATCGCACGGAGGTGCTGTGATCTTGCGACGAGTGTCGTCCACCGCGGCGGGCTGGGGAAGAGGTGCGGCCGGCCGGGGCTCCGGGGGGCCCGGGGGCGAGTCCCGAGGCCGACACCGCCCTGGTCGAGGCGGTCTGCCGGGTCGAGGCCGCCGCCTACCCGGAGCACGGGTTCGCGGACCGCCAGCAGGCCGCGGAGATGGGTGTGTTGCGCACCCAGATGATGGTCACGGCATCTTCGAGCGGATCAATGCCATCGCCGCCGACCGCATCACGGTCGTGGTCACCCACCGGCTGGAGAACACCAAGATCGCCGATCACATCGTGGTGATGGAGCACGGCCGCATCGTCCAACAGGGCCGGTACGAGGATCTGGTCCACGCCGACGGCGCCTTCGCCGAGCGCCTGGCACTTTCACAGGACCGCTGACCCGCACCGCACCGGATCACACTTCACCATCCGCGGTCGGTTCCACCACGGCATGACCGAGCTGGGGGCCAGAGCCTGGAACGATCGGCCTACGTCCTGCTCACCCGGCTGGAAGTCGGTGAACCGCTCACGCTCAAGGAGTTGACACACACTTTCCAGGTCGACGTCTCCACCATCAACCGCCAGGTCAGCGCCATGCTCCGCAACGGCCTGGTGGAACGCATCCCCGATCCCGACGGGGGGATGGCCCGCAAGTTCCGTCCCACTGCGCTCGGCCTGGAACACCTGGAGGCGGATCGCGCCATCAGTCGCGCGGGGACCACGCGCCTCATCGAGGCGTCGGGATGGACGGACCAGCGGACCGAGCAGTTCCTCACCCTGCTGGTGGAGTTCAACCAGAGCATCGAACTGCTTGAGGGGCTCACATGGTCCCGCCCGGGCCGAGCGGACCAGTCCTCGGCCACGGACTGACCCGGGGAGTACGGCACGGGCCTGGGGTGCGACGATGCGGGCATGCGTGAGTTGAACCAGCTGATCGACGTCGAGAACCCGGCCTGGCCGGACCTCCGCGAGACGCTCGGCGCCGGACCGGCGCACATCGAGGTGCTCCCGCCCGATGACCGGCTGGGTGCGGCAGTGCTCCTCCAACTGCAGGTGACGGCCAGGTCGTACCTGGGCGCGATGGTCTTGCACTGCGGCGGTCTGCTCGTCGACGGCGGCTGGCTGCGGGTCTTCGCGAGCCCCGGGAGCGGGGCGGCGCACGGGGTACCGGGGCTGGCCGGGGTCAACCAGTTCCCCCGCGACTTCGACCCCGACTGGCGAACCGGCACGGGCCTGGTGGTGGCACATGACGTACTGGGCGGCGTCTTCGTCCTCAACGGAGAGGACGCCGCCGCTGCCGGCCGCCCCGGAGCCCCCGGCGAGATGGTCTACTTCGCTCCGGACTCACTGCAATGGGAACCCCTGGGCGTCGGCCACTCGACCTGGCTGACCTGGCTGGCCTCCGGAGCGCTCGACGATTTCTACGCCGGCCTCCGCTGGCCCGGCTGGCAGGACGAGGTCCGGGCCTTGAGCGGTGCCCAGGGCCTGTCACTGTTTCCGCCGCTGTGGTCCGCCGAGGCACGCGAGAACATCTCCGGGACCAGCCGTCGCGCCGTGCCGATGAGGGAACTGCTCGGGATCGCCCGGGAGTCGAGCCGACAGTTCGACGGGGCGGATCCAGGTTTTCTCGGCACCGTGTGAGCCGGCCACCCCAGCCACTCCGGCACCGCCCACCGAGAGCACGCACTGGCCGAACCTGCCTGCTTCCGGGTTGTGTTCGAGGCCGGTGGTTCCCGGGGCTGCTCAGTGGAATTCGTGGACCAACTGAATCTCACCGACGATGTGCTCGTTGAAATCGTCGAGCTCTTCGGCGGGAACCCACAGCTCGAGAATCGTTCGCCCGCCGGCCTGCTGTACGGGGTAGCGGCGCAGGAACTCCGACTCGACCTCGAAACGCGTGACGAACCCGGCTCCGTCGTGCTTCACGTTCCAGTCCCGCGCGATTCTGATCGCGTAGTCCTCGTTGAGGACCGGGTAGAAGATGGGCTGCTCGGGGAGACGAGGTGGCCATCCACGCCAGTTCAGTTCCCGGACCAGATCCAGTTCCTTGGGGCCAGTCGGGCGCCACAGGGTCGTCGTTGCTTGACGGCTGATCATGACAATCGCTCTCTGAACATCGGAGGCCGCCGAAGACGGCTGGTCGGGGGACCGGACGATACCCGCACCGCACGCCGGTCGGCCACGACGTTTCCGCACCCAGGGCCTCTCGTCTGGGCCGGGCTCGCGTGCCCCGGTGCCTGATCCGGCCTGATCCAAACGAAAGACCCCAGCCTTGCCGGCCGCGGGGCGGCGCTGTCGGGTGTGGCATGTGCCTGGCGAGTCCGACTTCGCGCTCCGCTAAATGGACCAACCGTCGCTGGGTCGCGCCCGCCGTGATCAATAGCCTGACGCCCGGCGCGTGACCTCGCGCCTGTCGGACAGAGAAGGCGAGCGACTCCCAGTGGAACTCCCGAAGTTGCAGCGCATGGCCTGGATCACCGCGGCGGCCGCGCTGCTGACGGTGCTCGGCAGCGCCCCGGCCGGTGCGGACGGCGAATGGCAGAAGGTCGGCGGCGACGCCCGTAGCGGAGTCAGCGGTCTCGCGTACGAGGGCCGTACCGCGGACGGAGCCGGCGTGCACGCGCTGATCGTGCACGACAACAAGCGGTCGGGGCAGCAGCGTCTGTCCCGGATCACCCACCGGGAGGGCTCCGACGGTATCTCCCCGATCACCTGGGACGGCCCGGAACCCGTCGACCTGGAGGCCATCGAGGCCATCCCCGGCGGGATGCCGGGGAGTACCTGGCGCTCGCCAGCCGCGGCATCGTCTACCGCCTGAAGGTCACCGGCTCCACGGCGTCAGTCCTCGACTACTCGCCGCTGCCGGGCATCGGTGAGGGCGACGACTTCGAGAGCTTCGCGCTCGTCGCCCGGGGCGGGAACCTTGCCGCCCTGTGGGCGGACCGGGGAGCCGGCGCGGAACGTCCCGCCACGCTGTACGCGGCGCCGCTGTCGTTCGCTCCGTGGGGACAGCCGCAGTTCGGTGCCGTCACGCGCCGGGCCTACCTGGCGGCGTACCCGACGGGCGAGGGCACCCGGCACATCTCCGACATCTCGGTGACCGGTTCCGGCCGGATCATCGTCAGTTCGGCATCGGACGCCGGTGACGACGGCCCGTTCGACTCCGCGGTGAGCGACGCGGGCCGGGTGACCGTGTCGGCCGCCGGCCAGGTGCGGATCACGCTCGCGGCGCACCCGGCCGTGCTCGGGACGTTCCCTCGGTACAAGATCGAGGCGGTGGAGTGTCTGCCCGGCTCCGCCGATGCCCTCCTGGGTACCGACGACGAGAACCTCGGCGGATACGTGCGGGCCATGCCGTTCTGCGGAGCCTGAGACCCGTCGCCGTGCGTTCCTCGCTTCGCGCTGCCCGGTCCCCGGGTACATGCGTGCTGTGAGCTGATCCGGGACTCGCGTGATGTGGCGAACACCGGCCTCCGGGACCCGGTTCGGGTCGCGGGGACCGGCGTTGCCGTTCGGGCGTGGTGCGGGCCCGAGGGTGTTGTCGAGGAACCATTGCTGCGAGGGCCGCAGGTGTTCATGGCCCTCGCCCAACCGTTACGCGGTCGGGGTTCGGCGGGCGTAGGTGAGGAAGGCTGCCCCGCTCTTCAGGACGGTGTGGTCGGTGAGTTCCCAACCGCACGGGTCGAATGCCGCCTTGTGGGAGAAGAGCGGTATCCCGGTGCCGATGGTCATCGGGCTCAGCTTGACGATCAGCCCGTCGATCTCGGAGTACAGCGCACCGGCCAGCTCGGCACCGCCTATCAGCCAGATGTCCTTGCCGTCCTGCTTCTTCAACTGCCGTACGGTTTCCACCGGATCGTCCGCGACCAGCTCCACCGCCGGGTCCGGGCTCTCGCTCAGCGTCCGGGAGAACACCAGATGCCGCAGGTGCGGGTAGGCGTCGGTCAATCCGGCCCGGAGACCGATCTCGTAGGAGCGGCGTCCTTCGAGGACGGTGTCGAAATGCGTCCCGTCGGCGGTGACGGACAGTGCGGCACGGGCCGGAGCGGGCAGGGTTTCCGGGTACTCGGTGATGAGGTGCTGAATGTAGTCCTCGGGCACCGGCCAGAAGCCGTCCGGACCGGTGGGGTCGGAACCGTCCGGTCCCGCGATGAAACCGTCGAGAGTGGACGCGATGTAGTACACGAGCTTGCGCACGGAATACCTTCCATTGACTGAGCGGCAGAGGCAGGGGCAAACGACGAGCGGTGGGCAGTATGAAGCGGACGCGAGCCGCAACCCTCGGCCCCTGGAGTCTCCATGATCATGCGTGCTTGCCACGGAGCAAGGGCGGTTCGAGGAAAACTCAAAGACTGCTCAAGGGTGCGAACCGGCGGATGCTGATGGCCGAGACACCGTGCCGGTCATGGCCGGGGCCCGCGGACGGCCGGGCCAAGAGGGAGCTGACGCGACGCCGGTGAACCGGCCACCGGCCAACGGCCCGGAAACCGGACGGGCTACTGGATGCTCCAGCGGCGTCTCGACAACCAGCGGCCGCGGCGGTGTGGTCCTCGTCATGGGCCCGACCCTAAACATCCAACGCCTTCGGTGACCGGGCGCCCCATGCCGACCGCCGTTCCACGGAAGCCCGGAGCCCGACTCCGCCGAGCGGCCGTCCACCGGGCCGAGGTGCTCCGGGGTCACCGACGAACGTGACCTTTCCATCCACCGCCTGCGCACCCGCTCACCCCTAGGGAAGCCCTGTAGGGCTGGCCCTACGCAAGGTGGGTGGGTGGCCTCATGTCCCTGTGCCACCGTCAGTCGGCAAGATCCACACATGACTTCACAGCGTTTCCATGTCCGGCTCCTGGTCGGTGCGGCGATCCTCGGCAGCGGCGCGGCACTGACCGTGCCGGCCTCGTCCTCGACGGCCGCGACCCTGACCCGACCTGCCACGACCGTGCCGGCCCCGGTCGATGACACCCACACCCGGCCGGCGCAGGCCGGAACCGTCGTCTCCTTTCGCCAGGTGGCCGACCTGACGGCACAACAGGTGACCCTGGAGCTCCAAGGAAAGATCGACTCCTCCCAGGTCCGCTACGGAGTGACGGCGTACCAGGTCGTCTACCGCACCACGAACAGCACGGGCGAGCGCACCACGGCGAGCCAGCTCCTCGTCTTGCCGAAGACCGTCGGGCATCGTCTGCCGACCGTCTCCTGGCTGCACGGAACCATCGCCTACCGCAAGGACGTCGCCTCGGAGAACCCCGCCTCCGACGACCGACTTGCCGCGTACCTGTTCGCGTCGACCGGACGCGCGGTCTCGGCCCCCGACTATGTGGGCCTCGGCGCGGGCGAGGGATTCCACCCCTACGGTGACCCACGGGCCACCGTTGCCGCCAGTGTCGACGGGCTGCGCGCGGCCCGTGCCTTCGCCCACCGAAACGGCCGGGAGCTTGAGCGTACGGTCCAGGTCAGCGGGTTCTCGCAGGGCGGGCCGGCGACGATGCTGGTCGGCCGGGCACTCCAGGAGGAGGGCGCCGACCACTACTTCCGGCTCGGAGCGCTCGCCCCGGTCGCCGGCCCGTTCCATCTGTCCGTGTTCGAGGCGGCCGCGGCGGACGACAAGATCGCCAAGTCCGGTCTCTATCTCGCCTACTTCGCCACCGCATGGAACAAGACCTACGGCCTCTACGGCTCGCCGGGCGAAGTCTTCCGCGCGCCCTACGACCAGATCGTGGAGGACCTCTTCGACGGTGACCACACGACCGAGCAGATCGCCGGCGCGCTGCCGCCCGCTTCCAAGGACCTGTTCACCGAAGACTTCCTGGACAAGATCCGCACGCCCAGCGGCACCCTCAAGCTCCGGCTCAACGCGCTGGACACCACGTGCGACTGGAAGCCGAACGTACCTGTGAGCCTCTTCCACGCCCGCGGCGACCAGGACGTCGATGACTCCCACTCCGAATACTGTGCGCAACAGTTGACGGGCAACGGCGCCGATTACCGGCTCACGGACGTCGGCGACTTCGACCACAGCGACTCGGTGAGGCAGGCCCTTCCGCGGATCGTCCGCTTCTTCGACGAGACCGCCGACGCCGGCTGAGACACCCTGCTCGACCTTGCCGGAGCCGACCCTCACCCTTGCGTCCGGGGCGGCCCCGGCTCGATGGCAGTACCAGCGCCAAGGCAGGTCAACCATCGGGCCTTGGCGTCGACTCCGGCCTTGGCGTCGACTCCGGCCTCGGCGTCGACTCCGCCGTCAGGCTGGCCGGCGATGCCGACCACAGTGTCCAGCACTCGGCCCGGCAGAACCCGGCCCTGCCGTCGGACGTCCTGATCTCCCTGCTCCTCGATGAGCACAGTGCCGAGGACGCCGCCCAGAACCCTTCGATTCCGACGGCGGTCATGCACCGCATGATCGCCCTGACCGCAATCCCCGAGCGCGAGCCCGGCCGGTGATCCGTGGCCGGGCGAGGGTTTCCGTCAACTGGCCGTCCAAGAGCCGGAGATCAGCGTCTTCGCCCACCTGCCGCGGGTAGCGCGAGGGTCGGGCGAGTGGTCACCGGGCCGGTCACGGAGATTGCGGCGTTCGGCACCCTTGTCCGTGTCGAAGACCGGGGGACAACTCGAAGGGCCGGTGTATTGCCACTTCGTGGGTTCAGGCTCCTGCCCCTGACCCATGCCTTCACAACATCTCTTTCGAAAGAACTGTTGTAGGTCTATCGTCGGCGCATGGCCGCTTCCTCCACTCCCTTCGCCAAGAGCTCCGCCTCCGCCGAGTCCTCGGAACGGGACATCGAACTCGACACCGCTGCCCTGCGCGTACTCGCTCACCCGTTGCGCCTGAACGTGCTCACTCTGCTGCGCGAGCGTGGTCCCTCCACCGCCACCCGCATCGCCGACGAACTCGGCATCAACCCCGGCGCGGCCAGCTATCACCTGCGCCGCCTCGCCTCGGGCGGACTCATCGTGGACGAGCCGGACCGGGGCACCGGACGGGAACGATGGTGGAAATCCGTCCATCGGCAGTCGATCCACGATCCCGCGGCCGCGCCCGCGGAACAGCGCGAGGCCGGACGCGCGTACGTACAGGCAGTCGCCGTGGCCGCTGCCGATCGACTGCGCCGGGCCGCGCAGGAGGTGGCGCTGCTTCCTGAGGAATGGCTCGACGCCACTGCCTACAGCGACTTCCTGCTGTATCTGACCCCTGGTGACGTGGACCGGATGAGGGCCGAGATCTTCGAGGTGATCTCCCGCTACCGGCACGGAGCGAGCGAAGCGCCCGAAGGCTCCTCTCCGGTGGTGCTGCAAGTGCAGGCGTTCCCGGTGCCCGGTACGGCTCAGCCGCCGACCGGCGACGCGTGAGCGCGCAGGACATGACCCTGTCCGCGCGGCCCGCGTTCCGGGACGTCGATGTCCTGCGCTGGCTCACCGCGTACACGGCTTCGGTCACGGGCGACGTCGTGTACTTTCTCGCCCTGTCCTGGGCTGCCACTCGCGTCGGCGGGCCGTCGCAGGCGGGCCTGGTGGTCGCGGCCGGGGCACTTCCCCGCGCGGTGCTCATGCTCGGCGGGGGCGTAGTGGCCGACCGGTTCGGGCCGCGCCGGGTTGCCGTCGTCAGCGATGCGATCCGCTGCGCGGTGATCCTCGCCGTGGCTGCGGCGGTTGTGCCGGCGTCCCCGAGCGTGTGGCTGCTGGTCGCGGTCGCGTTGGTCTTCGGCGTGGTCGACGCGGTGTTCATGCCGGCGGTGGGCGCGCTCCCGCCGCGCATCACGGCGCCCGAGCAACTCGCCCGGGTCCAGGGGATGCGCGGGCTGTCGATCCGGCTGAGCAACGCCGTCGGCCCTCTTCTGGCGGGATCCGTGCTGGTGATAGGTGGTGCGGCCGCTGCGTTCACGGTCGCAGGCGTTCTCTTCGCCGTCTCGCTCGGCGTTCTGCTCACGGTGCGCATCACAGCTGAGATCGAGGCGGTGTCTCAACGTGCCTCCGCCTGGCGTGAGTTGATTGACGGCCTGCGATATGTCCGCCGCCACCGGATGCTCGCACCACTGGTCGCGGTGATCGGACTGAGCGAGATGTGCTTCAGCGGTCCGGTCGCCACCGGCCTGGTTCTCCTGGCGGACGAACGCGGCTGGGGCGCCTCGGGCATGCGATGGGTCGCGAGCGCATTCAGCGTCGGAGCGGCGGCCGCTGCGTTGCTGCTCACCGTGTCTCCCCGGATACCGCGCGCCGGACTGACGATGTCCGGCGCGTTGCTCGTCACCGCCGCGGGGGCGGCCGCCCTGGGGCACGCTCCCTCGCTGCCCACCGCCGTGATGTTCGGCGCCTTGATCGGCCTGACCAGCGGATTCACCACAACCGTGACCGGTGCCCTGATCCAGACGGAGACCGACCCCCGATACCTCGGCCGGGTCACCTCGGTCACGACGCTGTGCACGCTCGGCCTCGCACCCGCACTCTTTCCGGTCGTCGGCGTCACCGTGGCCCTGTGGGGAGCGGACGTGTTCTTCGCCGGATGCGGCGCGATCTGCCTGCTCGCCGCGGCGCTCGGCCTGTCTGTGCCCGTGCTGCGACGCGCCGAACTCCGACCGCCCAAGTCCGCGACGCCGGCTGGACGGTGACCATCCGACGCTCTCGTCCCGCACGGCCGGGCCGGCGCGTAGCCCCGAGGAAGCCGACGCGGTCGTACGCGAGTGCTCCACGCGATCTCGCGTGCCCCGGGGGCTACACCGACGGCAGGAGCGCCAGAGCCTGCTTCGCGTTGTGCTCGGCGACGCCGAGCATGAACGCCCGGTCGGGAAAGTCACCGTCGAGGAGGCGCAGTGGACCGGCCACCAGCGACAGACGCATCGCGAGCATGTAGAGGTCGAGCCGCTGCGGATCGAGACCGGGCCGGGCCAGTGCGGTGTACCGCTCGCGGAAGCGGAGCCGGAGGAAGACGTGCTCCCACTCGATGTCGAAGTACATCAGGTCCTCGATGTCGATCAGGACGGGGCGCCCCTCGGCGTCGATCAGGACGTGGTCGGGCCCGAGTTCTCCGTGGATCAGTCCGTATTCCGTGCGAGGGCTCACCCGGTCGGCCAGCTCCCGCAGCCGGTCGCGCAGAGCGGCGCCGGCCGTCGCGATCCTGCCGTCGCGGCCCGCCGCCTCCTCAAGATCCCGCAGGGCGCGGTCGAGCACCCGCCGCTCGCACGAGACCTCGGACACGCCGTCGCCCCGCTCCAGCAGATGCACCTTGCCGTAATGCCGGGCCCGGTCCCGGTGCATCATCTCAAGCATTTCGGCGAGGTCGCCCAGGGCCCCGGCGGCGCGCCCGGGGTCGGTTTCGAAGAGTGCTTCGAGCGTGCCGCCGGAGACGTCCTCGACCACGGCGACGTCCGCCGGGAAGCGGCGCCGGCTGTCATCCGCCAGGAGCACCTGCGGAGTCCGTGCCCCGAGACTTTCCAGAGTCCGTCGTGCGGTCAGGAACGGAACCATCCCGGAGGCGGGTGCGAACGGGTCGGCCGGATCGGTCTCTCGCGCGTCCGGCCAGAAGTTCTCGGCCTCGGCCCAGCTGTAGACGATCACGCTCTCTGTACGGGGTCCATCGAGGCGGACCCGGTACACGCCTTTCTTGCTTCCCCCGCGCAGCCGGTCCACCGCGACAACGCGGCATCCCGTTCCCAGCGCATCATGCACGAGTTCCGACAGGTCTTCGATCTCCGCGAATTGCCGCATCGGTAGAACCTACAGAAGACGGCGCCGCACCTGCCACTGGATACATTCTGCCGCCGCCGAGTTCT
Organism: Streptomyces sp. NPDC058240; assembly: GCF_042882135.1. NCBI lineage: Bacteria > Bacillati > Actinomycetota > Actinomycetes > Kitasatosporales > Streptomycetaceae > Streptomyces > Streptomyces sp. NPDC058240. The sequence continues at coordinate 54,805 of NZ_JBHVWT010000022.1, forward strand.
CTGCTCCCGTGGTTCATCGACGTTCCGTAGTGCATCGGCACCGCGTGCGGCTGGCCCGTCGCCCCGCAGGCCGGACTGCTCGGCACCCTCCGCAGGACGGCTCGGGGCCTGGTCCACCCGGCCGTCGGCCATCCGGTGCCATGATGACCGTCATCGGCGGTTCCTGCTGGTGGAATGCCTGGTCGGGCTACGCACCCGCCTTGCCCGTACGCGTACGAAGGAGAGCACATGGGAGACCGACCGCAGCAGGAACAGGCGAGCCCCGACGTCCAGAAGCGTGTCCAGGACAGCTTCGACCGCCAGGGCCTCATGACCCACCTCGGCGCACGCATGACCCACATCGGCCCCGGCCGGGTCCACATCGAGCTCCCGTCCCGTCCCGAGGTGACCCAGCAGCACGGCTACGTCCACGCGGGCGCCACCAGCGCCATCGCGGACAGCGCCGGTGGTTACGCGGCGCTCACGCTGTTCCCCGAGGAGTCCGAGGTCCTCACCGTCGAGTACAAGATCAACCTCCTCGCGCCCGCCGCAGGTGACCACATCGAAGCGATCGGGACTGTCCTGAAGTCCGGACGCACCCTGACCGTATGCCAGTTGGAGGTATACGGCGTCCGGGCGGACGGCGATCGAAGGCTCGTCGCCAACGGCCAGCAGACTCTGATCCGGGCGAACAAGCCCGCGGAGTGACCCCGCAGCCCGCCGACGGCAGGTGGACGCGAGAGCGATCCGGCGCTCCTCGTGGCCGATGTGGAGCCGGCCGGGCGATTTCCGGCGCTCACGTCGGCGGACGGACCGGGATGACGGCACTCAGCCCTTGATCAGCGGGTCATAGGGCTCGTCCCCCGCCGTGAGGACCAGGATGAAGTCCTTGCCCGTCCCGGTGGCGACCTGGTGGACTTCGGCCGGGTCCTGGGCCGGGAGCCGGCTGTGGCGCCGGACGGGGGAGAGCTCGCCCTGCTCGGCCCGGTCAACCCCCTCTCGGCCACCAGCGGCGAGGACCCGCACCGCCGGGCCGCGGATACGCCGCACCGGTCGGGACCCATCGCGACCTAACCGGCCGTGCCTCAGGGCGCGTTGACGCGATCCCTGCCGACTACTGCGACGGGGGTGTGTGGATATCGATGTCCGTGATGAGGCTCCCGCCGTCCGCGTCAAGGATTCCGCACAGGCGGTTGACCGGCGTGTACAGGGGTCTGGCATCGGATTCGATGCCGTCTTCGTCCTCGAAGTCGAAGAGCCGGTCGAACGGCACGGTGACGAACGGCCACACGGCCGGGTCGGCTGTGGCGGAGTCGGGGTGGAACTGCCACCGGGTGCCGCAGGTGCGGTTGTGGACCTCGCCGACATACCAGGCGGCTGTCTGGAGGAAGTCGCTGCCGCGTTCCTCCCATGCCTGGTCACTGCTGGTGCAGCGGGAGCGAACGAGGGTCTCCAGGCGCTCAAGCGAGGCGGGGGTGAAGTCCCAGTCCCCGCCGAGCTGTTGGGCCCAAGCGGGGAACTCCTGCCGCTGGATCTGGAGCCAGGCGTCCAGGACGGGATTGCTGGAGCGGATCCGGTCCAGCTCGGCCAGCTCCTGGTACTCGTCCTCGGTCATCTCCATACCGGCCGACCCTACTCGGTGTCTCCGCAGGTGCGGCAACGGCCCGCGTGTCGTGGCGCCAATCAGGTTGCATTCAAAAAGAGTTGAGGTACAGACTGCCTCGTTGGCGGTGTCATGTCACGGGGGGCTCACACCGCTCTCAAGTGTCCCCCAAGCCCCCTCAGGTAAGGGACAAAGAGTTGAAATCCATACGTTTACGCGTGAGGGCGCGCCTCTCGTCCGCTGTCGCGGTCGCCGCCGCGGCGACTCTCACGCTCACCGGCCTGCCGGGCCTCACCTCCAGTGCGGATGCCGCGCCGGCCAAGAAGCCGCCGAACCCGGGGATGCTGTGCCGGGACTACTTCGACCTGGCCGAGGATCTCCAGGCCATCGTGGATCTGCCCGACGCGGATGCCGATGCCTCGCGGGCCAAGTCCCAGTGGGACACCTACGAGTACGAGAACCCGGGCAAGAAGTGGGACGGCCTCGGTCCGCCGTCCGAGGAGGACGTCAAACGGCTGGAGAAGGAGGCCAAGGAGCCTCCGAAGTCCCGGGCCGTCGACCGGGTGTGGTGGAAGTGGATCAGGGCCAGCAAGAAGAACCCGAAGGCCTACGGTGACTTCACCTACTGGCGCGACATCATCCTGATCAAGAACGCTGGAAACGACCCGCGCGGCAAGGCGTTCGAGAAGAAGATCATCAAGGACCACGGGCTCGTCGGCGACGACTGGATCTGCCAGAAGGAGTTCGACTTCACCGACCCCGACACCGGCGACACCCACCGGCGTCAGGCGGACGCCTGGAACAAGAAGACCGGAGAGGCGCTGGAGATCAAGTCCAACGGGCGCCCGGACCCCAAGCAGAAGCCCGGCGACATCGCCTGGTCCAAGCAGGAGAAGAGCCCGGTCAAGTCCCTGAAGTACGTCTTCGCCGAGCCGCAGGAGAAGGCCGCCAGGGACCACCTGAGCGAACTGAAGAAGAACGCCCCGGGCAAGGTCACCGAGTACAACTACCGCTCCAGGAAGGTCGAGTTGGCCCCGGGCGGTGGCGTACGGGACAAGACGACCACGATGCAGCCCCCGGGTTCCAAGGGTGTCACCGGCGGCGGCGCGCAGGACCTGATCCGCGAGTCGCGTCCGAACCCGAAGGCCATGAAGGAGTTCCTGGACCGGAAGAACGCGGCCGACCCCAACCGGCTCCAGCCCAAGGGGCCCGGCGGGGTGGACTTCACCACGCTGGAGCTGCGGTACATCGGCAAGCCGGTCAAGGGCAAAGGCGTCGACTACAGCTTCTCCGCCAAGGAAGTCCCCGAAGACACCGCCGGCTGGGGAGGCAAGGAGAAGGCGCAGCTCATCAACGACGCGTTCTTCACCTGGCTCGCCCTGACCCCGGAGAAGTTCTGGGTCAACCTCAACCCGGACCAGCCCGACAAGATCATGGACAGCGCGTTCGGGAAGACCGACGCCGGCCGGACCCTGCTGGAGGCCGACCTGGAGCTGAAGAGGGACTTCGCCGATGCGATGAACCCGACGAAGCGCCCGGAGGCCGACGAGTACTGGAAGTCGCTGCCCCGCAACTCCGAGGGCGTTCCCTGCTGGTTCCAGGTCCGCAACTGGATCGAGCCGGACACCGCGGTCGTTCGCGAGGAGAACGGCGGCATCCATATCCTGGACACGCCGCTGAAGGTCAAGGCTCAGTACCTGAAGATCGACAACATGCCGGGCGACCCGTACCTGTGCGAGTTCAACGAGGCCGAGAAGAAGGCCACCGAAGACCGCATGAACCGGCTGATCATGCCCGAGGTCGAAAGGCGTGTGAACAACGACGCACGCTACGCCGACCTGCGCCGCGTCTACACGGCCCGGGTGGCGGCGGAGTTCATCCGCCAGCAGGACGCCAAGACCCCCACCGATTACCACAAGGTGATCAACAGCAACGATGTCTCCTCGTGGCCGCTGCGCGGGGAGAACAAGGACTGGACGCGGGAGAAGGTGTACCAGGCGTACCTGAAGTCGCTGCGTGAAGGCGAACAGCAGTGGGAGCACGACGCCGGCGGCGGCCGTTACACCATGAGCGTGGGCGGAGTGGACTTCTCCAAGCAGCCCAAGCGGAACATGACCAAGCAGCGCTTCGACACCGAGCACCGCTATCTCCCTCGCGAGACGAAGTCATCGGTGCGCACGCTGACGGACAATGCCAAGGACGGCGACGCGAACCTCTTGCTCTTGGGAGGCAACACCGTCTCCTCCGACATCTCCAGCGGCGGCGACACCCCGGGACCGGACCCGAAGCCGACTCCCACGCCGACCAAGCCGGGTGAGCCGACGGGCAAGCCCACCGACCCCGGCACGCCCCCGGCCACCGGCGGCAACGGCGGCGGCACGGGCGGGAAGGATCCGGAAGGCGACCTCGCCGACACCGGCTCCAGTACGCCGGTCGGACTGATCGCCGGACTCGCCGCAGCCCTCGCGGCCGTCGGCGGCGGCCTGGTGTGGTGGAAGCGCCGCCGCACCGCCGACCAGGAGTAGCGTGACCACAGCGCTCATCCAGCGGCTTCGGCCCCGCACCTTACGACCGGGTGCGGGGTCGAAGCCGTCCATCGGTCCACTCCGGTCAGCGCGGGAACGGGGGGCACGGACCCCGGTTTCGCCGGTGGATTCAGGCTCTGGCGGCCGGGGACGGCAGCGACTCGCTCAGGGGCGGCAGCAGCGTTCGTTCGGGACCGCGGAGCGGTGAATCGCGGGCCCGACCCAGTCCGCCGGCCCCGACCCGGGCGGGAGAGGTACGCAACAGTGCACGGCCGAGTCCGCTGGCCGGCCGGCTCAGCGGACTCGGTCGTAGACGAGAGACAACGTGCCGTGCTCGCCCGCGGCCTGGCTGACGAGCGCCCACCGCCCCGTGGGCAGGCCGTCGTCGAACAGGCGCGGACCGCCGCCGAGGAAGACCGGAAAGACCGTGAGGGCCAGCCGGTCGACCTTGTCGGCCGCCAGCAGCGCCTTGATGACGCTTGCGCTGTTGAGCACGAGGATGTCGCCGCCCTCGGTGGCCTTGAGGTCCGCCACCACCTCGGCGGCCGGCTTGTCGACGATCGTCGTCCGCTCCCACGGCGCCTGGCCGAGGGTGGAGGACAGGACCACCTTGTCGGTGTCGAGGAGCCACTTGGCGAAGCCCTCGTCGCGTGGGTCGACCCCTTCCGCGCCGATGACGGTCGGCCAGAAGCCGAGGAACCCCTCGGCGTTGACCCGTCCGAGCAGGGCCGTCGTCGCCGACTCCCGGACGCTGGTCATGTGGTCGCGGGCGACATCGGTGTGGGCGTACGGCATGACCCAGCCATTGTCCTCGGGGTCGCGCGGCCCGGCGTAGTGGCCGTCGAGGGAGAGGCTCATGTTGATGACGACCCGGCGGCTGACGGACTGCTCTGTCATTTCGTGCTCCTGATGTCGGTGTTGGTGTCGTGCTCGGTGCCGTCGTTGTCGTGCGAACCCGTGACGAGATCTGCCGCGAGCCTGTCGAGGCTCTGGCCGAAGCCGATCTCGATGCCTGCGACGAAGTCCGCGGATTCGACGGTGCTGTTGGTGATCCGCCAACGGACATCGAGGTCCGTGCCGGTGACGGTGGGCCGGAGGCCGAGGTCTACATGGGCGGTGAAGGCGAGCCCGCCGCCGGGAAGCAGCGGGGAGAGCCGGTAGGCGAGATGCTCACCGGGGCGTACGTCCTCGACGGCTCCCTCCGCGCGCCCGGCGACCGGGTCGGAGCCGTCCACGTCCTCCGCATCGCGGTACTCCTGGACGATCAGCCCACCCGGTCGCGCCTCGAAGACGAGCTCGGAGACGCGGAGGTCGTCCGGCGTCCACCACCGAGCGAGCAGCGAGGCCTCGGTCAGGTGATGCCAGACCAGCTCGGGGTGGGCTGCCAACGACCGGAGGAACCTGAACGAACGGCCGTCGGCCCATCCCGATTCCTGTGCGGCGAGCCGCTCCGTGTGGAGGCTGAGCCCGTAGCGGTCGTAGGTCGCTTGCGGGCCACCGGCCTGGTCCGCGGTGTCGGCGAGCAGGGTGAGCGCCGCCGCCAGGTCGCGCAGGGCGGCGGGCCGGAGTGCGTAGACGCGGCGCTGGCCGGTGCGCTGCGAGGTGACGACGCCGGCGCGCTCAAGGGTCTGCAGGTGTTTGGTCGTCTGCGGCTGGCGCGCTCCGGCCAGTTGGGCAAGGACACCGACCGGGCGCGGCCGCTCGGCCAGCAGGCTCACGAGCCGCCAGCGCGCCGGGTCGGCCAGGGCGGTGAGGAGTGCGTCCATGAGGGCGAGTATTCCTGGAGGAGAATATTCGCGTCAAGGAATATGTCGTGTTTGGGTGAGCTGGGCCGCGCCGGGCCGCGTTGTCGGCCGAGGCGGCCGGCCGGCGGGGGGGTCCGTCCGTCCGATCTCTTCTCCCGCATCGGACACGCGTGCCGGCCCGCCGGCCGGCCCCAACCGCCGCTATTCCGCTGAACAACTTCCTTGCCCGGCCTGCTCGATGTCGGCCGTCGGATACGGTGTCCGCTTGCTCTCGGAAAGCAGGCGGCGGTGGAACCCGTCCAGGACGACGGCAGTCCGGGCGTGCCGGTCGATGATTGTGGCGATCACGGGCGGACGCCCTCGGGCCTCTCGCCCGCGATCTAGTTGTGGAGAAACGCCTCGTGATCCACACGGCCGCGCAGACCGTCGGGCAGATGGTGCCGGAGCAGATGATTCGCGATGTAGTGGCCGTCATACGTGAGATGGTCGGAGAGGAACTCCGCCTCGATCCGCGAGAGTTCGAACCTTGAGCTCAGGGCGAGGCCGAAGTCCGCGAAGTAGATCGACCGGCCGTCGGTCAGGACATTGTGGAAATGGGCATCGAAGTGGACGAGCCCGCGGGATCTCATGAAGTCGGCTCCGCGCATCAGGGCTTCCTCCGCCCACGCGTACCTCGGGCCGTATTCGCCTTCCGGCGCGGCCGCCCTGCGGTCGCTGAGCCACGCGGCGAGCGTGTGCGGCACGTGTTCCAGGAAGATCACAAGACTGGTGGAGGACCGGCCGATGGCCTCCAGCCGCTCACGCACGGCTGACGAGCCCTCCCAGTGTGCGACCGCCCCGTCGATACCCCCGAATTCGTCGGCGAATCCCTGGGGCGCGCTGCGGCTGCCGAAGACTCCGCGTACTCTGCCCGGCGGCCCCGTGGGCATCGCCGCGCGCCTCGTCCTCCCGGGCATCGGCCTGTTCTCGGCGATGCTCGTCACCCTGCTGCTGTTCCTGATGAACCTGGGCGTCGAGTCGCTGTACCTACTGAGCACCGTTGCCGACCGCAGTCTGTACTCACTCGCTGCCTGAGCACCCCAAAAGCATGTCCTGACAAGGCAATTCGCGCTGCCCACGACGCAAGCCTGACGGGGCACCCGGCCGTGTCGTCTCCATGAGACCGCATGGTGGCCTGGGCGCGGACGACAGCGGCCGGCTGCGGCTGTCGCCCGCTCCATGCGCTGAATACCCGCCGCAGGATCAGGCGGAATAGCCCTTCGGCGGTATCAGGGTGGCGAGTTGGTCGAAGGAGAGCCAGTAGATCTGGTTGCCGCTGAAGGACGCCGGGTCGGCGATGAGGACGGTGCGGTTCGCGTCGTCGTACCCGATGACCGTGAAGTAGTGGTAGATCGTCTGGTCCGACGGATAACCGGGCGGCTGGTTCCCCGGCGGGGCGACGATGTTCGTCACCAGCGGGTAATTGTTGTCGATGTCCAGGACGATGTCGTTCCACAGCAGGTCCCGCTGGGCCTGGGTGGGTGGATCGTTCGGCATCTCCTTGGTCTCGTACCAGCCGGTCCCGAGGTTTGCGTTGAGCACGCCCGTCACCTGGCTGATGTGATCGGTGCCTGCCTCGGTCGTGCCGAGCTGCCGGGCCAGATCCGCCTGGCCGGGCGGGGCGATGCGCGCCGACAGTGCGATACGGGTAGCGGCGGGACCGCACCAGTAGCCGGTCTCCTGCACCTGGTAGTCGATCGGCAACGTGTGCGCGCTCGCCGTTTCCACACCACCGACCCGAAGGCGCGTGCCCGGATCTTGGTGTCCGCCGATGACCGGGGTCCCGGCCTTCGAACCGTGGGCGAGTACCGGCACCGAACCGGGGCGGGCGGCTTCCGCCTGGGCCGCGGCCGGGGCGACGAGCGTGCCGGCCGCGGCCAGGACGACTGCCGCGGCGAGGAATCTCTTGCGCATCGGGGCTCCTGATGGGAGGGGTGTGGGGGGAGTGGGGTGCGAAGTGCGGCGGGTGTGCAGGGCGCGGAGTGCGTGCACGGCCCGTACCGCGTGCACGGTGCGGTGGGGCGTGGGATGCCGTGGCCGACGCGGGATCAGGGAATCGGCGGGACGGAGGGGCTTTCGCGGGCCAGCAGGTCGCGGGCGAACGCTTCCCACTGCGCGTAACGGTCGGGATAGGCCGAGACCTGTACGGCCTGGCACACCTCGCCCGGCGGCATCGTCTCCCAGCCGTCGATCTGGATCAGCCCGGGGTTGCTGCCGAAGGGGGCCACACCGTAGAAGGATTTCGACGACGTGGCGACGTCGGTGATCTGCTCAGGAGTGCCCCAGCCGGTGCTGGGACGCTGCTGGAAGATACCCAGGGAGTCGTGGTCCACCGGCGTCAGGTAGTTGACGAACTTCGACTCCTGCATGGCCGTCATCAGCGCGATGACCTGGCCCTGTTCGGGAATTCCCGCTCCCTTGCCGACACCGATGACGGTGCGCGCGTTGGCGAGTTCCTCGGGTCCGAGATCGGTGGCCGTGCGGAATGTCCGGAGCAGTTCGGCATCGGACGCGTGTCGGAGGGCCGCTGCGGTCGCGCCGTCGACCTGTCCGCCGGCGGGCAGCCCGTGACGCTCCTGGAACGATGCCACGCCATGACCGGAGTCCGCCTTCCCGCTCGTGGCCGCGGCGGCGGTACGCGGTACGGGGGAGGCCTGGGCCACCCCGGGTGCGGCGAACAGTGTGCCGGCAACGGCGACCGAGGCGGCTGCGGCCGCAGTGCGGCCGAAGGCAGTGCGCAATGCCACTGCTTCATCTCCTTCGTGGGATCGTCGCCCCGCCCATCCGCCCCACGCGTGGCCCGTTCTGCTCAGGGGCCTTGGTGTCGCGGCATCGCTCGGCACGTCCGCTACGGCGAGGTACCTCGAAGACGCACTGGGGATGCGCCGTTGGGAAACCGAGCCATGGGCAGGTGACGGCGAAGGAGCGTGGGGAGAAGCGGTGGGGGAGAGACGGTGGGGGTGGGGGGATGCGTGTGCGACAGCTCGCCTCAGCATCCTTTCGTGCCCATGACAGGCGCAAGCCCCGAAAGCCCAGACTTACCGCTCGGTGCCGGGCGGCGCCGGCCAGTCCTCCGGGCGGGGCGTTCCGCCGCGCTCACAACTACGCAGCAGCGCACGCCCTTCCGCGGTCGCGACGTGCAACGACCTCCCGTCCCGGCGGACCGTGGTCACCAGGCCGGCCGCGCGCAATACCTTCATGTGCTGGCTGATCGCCGGGTGGGTCACCCCGAGGAGACGGGCCAGGCCGACCGTGGAGGAGCCGGTTCGCACCGCCTGGAGAACGGCGGCACGTGTATGCCCGAGCAGCGCACCCGGCACGCCGCCATCGGCTCGCTCCGGGGACGCGGGGCGGATCCAGTCCGTCGCGTGGTCGATCGGATACACCAGAACGGGGGGAAGTTCACCGTCGGCGAGCGTGATGGGCGTGGGCCAGCAGAAGAACGAAGGCTGGAGAGTGAGCCCGCGGCCGTCGAGGCGGAGGTGATGGTCCACGGGGTAGTCGGCCTCGAGCACCGGTGGCCGCCAGCGCAGCCGCGGACCGAGACTGGCCAACAGACCCTCCGTACCGCCGTCGAGCAGTCTGTGCAGACGGACGATGCGGTCGGCGTCGATGTGGGCATGGATACGTGGCCAGAACGGCGCCAGCGCTTCCTGGTGGTACGTGCGCAGGGCGTGCCCCAGTCGCAGGAGGATCTCACCGTCCCCACCCGCCAGCGCGTCCGTCCAGCCCGGAAGCCGGCGTGAAGCGGCGACCCGTGCCAGATCCCCGCGCAGGCGCGGACCAGGGGTACGCACCAGCGTGTCGACCGCCGACTGGAACGTCTCGCCGCCGCCCCGGGGTGGAGTGAGGAAATCCGGAGAACAGCCGTGAGGCGGCAGCAGCGCCGACAGGAACCGGCAACTGTCCGGGAGGCGCGGCCGGACCCACCGGCGCCATTCGCCGAACACCCCTTCTCCGTCGCGCCGTTGAAGTGTCTGCACACTGTTGCTGATCTCCCACAGATGATCCGGCCCCGAGGCGACGCGTACCCGCCCCAGGTCCTCGGACGTGAAGTACACCCGCAACACGACCAGTCCACCCCCGTACCCGACTCCATGGACACTCCGACCGACCGGAGCTGAGCTCCAGACGATCCCCGCACGGCAGTCTCTGTCAAGACGCTCGGCCCGCGCGCATGCCCCGTTCCGGGGTCCGCCGCTGGTACGGCATGCCGCACATCGCAACGGTCGGGGAGGCGAGCACCGCCTCGGGTCCGGCCGCCGGGCGCCGACCGCCGTTGTCAGTGGGATCCGGCAGACTTGCGATCATGTTCACAGGGATCGAAGGCCTCGACTGGGCGTCCATGGGCCATGCGTACGGCGATGCTTCGGACGTGCCGGGCCTGCTGCGGGGGGCTGGCGTCCGCCGATGCGACCGAACGGGAGATCGCGCTCGACGGCATGCACGGTGCGGTGCACCACCAGGGAGACGTGTACGACAGCACGGTCGCGTGCATCCCGTTCCTGTTCGAACTGGTCAGGACGGCAGGCCTGCCGGGGCGGGGCGAGATCGTCGAACTGCTCCGCAGCATCGACGGCGACGGCCGCGCCGTGGCGGAGATGTACTTCGAGTCCGACGACGAGGACGAGTACGCCGCCTGGGCCCGCAACCTCGCCCGAGCGGAGTCGGACACCCGGGCGCGCAGCGGACTGCTGCTGGATCTCCTCGACGACCCGGACGCAAGCCTGCGGCAGCAACTCCCGGGCGCACTCGTGTAGTTGCACGACGACCAGAGAGCGGTACTCACGGCGCTGCGCCGGCGGCTCACGGCCGAGCAGGACCCGCGCGTGCTGCGGGATCTGGCAGCCGCACTGGGTGAACTGGGCGTCCGTAACGCGGAGCTCGCGCCTCAGGCGGCGGACGCCCTGACCGCCCTCGCGCTCCCCGACACCGGCCGGACCGCACCAGGGCTGCGACTGGCGGCCCTGGTGCAGCTCGCGCGCTGCGCCCCCGGCCGGCTGCCGGAGCGGACCGTGGAGATGGCCATCGGCGTGATGCGGGAGGCACGGGAGGCGGAGGGCGCGGCGCGCGAGGACGGGGTGCCCGCCCCGGAGACGCCGACGATGATCTCGTACCTGCGTTGGCTCAAGGCATCGCATCGAGGCTCGGTGAAGGCTCCCTGGGCGACCGACCTGCTCAGGGAACTGCACTACGCCCTGGAGGACCGGGTCGCCGAACGATTCGCGCTGCTGGAGGACCAGTTGCGCAGTCCCGACTGGGGCCAGCGGCGCGAGGCGATCGACATGAGCGGTCTGCTCCTGACGGGATGGCGGGGCCCGCACGAGGAGCCCGTGCGGCTCCTGGGCGAGCAGCTCCGGGAGACCGAGCCCCGCATCGTCCGGTGGGCGGCCGCGGAGCTGGAGCGGTTGTACGCCATCGGCGGCCCGGCGGCCGATTCACTGGCCGGACGGGTGGCGGCCGGGCCGGGTTCCCCCACCCAGGCGCAGTGGAACGAGACTTCCTACGGGGCGGTGCTGAGCGCGCTCGCGGTGCAGGGTGACGCACGCGCCGTACCCGGGCTCGCCGAGGTGCTGCGGTTCGGACACGTGCCGGAAGAACTGGGCGACTGGATCGACCGGATGGGCCGGGAGGAGGCCGCCGCGCTGCTGCCCGTACTGCTCCGACGGCTGTCCTGGATCGACCCCGAGGACCGGCCCGAACGCACCGGGTTCCTGCTGGAGGCCGTGGCCGCCACCGGCTCGGCCGAGCCGGTGACACCGGTTCTCCGCCTCCTGCGAACCTCCGGGACCGGAGGGGCCAGGGTGCGGGGCGCCGCACTGCGGGCACTGGCACGGCTCGGCGCGACGGCGCAGGAGGCACTGCCGGAGCTGAGGGAACTGGTCCGGGACAGCGATCCACGCCACCGCGTCGACGCGGCTGCGGCGTTGTGGTCGGTCGGGGGCGAGACGGATGTCGCGCTGTCCGCGCTGTCCGAAAGCCTCAGGGCCGAGCGCTGGTTCCACCGACACGACGCGATGCGGGTGATCGCCCGCATGGGCACCGAGGCGGCCGGGCTGCTGCCCGACCTGCGCAGACTCCAGGAGTCGCCGGAGGAGAACGGCGGCTGGGTCGCGGGCACCCTCGCGGTGGCGCTGTGGCAGGCGGGAAGGGACCCGGAGGAGTCGATGCCCGCGCTGCTGCACGCGTGGTCGGAGCACCGGGACAATCGCCCCGACGTGGCCGAGGTGTGGGCGCGGATGGGGCCCGCGGCCGCCCCCGCCGTCCCGCTCCTCCGCCAGGAGCTCGCCGCCGCCCGGCGCTACGACAACACGGGCGGCACGGCCCGGAACCGCTATCGCTGCGCCAACGACGAACAACTGCTGCGCCACGGCCGCGCCGTGATCGAGCAGTGCGGAGGCCGGTAGGGCGTCATCGGGCGGCCCGGGTTCGAGCGACAGCGCCGCCATGTCCGCGATCGACGGTGGCAGCTCGTCCGGTCCGTGGTGCAAGGGCGATCTGCCGTCCGGGCGGGGACGGCGCTCCGAGAAGGCGTGGTACACCCGGCTGTTGATTTCGATCAGCGCGAGGAGGGGCCCGTATAACTCGCTCAGTTGCCGGTTGACCCGAGCCGGCCGCTCCTGGCGTTGTGTCAGCCGAAGACCGTTCAGACAGGTCACGAGGTGCCCGGCAAATGCCGGCCCGACAGTGATGATTGCTGCACTCATGGGCCGCCGCGCCAACCCCACGCGCTGCCTGCGGTGTCAAAGACGGGAAACCCACGAGACGGGTGGCGGTGGCGGTGGCGGTGGCGGATCAGGGCGGCGCCCCCCGGACAGCCGGGTCCCCGTCCCTCCACGGCCCGGCGGTGACGGCCCAGCCGCTGGGAGGAGTCGACGCGCTCGAGGGCGATGCGAGGGAGACCGGTACTCCCGGATTCGGTGAGGACGGGCAAAGCCACCGGCGCGTGCAAGGCGGGAGGTTGCGCCACGACACCGGGTCCTCGATCAGCGTGATCCGATTGCCATCGTGTTCGCCATGCGTCGCCATGTGCGGAGACGCCGAAGTCGGTCGGCCGAGGGTGTGTTCCACCTGGTGAGCAGGCGAAGACGACCGACCCCCGTCGAGACAGCCACCGCCCGAGCATGCTTTAACGCGTTAATTCATCGGCCAACGGTCTTGCAGGCCAAGGGTATTGACGCATTAATGACAGGGTCATACGGTGCGCACACGCTGTCCCCATCGAGCCGACGCCGGAGCGTATCCATGAAGCGCCGCACCTTCCTTGCCGGAACCACCGCCGTGTCCCTGCCCGCCATGACCGCCCTGCCCGCAGCAGCCGCCCCGGTCTCTGCCGCACAGCTCTCCGGTGACGACGCCGCCACGACCGTGCGCCTCGTCATCGACGGTGTGCCGCACGATCTTCCGCCGACCACGGTGTACAGGACGACGATCGAGGCAACCGACACCGCCGGGCAGGCGCGGGTCACCATGGTCGACGCGTACAGCGAGTTCTCGGTGGCGCTCCCCAGCCCGTACGAGCCGCACCTCGCCCGGGTTTCGGTGTGGCTCACCGGGATCGCACCGAAGAAGGGCAACCTCTGGCTGAAGATCTTCGACCAGGACAACGAGGAGTGGGGCACGCTCGCCAGCCGGGTCGACCCGACCGGTTTCGACGGGCGGACCCGCGTGACGTTCGAGCCGCAGCGGCTGGCCCGGATGACGTGGAGCGGGGTGGCCGACGGCAAGCTCACCTACCCGCTGCGCCGGCTCGTGCTCGTCTTCTTCCCCGACGACAAGCAGTCGGCCGATCCGTTCGTGTTCGACGTGGACTCCATAGAGGTGGTCGGCGACGGCGGGCCGGTGACCACCTGGAGCCGGGCCGGTGCGCTGGAACTGAGCAGCGGTGCGGACCGCGTCCTCGTCGACGATCGCGGCCGGCTGCTCGACTGGACATCCGGCGGCCGGGTCCAGTCTCCCGGTGTGCTGCCGCTCGCCGTGTACTACGACAACGGCACCGGTGTGTTCTCCGACGAGGCCGAGGTCGAGGTCACCCGGGTCGCCGCCGACGAGGCCGCGGTCCGTCTCAGCGTGCCCGGTTTCTTCACCGCGGACCTGACGGTACGGCTCCGCGCGGGACACCTGGAATTGCGCCCGACAGCCATACGTAACCTCTGGTCGCGGCCCATCCTGCGGGTCGCCTGCCCCGAAGTGGCCTACCGGGTCATCCCCGCCGACGGCACCATGCTCGGCATCGCGCCGAAGTGGGGCGGGCTCGCCCACACGCGCTCGGTGCTCGCCGGCGGCTTCTACGCCAACTACGGCATGCCGACCGCGACCCACGATCTGATCCTCTTCGAGGAGGACGACTCCGCTCTCGGCGTCTACTCCGTGCAGCCCGCGAGCGTGAAGCCGTTCCGCCCGACACAGTTCGGTTTCGTGGGCGGCCGGGCCCGCAACGAGGCGTTGACCGGGTTGATGCACCGGGTCGACGCCTGGATCGCCCCCGCCGGATCGGAGGCGCTCCCCGCGACCCGGCTGGCGGCCGGAGGCAGCGCCTTCGACCTGTTCGCGGCGTACCGGGCCGACAACAGGATGAACACCTGGCGCGGTCTGGCGGACAAGCTCGATCCGCAGCTGCGCGCCGGGCTGGCCAACGCGGTGCACCTCAAGGTGGACCTCTGGCAGCCGACCGGCGGCACCTCGGCGACAGGCCGGCCCGAAGTGGCGTTCGACTACTTGCGTGCGGTGCCAGGGGGGCCGTACAGCGTCGAACTCGCCAGCTACTACTCCGACGGGCAGCACGATCACCACTACCCGGACTTCCTCACCTTCGACTACCTCGGCGGGCCGGCGGAGTTCCAGCGGCTCATCGACACCATCCACGACCGGGGGTTCTACGCCAGCGCGTACACCAACCCGACATGGTGGCACCCCGACAGCCGGGCGGTGGCGGCGATCGGCGGCGTCGAGCGGATCGGGATCCGCGACGGACACGGCAAGCTGGTCACCAAGACGCACACCAACAACCTCGGGTACCTCATCGGCGGCTGGCGCAAGGCGCCCCGGGCGCTGATCCTCGACCAGCTCCGCACGTTCCGCGACACGTACGGAATGGACATGATGTTCCAGGACGAGATCGCGCGCCGGGAGTACGACTACGCGGCCGACTTCTGCGCGCCGCCGTACGCGTACTGCGAGGAACTGGTGGAGCAGACGGCGCAGTCCGCCGCGATCCTGCCCATCGGCACCGAGGGGGTCGGCGGTGACCGGATCTTCCAGAGCCTCACGTCGAGCCTCGGCTTCTACCTCAACACCATGCAGGGCGACCGGGCCGGCACGTACGACGGCCCCAACCGCAACGGCGTCGTCGTGCAGCAGTGGCCGTTGGGTACGGCCGTCATGCACGACAAGGTCGCGTTCTACCCGCACAACCTCGACCGCGGCGTCGACACGACCGAGAACCTGAGCTGGGCGCTGGCGTTCGGCCTCAACCTGCACTATCAGGCACAGCACATGACGGCGGACTTCAGGGCGGGGCGCGGATTCGAGTTGCTCAAGGGGCTGTCGCTCGTACAGAAGCGGGTCGCCGGCCGGTACTTCGGGCGGGCGATGACGGCGTTCCGGTACCTCACCGAGGATCTGAAGGTGTCGCGGACGGCGTTCGACGGGGGAGTGGAGATCGTTGCCAGCCACGATCTCCAGCCACGCGCGTTGCCGCTGCCCGGCAGCCTGGGCACGGTGACCGTCGCACCGCACGGCTTCGTCGCCAGTGAGAACGGCACCCCGACGTATGCACTCATCGACGACGCGCACCACCGGCCCGGGTACCTCGCGCGCTGGGCGGACGGCCGGTTCGTGCGCGAACTCGCTTGGTATCCGGCGGATCTGGCGGGGTACCGGTCGAACTCGGTGCACGCCGACCTCCGGCTCACCGCCACGCCCGCCGAACTCCCCGCGGGCGGCACCACCCGGGCGGCGCTGGCCCTCACCGCGTGGGACGGCACGCCGGTCGACCTGGCCGGTGCGGACATCACCTGGGAGCTCGACGGCCGGCCGATCGTGCGCCTGGACACCGACGACGACGGCAGCGTGTGGCTCGCGCCGAAGCAAGGCGCTGCTTCAGGCTGGGCAACGGTCCGCGCCGTCGTCACCCGTGACGGGGTACAGGCGTACAGCGGTGTCGAGTTGATCAAGATCACCGCCTGACCCGACGCGAGCCGGTCCCTCAGCACTCCGCTGCACGGCCTCCGCCGACCGCGTAGCCCTTCCCCACCCACCCGACCCGCCGGGCGCGTACAGGCAGACGCGTATTGGCGGTGGAAGTGGCGTGCTCCTCAGGGGGTTTAACGCATTATGGCTGCCCCCGGTCGCGGCTGTCGGCCGTTCTGCGCCGCGCATGCGGCACGGATCCCACCCCGCACCCGTGCCGGTTCGACAGTGATCCGTTCGCCGACGGAGGACGGAGCTATGTACGCGTCCGCACGGTCTCGGTCAGCCCCGGCCCGTCACCGGTCCCGGAGGCGGAGATCGCGGTCAGCACGGCCAGAAGCGCCGCGCTCCCGGTGAGGGAGAGCGCCTGTCCCCAGTCGACGTCCAGCACTCCGGTGGTGTCGAGTCCCAGCGTCGCGATGAGGGTCTGAGCAGCCGTCCGTAAGGTGCGCTCCGCCGTGGCCGTCCAGAAGGCTTTCGTGAACATCGTGGCGGTCATCAGGACTCCTCGGCGTTGTCGACACCGGCGACGGCACGCTCGATCGCGGCCTGGACTGCGGCGACGACGGTCTCCGAATCGGCGCCCGTGCCGACTTGACCGGCGAGCGCGGTGATCGCAGCAGTCTGGGCGGCCATCCGCTTGTCCATGGACCGGATGCGGGCCTGCATGTCCTTCAGGATGGACTGCGGCTGCCACGTCGGATTCGTCGAATGGTCCGCCGCGTCCGTCGGGCCGCCGATCGCGTCGGTCTTCCACACGGCGTCGAAGATGTCGCGCTTGGTGATTCCTGCCATGGGGTCCTCCTCGTGGTCGGAGCCGGGGTTCCAGCTCGCGGGGTGCTTGAGTCGCTCGGAGACGTCGGTGCGGAGCTTGGCCATGGTGAAACCACGGGGGTCGATCTTGTCGTTCGACCACTCCAGGTGGCCGATCACGGACTTCGCCGACCATTTGTGCGCCCGGCACAGGGCGGCCTGGACGCGGACGATCGCGTCGTACTGGGCGGCCGGCCAAGGGTCCTTGCCGTCGCCGAGGTTCTCGCACTCCCACCCGTAGAACCTCGCGTTGCCGTCGACCCCGTCGCTGTTGCCGCGAGTGGGCGGAGTCGGCCGGGTGCCGTACGACTCGGCTATGACCTGCTCCAGCACCTTGGGGTCGCCGCCGCCGGCGTGATTCGCGCGGCCCCAGCCGACCATGTGCACCCGGCCGTCCTTCGCGATCATCCCGTGGCACAGCGGACCTGGCAGCTCCGGATAGCCGTCGCGGACCATCTGAACCGTCGCCGCGGTGCCCTTGGTCACGGTGTGGTGCACGATGCTGCCGTTGACCGGGCCCCACGGGCCCTTCGAGTTGCGGTTGTGGGTACGCCAGTTGCCGACCTCGACCACGCGCACGCCCTCGGCGCGCAACGCCTTGAGGACAGCAGAGGCGGACAGAGGAGTAGCCATTCGTTTTCCTTTCAGCCCGAGGTGTACGAGACGTTGCGGACCTTGCCGGTGAACCCGTTGTTCGTGCTGCTGTCGATCGACTCGACCGTCTCCACCCAGAGGCACCGACCGCGCAACGTGGTGTCCGCCGCCGTCACCGTGTACTTCGTTTCGCTGTTTCGTTCGCCACCGTTCGCGCGAAGGGGAGTTGGGCCGTGGTGACATCCGGATCCATAGGAGTTTCATACCCCTGCGACGGCTTCCGGACTCGACCGTGCGGCCGGCAGTGTCTACGACTCGTCAGCAGCGAACGAGCGCAGACAGTTTTCAGCGGGAGGTACGGGCTCGGGGTGGGCGTGGACGATGAGGGCCTTCACGTCGTGCTCCTACGGGTGGTGGGACGGCGCGCGGTGGAGACCGCGGCGGTGTTCGCGCCGACGATCACGGCGATGGCGAGCCAGGCGAGGGAATCGAGCCGTTGCCCGAGGACGACGAGGCCGGTCAGGGCCGCGAAGACCGGATTCACGCTCATGAACACGCCGAAGAAGTGCGCCGGAATGCGGCGCAGCGCCAGCAGGTCGGCCAGGAACGGCACCACGGAGGAGAGCACCCCGGCCGCCAGCGCGCAGCCCAGCGCCGCTGTTGTGGGCGGGCGGTGCCACAGCACCCACATGCCGACGGGCAGGTAGAGGGTGCCGGATACGGCCGCCGCGGCGGCCGAGCCTTCCAGGCCGGGCAGGCGGGCCCCGACCGTCCGGTTGAGCAGGATGTAGCAGGCCCAGCACGTCGCGGCCAGCAGAGCCAGGCCGATGCCCAGGTAGTCGGTGGACGGCGTGGGACGCGTGAGGACGGCCACCGCGCCCGCAGCCGCCACCGCGGCAACCAGGTCGATGCGGCGCCGGGACCCGGCCAGGGCCACAGCCAACGGGCCGAGGAACTCCAGCGTGACCGCCAACCCGAGCCCGATCCGCTCGATCGCCGTGTAGCCCGCACGGTCACGGGCATAGAGGGCGGCGAAGGCGGTGAGGCGTTCGGCGGGGTCGGCGGCGTCGATGCCGCACAGGCGGGCGATGCGGCCCAGGCGGTAGTCCACCGTGTTGGGGTGCAGGTTGAGGTGGGCGGCCGTGGCCCTGCGGTCGAATCCGTGACGCAGGTAGGCGCGCAGGGTGTTCTCCCATTCGGGGTGACCGTCCAGCGGCTGCAATCGTCGGAGCAGCAGGTCGCGTCCGGGGCCGGGGCGGGTGAGCTGGTAGGTGACGACGACGTCGTCCAGTACCTAGGCGCCGGGAGGCTGCCCGGTGGCCAGGGCGATCTGGAGGATCTCCTCGCTCTGGGCGCGGGCGTCGGGAACGGCGTCGGGGGCTGCCTCGACGGCCGCCGCGTGCACAGGGGCCGCTATCAGCGTGGTGAGCCGATCGGTGAGTTCACACAGGAGTGGCTTGGGACTGCCGCCGGATCCCGGTGCCAGAGGCACGAGAGCGGTGGCGGCCGGGTCCTGGACCAGGGCCAGCGCGTCCTCGCCGGCGTGGTCGGCCAGGACGCGGCGGATGGCGTTGGCGCGGCGGTGCCGGGTGATCTCGGGGGCACGGCCGGGGTCGGTGGCGCCGGTGGGCGGTGCGGAGCCGAGACGGAGGCTGAGCACGAGGTAGCGCTCGGGCAGGGTGATGCCGGCGAGTCTGGCCGCCGTGTCGGGGCGTTCACCGGTGAGCAGGGCGCTGTAGAGGGCGTAGCGGGCGTCGCGTTCGCCGGTTCGGATGCGGGCGGCCTCATGCTGGAATCCGCGGACCACCAGGGTGGTCACCTGAAGCAGATAGGTGTGCATTGCGCTGGTCAGCCGGATCAGACCGATGTGGTCGGCGGGCAGGCAGCGGCGGGCCACGGCCTGCCACAGTGCGTCCATGCCGATCTGGTAGTCGCGCAGGAGGTGCTTGATCGGGTCGCCCTCGCCGGCGCGGCGGGCTGCCGAGGCGACCAGGTCGGCGACGTCGTCCTCTTCGACCCGGGTGCTTCCCCTGTCGATGGCGCTGATGAGCGCGTCCACGTTGTACGCGACGATCCAGCGGAGTTCGGGGTTGCGGCGCCGGAGGGGGTCCGGCGCCTGGCCTTCCTGTTCGGCCAGGGCGTCGAGGGCGCACGCGATGAGGTCGTCCCGGTGCGCGCGCAGCCATGCGGCGGCCGGGCGGCCTTCCAGGACCGGTCGCCCGCCAGGAACATGCTCTGGAGATGTCACAAAGATGGTCCTCTGTACTTCGGGGATCCATGTCTATTCGTTGTGAGTTTACCGGTGCATGCTGGCGCTGTTCCTCGTACATCAAGGGAGAGTGCCGATGCAGGCAACGAATCAGACCTGGTCACAAGGCCGGGTGCGCGCCGAGCCCGTCCGCCCTGTCGATGCCGACCGGTTCCTGTCCGTCGAGGTACTCACGGCGTGGCAGCGTGCCCTGGACGAGAGGGGACTGCGCGCCACCGGGTCGGCGGCGCATGCCGAATACGTCGGTGACCTCGCCCGCCGCCTCGCCGAGGTGGGCGTGTCCGACGTGGCTCTGGAGGCGGTGCCGATGCGCCGCTGGACCGCGCGCGAGTGGGGGCTGCGGCTCGCCGGTCCGGCCGGAGAGCCGGCGGTGCAGGTGGTCAGCCCGGTCGCGTACTCGGGACGTACCGGTCCCGGCGGTGTCACCGGCCCGCTGACCCTTGAGCCGCAGGCCGGCGGGATCGGCGTGGTGGGCGTTCCGCTTCCGGCATTCACGGCAGGGGACTTCGACGCGCTGGACTGGAGCGCGCCCATACCATCGGTGGCCGAGCCCGCCTACGCCCCCGACCAGCGCTACGAGCGGGTCTGGCTGGCCCACGACCTGATGCGCGCCGAGCTGGCGCGCTTCGAGGCGGCGGGTGCCGCCGGCCTCATCATGGTGATCGACCTGCCCGAGGCCGAACTGGGCAGCGGATACCTCCTCTACGACGGTGTGCACCGCGGTATTCCAGCCTTGTTCGCAGGCAGGGACAGCGGCCGTGTGCTGCACGAGGCCGCCCGGCAGGAGGCGGGGGTGACGCTGACCCTGGTGGCGGACGTCGAGCGGGTGGACACGCACAACATCGTCGGGATCATCCCCGGCGCGAGTGAGGAACTGGTGGTGCTGCAGTCGCACACCGACGGCAGTAACGGCCTGGAGGACAACGGTTGCGAGGCGATCCTCGCCATGGCCCACCACCTGGCCCGCATCCCGCGACAGGAACTGCCCCGCAGCGTGCTGGTGCTGCTGTCGACGGGGCATTTCGCCATCGAGGAAGCCTGGGGTCTGGAGGCATTCCTCGACCGGCACCGGGACGACGTGGTGCCCCGCATCGCCGCAGCACTCTGTCTGGAGCACCTCGGGGCACGAGTCGCGCCCGCCGGCCACAGCGATCATGTCCCCGGTGTGGAGTACGAGTTCGGGGCCTGCTTCGCCACCCCGCACCCGGCCGTCATCGACAGCATGCGGGGCGCCCTCGTACGCGCCCGGGTCACCGAATCCAGAGTGCTGCGCCCGTTCGTCCCCGACACCACGGGCCGCTCCCCGGACGGGACCACCTGGCCCGGCGACGGCGGCCCCTTCTGGCACACCGCCGGCCTGCCCGCGGCGAACTTCATCACCGGCCCCGGCTACCTGCTCAACGTCCAGCCCGTGATGGACCTCATCGATGTCGCGGCACTGCGCCGCCAGTCCATCGCCTTCACCGAGGCCGTCCTGGAACTGGCCGCCGCCCCCTGGCACGAGCTGCGCGAGCGGGCGCCGATCCTCACCAACCTCCGGCGGCAGGAAGAGGCACCGCGATGAGCGAGGCGGAGCCCCGGCACGCGGAGCCGGCCCGAGATCCGCCGACTGCCCCTGGGCGCCCCATCCGCAAGCCGGCCACGAGCCCGGCAACAGCGCCACCTCGCCGCCGGGTCCTTCGGCTCGCCCCGCCCTCTTCCGCCCCGACCGTCCTGCCCGGAGCCGCTCATGTCCACCTCACCACCCACGCCGCAAAACCCCTGGCGTACCGCCGTCGTGGCGGGAATGGCCTCCTATCTCGATGCCGGAGCCATCGTCACCACCGGCACCGCCCTGGTGCTGTACGCACCGCACCTGGGCCTGAACGAGGCCGCCATCGGCCGCATATCGGCCCTGCTCACCTTCTGTTTCGCCCTCGGCGCGCTGACAGGCGGTCGGCTGGGCGACCGCTTCGGCCGCCGCCGTGTCCTCACTCTCACCCTGCTGCTCTTCCTCCTCGGCACCGCACTCCTGGCCGGCGCCACGGGCCCCGCCATGCTCCACGCGGGCGTGATCGTGGTGGGCCTGGCCATCGGCGCCGACCTGCCGGTCTCCCTGGCACTGATCGCCGAAGAGGCTCCACCGGGGCGCAAGGGCCGCATGATCGCCCTGTCCGGTCTGCTGTGGGCCGCCGGCATCGTCGTCGCCACCCTGTTCGCCATCTTCGTCTCACCACTGGGCGAGCTGGGCGCCCGGCTCCTGTACGGTCAGCTGCTGCTGGTCGCGGTGATCGTCCTGGCACTGCGTACCACCCTGCGCGAATCCGCCGAATGGACCGCTGCCTGACACAGCAGCGACAGCCGGACCGCAGACGGTCAGGTCGAGGAGATCCGCCTGGGCGCACTGCGACAGGTGTTCACCCGGCCGCTGCTGGCCACCACACTGGCCACCGGCCTCTACTACGCGTTGTGGAACCTCGGTGCCAACACCAACGGCCAGTTCGGCGACTTCTTGTGGGTCAGCCTCACCGATCACAGCGTCCAGTCCGTGACCACTCTGAAGGCCGCCGCCATCCCCGTCGCACTGGCCGGTCTGCTCATCTTCATGCGGGTCGCCGACCGCCCGGCCCGCCGCCCGTGGTTCATCGCCGGAACCCTGCTGGCCCTGACCGGCTACGCCCTGCCCGTCCTGGCCGGACCCACCCCTTTCACATTGGCCGCGCTCCTGCTGCTGACCGCCATCGGCGCCGGCGCCTCCGGCGAGACCATCTACAAGGTCTGGAGCCAGGAACTCGTTCCCACCTTGCTGCGCGGCACCGTCCAGGGTGTCACCATGGCCTTCGCCAGGCTGCTCGCCGCAGCGTTCGCCGTCATCACCCCCACCCTGGCGACCAGCAACAGTCGCGTGCTGTTCACGCTCAACCTCCTCTTCGCGCTCGCCGCGGCGCTCATCGGTCTGCTGTGGATCCCCCGCCTGCCCGGCGCTGTCCCGACCCGGTCCGAGACGGCCCCGGACGGCACGCGGATCCCGGCCGGCACAGCGCCACCGACCGGCCCCTGAGCGGACGTACCACCGCACCTCGGCGCACAGCCTGCTCGCGACCGCACTGGCGACCGCCCTCAAGGGTCCGTGTCCGCGCGAGGAGCGTACGATCGTACGCTTCAAGGTGTACGATCGTACGCATGCCGACGAACCACTTCGCTGACGACCCGCGCACCAACCTGGAGCGGATGCTCGCGGGCGACCTCTACATCGCCGATGACCCCGAGATCGCCCGGCGCCAGCAGCAAGCGATGAAGCTGGCCGCCCGCTACCAGGCTGCCTACATCGAGGACGCCGACAAGGCCCGGCCGCTCCTCGCCGAACTGCTCGGCTCCGTGGGGGAGGGCGTCGACGTGCGGCCGCCGCTCTCCGTCGACTACGGCAGCAACATCACCATCGGGGCCCACACCTTCATCAACTTCAACCTGACCGCACTGGACGTCGCGCAGATCGTCATCGGCGAGCACTGCCAGATCGGCCCGAACGTCCAGTTGCTCACGCCCACCCACCCCGTGGAGCCGCAGCCCCGGCGGGACAAGCTCGAGGCCGCACGCCCCATCACCATCGGCGACAACGTCTGGCTCGGCGGCGGCGCCATCGTGTGCCCCGGGGTAACGATCGGCGAGAACTCGGTGATCGGCGCCGGCGCGGTGGTCGTCAAGGACATCCCCGCCAACGTCGTCGCCGTCGGCAATCCGGCCCGCCCCGTCCGCGAGCTCTGACGGCGCTCGCATGGCCACCGGACGTGCGGACCCGCAGCGGCGCGAACGGATTCTCGCCGCCACGCTCGACCTCATCGCCGACGAAGGCGTCGCAGGCGTCTCCCACCGCAAGATCGCTGTCCGCGCCGACGTGCCGCTCGGCTCGATGACCTACCACTTCACCGGCATCGACGAACTGCTGCGTGAAGCCTTCACGCAATTCGCCGACCACATCGTGGCCGGCTTCGACATCTCCCTCGGCCGAGCCGACAGCCTCGAAGAGGCCCGTGAGGCCGTCACCGACCTCATCCACACACTCTCCGAGGGGCCCCGTCGCGACCTGATCCTCACCCAGGAGCTCTACACCCTCGCCGCCCGTCGCCCGGAATACCGGCAGCTGTGCCAATCGTGGATGCGGCGAAGCCGCCGCATCCTCGAACGGCACTTCGACGCCGTCACCGCACGCCAAGTGGACGCGCTGATCGAGGGGTTGACCCTGCACCGCGCCCTGGACGACGCCCCCCACGATCGCGAGCCGACGCGCCTGGCCGTCGCCCGCATCACCACCGCGGCATAGCCGCCCCCGGCAGCCCGTGGGGTGCGGACCTGACACCGCGCTCCACGGGCCTCATCACGAGCAGACCGGGGACCATGGCGTTCTCCCGCCCGGCTGCACAACGCGACGAGGTCACCGCGCTACGGACGAAGCCGGCACCCGCCCCACAGGCCAAGCCCGAACGCTCGCCCTCCTGCGGATTTCCCGAGGATTCCCCGACGAGACGTTGACCTTGCCGCTGGCGGCAGGGTTGCACGATCACTGGCATGAACAGCACCCCGTCGCAGAGCAGCAGGATCGTCGCCGTCACCGGAGCCGGCACCGGCATCGGTCGGGCCACCGCCCGTGCCTTCGCCGCCGACGGCGCCCACGTGGTCGCGATCGGACGGCGAAGCGAACCGCTGAAGGAGACCGCGACCGGGCATGAGCGGATCACGCCGCTGCCCGTCGACATCACCGCCGAGGGCGAGCCCGAGCGGATCGTCCAGGCCGTGTTGGAGACGTACGGCCGATTGGACGTGCTGGTCAACAACGCCGGCATCGTGCGCAGCGGCGCCCTCGGCACGCTGACGCCGGAGATGATCACGGCTCAGCTTGCCACCAACCTCGTCGCCCCAATCCTGCTGGCCCAGGCCGCGCTGCCGTCCCTGGAAGCGTCGGGCGGAGTGATCGTCAATGTCAGTACGTCGGTGGGGCAGCGTGCTTGGCCCGGCAGCTCGGTCTACGCGGCGACCAAGACCGCCCTGGAACTGCTGACCCGCAGTTGGGCGGTCGAGCTGGCACCCCGCGGGGTGCGGGTGGTCGCGGTCGCCCCCGGCGCGATCGACACCCCCATCGGCGAGCACCAGGGCCTGACCCCGGAGCGGATGACCGCAGTGCGGGAGTGGCAGGTGGCGCACACCCCGCTGGCCCGGATCGGCCGCCCCGAGGAGGTGGCCTGGGCGATCACTCAACTTGCCGCACCGGCTGCGTCGTTCGTCACCGGAGTGGTACTCCCGGTCGACGGCGGAGCGGTGGTGGCGTGATAGGAGTGACCCGGGAGGTGGAATGGGTGCGGATCGGTGAGCTGGCCGGCGCGACCGGGACGACCGCTCGTGCGCTGCGGCACTACGAGCAGTCCGGGCTGATTTCCTCGGAACGGGCCTCCAACGGCTACCGCGTCTACGACGAGCGGGCCGTGCTGCGGGTCCGCAATATCCGCTACCTGCTGGCCGCCGGGCTCACGCTGGACGATGTGCACGTGTTCCTGCCATGCCTGGACGGCGATGTGGCTGCCGCACCGCCCTCGGACAAGGGTCTGCGCGTCGCGCTGGAACGGCTGGCGGTCCTCAACGAACGGATCGCCGCCCAGTCCAAGGCCCGCGACCGACTGGAAGCCGCGCTCCGGGAGAAGACCAGCGATCGGATCCGCCCGCCGGCCTGAATTGTCGAAGGCAACGATGATCGCCTGGTGTGACAACGCCACAAGAGCTGAGCCGGAACCCGAGACATGACCGGCAGTGCACGGGACGGCCCGCCGCTGTGACTTCCGTTCCAGTGGTCGTCGAAGCGGGCCAGGCCGAGGTCAGTCGGCTTCGGTGGAGTCGAGATGACGGGTGTCACCGAGGCTGACGACTTGGCGGTTGTGGAAGAAGTCGTCTTCGCGCAGCGTGGTGATGCTGCCGGAGGGCGCCCGGAAACTGGCATATCCGGCCGACTCGATCGGCATCCTGATCCAGGACGCCACGACGAACGTCAAGGAGCCGCCGTGCGTCACGATGACCTGGTGCTCGCACGGGCTCCGAAGGATCTCGTCCATGGCCGCGTAGATGCGCTGCGCGCACGCCGCCTTGGTCTCCGCGCCCTCGACACCCTCGTCGTGTTCCATCCGCTCCCCGACAGCCGGCGGCGGGACGAAGCGCTGGTCCAGCCACTCCTGTGGCCTTCCTCCCGCTTCACCGTACGATTTCTCCCGCAGCCTACGATCCAGGGCCGGCTTCACACCGATCAGTTCCGCCACCTCCTTGGCCGTCCGCAGGGTGCGCTGCAGATCCGAGGTGAACAGCTCCACCTCGGCGTCGTCCGGGACTTGGGCCCGTAGCGCCTGGGCAATGGACCGCGCCGCACGGACACCGGCGGGCGTCAGTTGCGAGTCGTGCCACCCGCCGACGACTCCCTCGACGTGGTGCGTCGCCTCCGGGTGAGTGATGACGTAAAGAGTGCGCATGAGTGCGTGCCCTCCGGTAGTTGGTTTCCTGCCTGACTGCAGTTCGCAACCATGGGAGAGACCGCTCGGAACTATCAAGCGGGTGCTTCGGCACGTGCACGGGTGCTGGCGAAGCGGTCTCACACCGTAGGACCAGGGCTCAGCCGTGGCGGGTTGCCGGCAGCAGTCCGACGCGACGGTCGAGCGGCGCCGATTCCGGGTGCGCACGGACGGGGGATTGCTGAGATACTCCCGGTATGCCGATTGTTGAAGTGTCGCCCGGAGTGTCCATCGCGTACGAGACCTTCGGCGATCCCTCTGATCCGGCTGTCCTGCTCGTGATGGGTTTCAGCGCGCAGATGATCGCCTGGCACGAGGACTTCTGCCGCGCACTCGCAGAACGTGGACGTTACGTGATCCGGTACGACAACCGTGACTGCGGGCTGTCCACCAAGTTCGACGATCACCCCGTCGACATGGGCCGGTTCACCGACACCGTGAGCTCGGGAGACATCGCGTCCGCCCTCGCGATGGTGCCCTACACCCTGAAGGACATGGCCGACGACGGCCTCAACCTGCTCACCGCGCTCGGAATCGAACGAGCGCATGTGGTCGGATCCTCGATGGGCGGCATGCTCGCCCAGACGATGGCCATCGGACAGCCGACGCGAGTGCTGACCCTGACGTCGATGATGTCCTCGACCGGCGAGTCCGACTACGGCCGGCCCAGCGCCGAGGCCCAGGCAGTGCTCCTCCGCCCCAAGCCATCGGATCGCGAGGGGTACATCGCGGCGGCGGAACGGGACCTGGTGTGGGCCTCCAAGCGTTACGGCAACCCGGCGTTCCTGCGTGAGCTGGCCGCCGAGAGTTACGACCGCGCCTACTACCCGGCCGGAGCCGGACGGCAACTCGGAGCAATGATCCTCAGCGGTTCACGCGCCGACGCACTCCGCGGGCTTCGAGTGCCGACCTTGGTGATTCATGGTCTGGACGACATCCTGACCGACCCCAGTGGTGGGAAGCGCACCGCCGACCTGGTGCCCGGAGCGAAGCTCCTGCTGCTCCCCGACATGGGGCACGACCGACCCCGCGAACTCTGGCGCGAGATCATCGACGCCCTGGACGCGCACACCCGCTGATCGCTCCCTCACCTTGGGGCTGTCCGGCGGATCATGGCCGGGGTCGCGCAGTTACGTACGCATTGAGCACACGGTCCAGGAGCGTGCCCGCCCCACCAGCGCGATGGCTGTCCCGATCCCCGCGATCACCAGCCCGATCCCGCCGAAGATCAGGGGCAGCAGCCACAGCGAGGCGAACCCGTTGATCCGCGCGTCCTCGGGGGAATCCGAGCGGTACAGCACCTCGACCCGCTCACCCTGCTCGTACGACGGTGGATTGGAACCCGTCGAGCTCCGGAACGTCCTCGGCGTACCGTCCGCCGAGGTGAACTCGACCACCGGGTACGCCACGGGCCTGTCGTTCTCCCGCTTCTTGCGGAAGGCGCCGTTGTGGTCGTTCCGCCACTCCAGCGCCACCACTGTGCCCGGGGCGCGCTCCGCGTCCGTCAGGAACGAGGCCGACACCCCCGCCAGGATCAACCCGACGACCAAGAACAGCGTCCCGAACGTAATCGTCCCGAATGTGATCCACCAGCGGGCGCCCCGCCCACGCACCTGAACCTGCACGACGTCCCTCTCACTCGCTTGTCCGGAGTGAGAGGGACGCTATCCCAGGCACCCCGGTCGGCGTGCTGCCGCCCCGGGGGTGCGCGTGGTACGGCCGTTCAGGAGTCGCCCGACCCGCCCATGGCCGGCACCTGGCGCAACGCCGCCGCAGGAGTGCCGAGTTGCTCGGCCGGGACCGGCCGAGCGCTGGTGGCCGACTACGAGGCTCAGGCTCAAACCAGTTCCGGTTGCGGTTCCGGCTGCTGCACCGGTGCGGCCTTCGGATCCCACAGCCTGGTGGTCCGGACGTAGCCGTAGATCACCGAGGCCGTCGCCAGAATGAGAAGTGGTCCGAACACCCACGGATGTCCGGCCATCTCCACCGACAGATAGCGATACGACACCAGGAGGGCGGCGAAGACGGCTGTACCGTAGGCGACCAGCTGGATTCCCGACCGGTCCCAGCCACGGTCGAGCGAGCGCAGTGCCGCCTCGATCGTGAGTGTGAACACCACGCCGGCAATGATGTCCGCGCCGTAGTGGTAGCCGAAGCCCAGCGTTGCGCCGAGCGTGGCAACCAGCCAGAACGCGCCCGCGAATTGCAGAATCCGTGGCCCCTTGCGGGAATGGATGAAGATCGCGGTAGCCCACGCCGTGTGCAGGCTGGGCATGCAGTTGCGCGGAGTGATCTCGTCGAATGTCATGTGGTGCGGGGTACCGATCGGCGGCGGCGTGTCCGGCCACAGGTTGGCCAACGCCCAGTGTCCGCCGTCGGCGCCGTAGGCGAAGATCGGTCCGACCACCGGGAAGATCATGTAGATGCCCGGCCCGAGCAGGCCGATGACCAGGAAGGTGCGCACCAGATGGTGGCCCGGGAAGCGACGCTCGACCGCCACCTTGCGTAGCTGGTACACCGCGACGGCGACCGCGGCCACCGGAAGCTGTGTGTAGATGGCGTCGAGGAAACGGGCGCCGATCGGGCCGGTGGCCGTGACGATCTGGCCCACCAGCCACGACGGGTCGCCCAGCGCATGATCTGCGGTTGCCACGTACTGGTCGAGCACGGTCGGGCGGGCCTTCGACGTGATGAGCAGCCAGGCATCGCCCGTCTTGCGGCCGGTCACCAGCAGCAGGCCCAGCCCGACTCCCTTCAGCAGCAGGACACGCTCCTGGCCCGTGCGGCGCGTGACTGCGATGACCGCACAGCCCAGAATCACCCACAGTGCGCCGTTGCCGAAGGGATGGCCTTCGGTCACCTTGGTGTCCGTCGCCCACCGCACCAGCAAGAAGATGAGGTCGATGCCGATCGCGGCACCGGCGGCGACGAGCCGTTGCTTCCAGGTGAGCACCACCATCATCAACGCCATGCTGGCGTACAACAGGAAGCCCGATTTGGGGGCGATGATCACCTCTTGCGCCTGGGTGACGATCGGCCCCGGCATGCCGTAGTGGCGCGCGGCTATTTCCAGTGCGATGAGGAATCCGAGGGTTACCACCGCCGCTGTGGCCCACAGTATCGCCCGTGGTCGACGCCACGCGGCGATCGCTATTCTGTCGTCTTTTCGCGAAAACACCCGCGATGCTCTAGGTATCAATTGTTTGGCCGATTTGTTAGATGTTGGCTGGATGGTTCACTCTTCGTGCCGGATGACGTGGATCTCCGGTGAAGGGCGGGCGATGAAAGCGCTCGTCGTGAGCTCGAACATGCTATCGGAGTGGTGTGGGCGGGTTCGCTGGTCACGGGTGGTGCGAAAGCCGGTCGGCTCTGGCTCGACGACTCGGCGTTCCGTGGGGGCATGGAACTCTCGAACGCCCGGCGGGCAGCGAGGGCGATACGGGTCGCCCAGTGGCTCCGATGCGTGCGAAAAAGGTCGTGAACGGGCGTACTCGACCGGGGAGTTGGTATCCCGCCGGTGCGCGGGGGGAGGGATCACCCCGCACAGGAGAGAGGGTGCGACCGGGGCGCACTGTCCGCGGCGGAAACGAGCCGGTCCTTTCGGCTGGCGGCCGGACCGGATGCGCCGGCCGACGCCACGCGAGAATCAGCTCTCCGCCCCGTCCTGCTCCGCTTTGCCGGGTGCGTCGCGACGCCTCCAGTGACCCGCGATTCCGCCCGTGG
Organism: Streptomyces sp. NPDC058240; assembly: GCF_042882135.1. Taxonomy (NCBI): domain Bacteria; kingdom Bacillati; phylum Actinomycetota; class Actinomycetes; order Kitasatosporales; family Streptomycetaceae; genus Streptomyces; species Streptomyces sp. NPDC058240. The sequence continues at coordinate 84,810 of NZ_JBHVWT010000022.1, forward strand.
GGTGACATCCTGCGCATGTCGGCCCGGGAGTCCGGAACGACGCGGCCCCTCCTGATACCAGCAGGGAATGCCCGAGCCCTCGCATCCGCAGCCCGACAACACGGACCCCGGCGCACCGCCCGAAGAACGACGACACCGGATCCGCACCGCGTCACGCCGGGCGCTGCGCGGCATGACCGGCCCCGCGGCCCGGAACCCGGACGTGCGACAGACGCCGCCCGGCTCGCGGTACACGTCACGCGTGAACCCCACGCTCCGGACGGCCGCCGCCTACGCCTGGCGGATCCTCGTGGTGGGTGCCGTCGTATACGCGGTCTTCTCGGCGCTGGGGTGGTTTCACGAGGTGGCGGCAGCCGTCTTCCTCGGCCTGGTCGTGACGGCGGTGCTGCGCCCGATCACGGATCTCCTGGCCCGTCCGATGCCGCGGGCGCTCGCCGTCACCGTGGCACTGCTCGGCAGCATCGTCCTCGTCCTCGGCGTCCTGACGCTCGTCGGCGAGGCGGTCGCCGGAGAACGCGCCGGGCTGGAACGGGAGTTCAGCGACGGTCTGGGCAGGATCGAACACTGGCTGGAGGGGCCGCCGTTCCGGCTGAATCCGAGGACGCTCGACGACCTCCAGTCCCGGATCGGGCAGTACCTGTCGAGCAATCGCTCCGCCCTCATCAGCACGGCCGTCAGCGGTGTGGGCCGACTGGTCGAGGTGGTGACGGTATTCGTCCTGGCGTTGTTCTGCTCGGTCTTCTTCCTTCACTCGGGCGACCGGCAGTGGGACTGGTTCTGCGATCAGCTCCCTCGGACGGCGCGGGCCCGGGTGGTGATCGCGGGCCGGGCGGCCTGGCGTACGTTCACCGGATACACCCACGGCATCATCCTGGTGGCAGGGACCAACGCCGTACTTGTGGGACTGGCCCTCTTCGCACTCGGAGTGCCACTGGCTCTGCCGCTGGCGCTGCTGGAATTCTTCGCCGCCTTCATTCCGTTGATCGGCTCGCCGATCGCCCTCGCGGTCGCGGCCGTGGTGGCTCTTGCGGCGAAGGGCCCGATCGTGGCGGCCGTCGTCCTCGTCCTGATCGTGGTCATCGGCCAGATCGAGGGCCACCTGCTGCACCCGCTCGTGATGAGCTGGGCCGTCCGCCTGCACCCGATCGTGGTCGCACTGTCGGTGATCGGCGGCGCCATCGCGGCGGGAGTACTGGGAGCGGTGGTGGCAGTACCACTCGTCTCAGTCCTCTGGTCGGTCCGTCAGGCGCTGCGCCCGGCGGACGAGTCCACACCCGCGAAGAGGTGAGCCGTGCACACCGGGAAGGGTGCGCCGAGGCGGAAGCGAGGCACCGGCCTCCTCGGCCGGCCCGCCCCCGCGCGTGGGGACGGAAGCCGAACCGCTCGTGCGTGCGCTGCCGTAAGGCCGTTGCCACCGCCCTTCACGGAGGCCCGCGCCGGCCCTCGGGGCAGAAGCAGGCCTTCGCCCCGCTCCACGGCAACGTGCCGTGGAGCGGGCACACCGGCTCGCGTCAGCGGGGTGTCAGGTGCTGCCTCCTCACGACCAGGCCCTTCGGCGCCTCGACGTGCGCCGTACCGTCGGCATCGACGGAGATGTCCAGCCGCCCGCCCGCGATGTCGAGCCCCTCGGCCTTCAGCGGACGGTATGCCTCCGCGAACCCGGGCGCGACCGTGAGAGTTCCGCCGGGGACATCGGGGAAGAGCCCCAGCACCGACTGGAGGATCATCACCGACGAGGCCGCCGCCCAGGCCTGCGGGCGGCACGACGCGGGATAGGGCGAGGGCTGGGCGTCGGTCACCGCTCCATGGCCGGCGAACAGTTCGGGAAGCCTGCCGTCGAAGGCCGAGGACGCGCTCAGCAGCCCCTCGGACAGGGACGCGGCCGCTTCCGGGAACCCGGCCCTGACCAGGCCGTTCACGGCGATGGCCGTGTCATGCGGCCAGATGGAACCGATGTGGTAGCCGTACGGGTTGTAGGCCACGGAGTCGCTGCTCAGAGTCCGCAGACCATGGCCCGAATCGAGGTCGGGCGCGCTGAGCCTGGCGGCCAGCAGGGCGCTCTCCTCGTGGTCGAGCAGGCCCGTGCCCAGCAGGTGGCCGAAGCCCGAGGTGACCGAGTCCACCGGCTTCTTGTCACCGTCGAGCGCCACGGCCGGGTACGGTCCCCGCTCGTCCTCCACCCAGAAGTGGCTGCGGAAACGGTCGCGGAGCCGCTCGGCCCATTCCTCCCACCGGTCGGCGCCGGGGCGGCCGAAGGCGCGCAGCAGGTCCGCGCCGCCCCGGGCCGCCTCGTACGCGTACGCCTGGACCTCGCAGAGCGCGATCGGGGAAGCCGCGATGCGTCCGTCGCCGTACCGGATGGAGTCGCCCGAGTCCTTCCAGCCCTGGTTGGCCAGGCCCCGGCCGGTGTGGTCGATGTACTTCAGGAACCCGTCCCCGTCCGCGTCGCCGTGGTCGCGCATCCAGGCAAGGGCGGACTCCGCGTGCGGCAGGAGCTGTTCGACCTGTTCGGGCGCGAGGCCCCAGCGCCAGGAGTCGTGCAGCAGGGTGATCCAGAGCGGGGTGGCGTCGACCGTGCCGTAGTAGCAGGGCGGCAGGGAGAAGTTCTCGTTGAAATTCTGGGTGGCGCGGCGCACTTCGTGCAGGATCTTGCCCGGCTGCTCCTCGGTGGCCCGGTCGGACTTCGTGCCCTGCCTGCGGGCCAGGGTGCGCAGCGTACCGGCGGCGAGGTCGGTGCCCAGGGGCAGCAGCATGCGGGCCGCCCAGAGGGAGTCGCGGCCGAAGAGAGTGAGGAACCACGGGGCCCCGGCGGCCAGGAACTGGTCGGTGGGGTTCTCCGGATCGGTGAGACGCAGCCGGTCGAGGTCGGCCGCGGACTGGCTCAGCCAGTGGTCGAAGCGCCGGTCCGCGCTGCGCAGTCGCGGCGTGCGCCAGGGCAGGCTGTCCGCAGGGGGCGCGGGGAACTGATCGCCGTCCTCATGTGCCGCGTCGCAGTGCAGTACGGCGGTCCAGGCGGCTCCGGGGGCGAGTTCGATCTCGTACTCCAGCCGTCCGGCGGCCGGGTCGACGGCCGCGGGCTCCGGGGAGCCGGTGAGACGTACGGCGAAGGTGTCCTGCGACCAGCGGAGTCCGTTCTCGGCGGAAGCGGCGGTGACCGGGCGCTGGGCATGTCCGGACTTGACGCGCTCGATCGGGGCGAGGTCCGTCCCGGCGGTGACGATCAGCCGCACACGGACGTGCTGCCGCCCGGCGTTGGAGACTTCGAGGGTCTCCTCCAGGCGCCCGGGGGCGACGCGGCGGCGCCGGTGCAGGGTGACTGCCGGGTCCGGCGTGTCCTCGCCGAGGCCGCGCAGCACACTGCGGAAGGCCGCCCGGTCCGCGCCCTCCAGCCCTCCGCTCACCGGGGCGAGCACGATGTGGTCCGTCGCTACGGTCAGCCGGGCGAGTGCTCTGCTGTCGCCGTGGTAGAAGCCGTCGGCGGCACCGTCGATCTGACCGTCCGCACGCGAGATCACGAAGCTCGGCGCGTACAGCGTCACACAGGCGTCATGCAGGAATGGCTGGAGTCCTTCGGCCGACGGGCCTGCCCCCGTCTCGGAGTTTGTTATGTCGTGGGCCTTGACAGTTGTGTCCAACAGAGCAGAACCTCTCAGGCATTGGAGCGTTCCAAGAACCCTAACGACGACCTCAGGGCGTTGACAACGGTTTTGGAACGCTCCAATGAACTCGTCCATTCGCACAACCGGTTCCGGAGACCCTCATGCCACGCTCCTCCAACACCCCCGCGACCAAGGCCGCCTCGGTAACCCTGGCCACGGTCGCGCAGCGGGCCGGAGTGTCTCCGCAGACGGTGTCGAACGCGCTCAACTCGCCCGAACTGCTGCGTCCGGAGACCCTGGACCGCGTCCTGCGCACCATCGACGAGCTGGGCTACCGCCCGCATCGAGCGGCGCAGACCCTGCGCACCCGCTCCAGCAAGCTCATCGGCTACGGCATACGTCCCACCGCCCCGGGCACCTCGGCCCCGGTCATGGACCGGTTCCTGCACGCGCTGTCCCAGACCGCCGACGAGGCCGGCTATCGGATCCTGCTCTTCGCCGCACCCCCCGGCAGTGCGGGTCTCGACGGATACGAGGAACTCCTCGACCTCCACAGCGTGGACGGTTTCGTACTGAGCGGCACCGACCGGGGCGACCAGCGCCAGGCCTGGCTGGAGAAGCGCGGTGTGCCGTTCGTGGCCTTCGGCCGGATGTGGTCCGGTCGGCAGATCGGCGACTGGGTCGACGTCGACGGCGCCTCGGGCACGGACGCCGCGGTCGAGCATCTGGTCGGTCTGGGGCATCGCAGGATTGCGTTCCTCGGCTGGCCGCGCGGCTCCGGGGTCGGCGACGACCGCGCCGCGGGCTGGCAGCGCGCCATGCGACGGCACGGCCTACCGGTGCGCGGCAGGCGGGCACAGAGCGTCGATGACATCGCTTCGGCCCAGGCCGCTGTCGGACCGCTGCTGGACGCGGGGGCGACGGCCGTGATCGCCGCCAGCGACATGCTCGCGCTGGGCTGCTATCACGCCCTGCGCGAGCGACGGGTCGTGCCGGGCGCCGACATCGCCGTCGTCGGCTTCGACGACGACCCCCTGGCGGCGCTCCTGTCTCCCGGACTCTCCACCGTCGCCCAGCCGCTGGAGGCCGTCGGCCGCGAATGCGTCCGGCTACTGCTGGCCCGGATGTCGCAGGTCGGCGCTCCGCCCGAACGCGTCCTGCTCGAACCGTCCCTCGTCGTGCGTGACAGCACGTCCGCGTCGGACGACTGAACCACCACCCCCTCGCCCGTTCCACGGGCCACCGATTCACAGCGCGCCCTCTCCGGGCAGCTGAGCCGCAAGCCTCACCCCCTCATGGAGGAACTCATGGGAACCCGTACGGCCGTCGTCGCGCTCGCCACCTGCGCGGCGCTCCTGACCGCCACCGGCTGCTCGTCCAGCTTCGGCAGCGACAAGGAGCCGGAGCAGGACAAGGCCGCCAAGCAGAATCTGACGGTACTGATCGCCACCTCGGGGGACGCCGAGACCCAGGCGGTCACGGCTGCCGCCGCCGCGTACGCGAAGGAGTCGGGGAACTCCGTCTCCGTCGAGGTCGCCAAGGACATGAACCAGCAGCTTGCCCAGTCCTTCGCCGGGCACAAGCCGCCGGACGTCTTCTACGTCAACTCCGACCAGTTCGCGAACTACGCGAAGGGCGGCTCGCTGTACCCGTACGGGGACCGGATATCCGACGCCGACGACTTCTCCCAGCAGTTGCGGACCTCGTTCTCGTACGACGGGAAGCTGGTCTGTCTGCCGAAGGACACCTCCACCCTCGGTCTGGCCATCAACACCGACCTGTGGCAGAAGGCCGGGCTGACGGAGAAGGACTATCCCAAGAGCTGGGAGGAGCTGAGGACCGTCGCGGGCAAGCTCACCAAGAACGGCGTCACCGGCCTGGTCACCAGCGACGAGTACCAGCGGCTCGGCGTCTTCATGAAGCAGGCGGGCGGCTGGCTCACCGACCCGGACCAGAAGAAGATGACCGCCGACACCGCGGAGAACGCCAAGGGGCTCGAGTTCGTCCAGTCCCTGCTCAAGTCGGGCTCGATGAAGTTCGCCAAGCAGGTGGACACCAGCTGGGGCGGTGAGGCGCTCGGCAAGGGCAAGGCCGCGATGACCATCGAGGGCAACTGGCTCGAAGGCGGCATGAAGCTCGACTACCCCGATGTGAAGTACGCCGTCGCACCGCTGCCCGCGGGGCCGGCCGGCCAGGGCACCCTCGCCTTCAGTAACTGCTGGGGCGTTGCCGCCGACAGTGCGCACCGCGACGCGGGAGTCGACCTCGTGAAGTACCTGACCTCCGCGAAGCAGCAGCTGGACTTCGCCGACACGTTCGGAGTCATGCCGTCGCGGACGAGCGCGCTCAAGACGTACGCCGGGAAGCAGCCCGCCGCCAAGGCCTGGGTGGACGGCAGCGCCTACGCGCAGGGCCCGGTGACGATCGCCGGCTTCGACAAGGTCCTGAGCCAGTTCAACACCGATCTGCAGTCGCTGCGCACCGCCGACCCGAAGAAGATCCTCGCCGACCTTCAGCGCAACGGCGAACAGGCGATCGCGAAGGGCAACTGAGCCCCATGCCCTTCCGCACGATGCGCGTGAGCGGTGTCCCCCGTACGACCGGCTCGCCCGGCGCACCTGACAGCGCACCCGGCGAAACCGGCACGACCGCGCAGGCCCGCGCCCGGCGCGCGGGCCTGCGCGGGGAGGGCGCCTGGGGCTGGATGTTCGTCAGCCCCATGGTGCTCGTCCTCGGACTGTTCATGGTGCTTCCCATCCTGATGGCGCTGTGGGTGAGCCTGCTGCACTGGGACGGACAGTCCAACCCGTTCTCCGGCCAGGCCGATTTCGTCGGCCTGGACAACTACCGGTCGCTGCTCACACAGGACGGGCTCGATCGCACCCTCTTCGCCACGTCCCTGCGCAACAACCTCTACTACGTCCTGCTGACCGTCCCCCTGCAGACCGTGCTGGCACTGGGCCTGGCTCTGATCGTCAACCAGAAGATGCTGCGGGGGCGAGGTGCCTTCCGTACGACGTTCTTCTTCCCGTCGGTCACCAGCTCCATCGCCGTCTCCACGGTCTTCCTCTTCCTCTTCCAGGGCAGCGGAGCCGTCAACTCCATGCTGTCCTGGATCGGGGTCAAGGGACCGAACTGGTTCGCGGACCCGCGCGGGGTGCTCTCCCTGGTCCTGGGAGGTCTGGGAATCGTCGATCCCGAACGGCCCACCGGCCTGCTGGCAGATCACTCCACACTGGGGCTGTCGTGGTTCGAGTGGCTCTCGGGCCCCTCGGTCGCGATGTGCACGCTCATCCTGCTCGCCGTGTGGACGACCTCCGGCAGCTTCATGCTGATCTTCCTCGCGGCGCTCCAGAACATCCCGCGGGAACTGGAGGAGTCGGCGGCGATGGAAGGGGTCAACCGCCGTCAGATGCTGCGGTATGTGACGCTGCCGGCCCTGCGCCCCGTGCTGTTCCTGGTTCTGACGCTCGGGCTGATCTCCACCTGGCAGGTGTTCGACCAGGTGTACGTGATGGGCCAGGGCGCTCCGGGCAATACGACGCTCACGCCCGCCTTCCTGTCGTACTCGGCAGGCTTCGACAACGCGGACTTCGGGCAGGGCGCGGCGATCGCGTTCATCCTGCTAGCCCTGATCCTCGTCCTGACCGCGTTCCAGCGCTGGGCGCTGCGGGAGCGCGGCGCACGTACCAGGAGGAACCGATGACCGCTGCCGCTACGGCCGTACGCGAACGCGCCCGTCGCGCCCCGCTCGACCGGGGCCGTCCCGTCCTGAGCCGATTCCGCCTGCCGTGGCGGCTGGTGGGGTACACCGCGGTCCTCGGGCTGGGTCTGCTCTATCTGCTCCCGTTCGTCCTCCAGTTGGTGACGGGCTTCAAGACGGACCCGGACGCCGCCGCGCACCCGCTGGCCCTGCTGCCGACCACTCCGACCACGGCCGCGTACCAGCGGCTGTTCGGGCTGAGCCGGGCCGCGGACGGAGTGCCCTTCCTGCGCTGGCTGGGCAACTCCGCCCTGATCGCGGTGCTGGTGACGGCGGGCCGGGTGCTGTTCGACTCCATGGCGGGATACGCGCTGGCGCGGCTGCGTTTCCGGGGCCGTTCGGTGCTGTTCGGCTTCGTGCTCGCGGTGATGGCGGTGCCCGGCGTGGCTCTGCTCATCCCGAAGTTCCTGGTGCTGAACACCTTCGGTCTCTTCGACACGTACACCGGCATGATCCTGCCGCTGCTGGTGGACGCGGCGGGCATCTTCATCATGAAGCAGTTCTTCGAGTCGGTGCCGCGCGAGGTCGAGGAGGCGGCACGGGTCGACGGGGCGGGTGTGTTCCGGATTTTCTGGTCCGTCGTCCTGCCCATGGCCAGACCGGCGTTGATCACCCTGACGATCCTCTCGTTCCAGGGATCGTGGAACGAGTTCACCCACTTCCTCGTCAGCACGCAGTCCGGCCAGTACGAGACGCTCACCACGGGCCTGGCCCGCTTCGTCTCGGGCGGACTCGGCGGCGGAACGCAGTATCCGCTGAAACTCGCGGCGGCCCTGCTGTCCACCATCCCGGTGGCCGCTCTCTTCTTCTGCTTCCAGCGCTACTTCGTCAACGGCGCCAATGCGGGCGCGGTCAAGGAGTGAGCACCGGCCGACGGACCGCTCGGCGACATTCGTACCGGCAGGTCGCCGAGGCGGTGGCCGACCACCGGGTCGGCTTGCTCCGCAGCGGGCGGTTCGGGTGCCGGCCAACAGGAACGAACGGAGGAACACCGCACTTGGAGGGGATCCCTCACATGTCCCGGTGCGGATTGTGGCCGTACCGACACGCCAGGAGATTCTCATGCCGGCCGGATCGAGCAGGAAGCGTGAGCGCCAGTACGGACACATCAAGGAAAGTGCCGAACACCGCGGCTCACAGGGGCCCACGCGGGACCATCTGTACGAGGAGGCCAAGAAGAAGAACATCGAAGGCCGCTCGTCCATGAACAAGCAGGAACTGCGCCGAGCCCTCGGTCACCGAAGCTGGTGGACCTGCTTCGGTACACGACTGCCGACGTCGGGGCCGGGCAGGCAGCCCGCTCAAGTATTCAGCAACCGGTTGAAGAAAGACCGGTAGCGTTGCAGTGCGACACGCAGTTCCTCGGTCGGTACTTGCTCGCCTCGCTGCCACTGGCTTTCGAGCCCCTGCTTGTGGTCGGAGAAGGTCCTGGCAAGTGCCTGCATCACCTCCGCGACCAGGGTGTCCGCAGCACTGACCGCTTCCCGGGGATCATCGACGAAGTCACCCTGGATCCGCTGCCACCGGCTGCGGAACTCCTCCTGCTCCCTGCCGACGCCGAGAAGGGGCTCGTCCCCCTCACCCCCGTCTCTGCTTTCGGCGGTGGTGGCGGCGTCGTCGTCGGGCGCGGCGCCGGACGACGGTGCGTGCGGTGTCTCGTCCTCACCGCCTGGACCGTGGCCCGGGTCAGTCGTCGTGGCTTCCCCCGGAAAGGTCGGTGGAACTTCGGTCGGGGCCTCGCGGACCTCTGGCGCCGAGGCGCCCCCACCGCGTAGATCGTCAGTGGACAGGTTGCTTGCATCGGACCCGAGGGGGTCCCGGTGTCCCGTCGCCATGGCTCTTCCTCCATCCGATCCGGCGCCTTCGGCGGGTAGCGGCCCGGACCGGAGGCGCACCTGGGCGGTTCTTCCTCGCTACTCCTGCGGCCGCCCGCCATTGTGAAGCAGTTCGTCGAACAGAGCCCGGTAGTGGACCATCGCCCCCCGTAGCTCTTCCGTGGTCGCCTGGTGACGGCTGCTGCGGTCGCTGACCTCGTGGGCGGTGCGGTAGTTCTGCAGAGTGCGGCCGTGCTCGACCGACAGATCGCTGACCTGCTGCTCGTATCCCTTGGTCGGATAGCCGCGCTCGCTCATCAGCGCGGTCACGAGCCGGTCGGCTTCGTGCACTGCGTCGTCGGGATGGTCGACGAAACGATCCTGCGCCTGGCTCCAGCCCTGGGCGTACTTCTCCCGATCCGTCGCCGAGAGCGGTTTGATCTCCAGCGCGTCATGGCGCTGTTCCCGTTCCCTCAGTTCGTGTTCCGCGGCCGGCCGGCTCTGTTTCTCCTCCACGAGCCGCTCGTACTCCGGGCCGAACTGTTCCTTCAGGTGGCGTCTGCGCGCAACCCTCCATGCTACGAGTGCGCACACCAGCAAAACGACCACTATCGCAACGATGATCGCTATGAGGGTTCCGGTCGACATGGCTCCTCCGCTCGCCGATCACCGAGAAACGAAGAATTGCCAGAGACGTTCCTGCGGTCTTCCCTCCCCGGGTCTCGTCATTCATTTGTCACCGCCCCCGGCAGAATCCGCCGGTGGATGACGCCGAGTGGCCTTCGGGATCCGACGAAGGGTTGTCCTGTCGCTCTACCAGTAGTGCCTTCGACCGGCGACCGCGTGTCCCATCCCGCCCAGGATCCACAGAATCAGACCCACCACGGCGAGAATGATTCCGATCGTCCACAGGATCGAGATTCCGGTCACGAAACCGATGACAAGCAGGATGACTCCGAGAACGATCACGACATGCTCCGATCTCGTGTGCTCTTCTTTCACTGTGTCTCCCGTGAGCCGCTGCGGCAACTTTCGACGGTCCGAGGGTTTCGTGCCGGGCAGGAACACCGGGTCACCTCCGGCGCTCCTCCCTCGTAACCGTGCGAGCCATTCATCGCACCACACGGCTCATGCAAGCCCCACGCACGCGTTCGGCTGCGTCGGCAGTACAGACAGCGACGACGAAGCGGCCGGGAACAGTCACCATATCTGCACTGCGCCGTTGATCAGCATGCGCGCATGGCGACCGTTCACCGATGCGGTTCTACCTGCCGCCACTTCCCTGCCGTCCCCTCCGAGACCGCACCGGCCAGCGCCTTCGGGGTCAGCTCGGACGCCGGAAGCAGGCCCGATATCCTCTCGGGAGGATTCGCGATCCAGGTGTCGGCCAGAGAGTCGGCGCTGCCCGGCTCGTCCCACAGCCACCACTGCCTGTTGCCGCGTAGCAGGGTCCGGCCGTTCCCCACGGCGATCTGCGCCTGTGCTCCGTAGGCGCGACTCAGCATGCCGTAGGACGTGCCGTCGCCTCTCACCGTGACGCGCACGCTGGTCGTCACGCCATCGCTGTCCGCCACGGTGCCCGCGTAGGTGACACCTCGCCAGGTGCGCAGGCCGTCCGTGGCTTCCGACGCCATCTCCTGAGGCGTCCGGGCCTGCGGCCACACCAGATACGCCGTCAGAACCGCGCCGAGCAGCACCAACAGCGAAACCGCACTCCAGCGCCGCGTACGGGTAGACAGTGCCCGCGCGACACCGTTCCTGACTCCCCGAAAGCGGAACCGCGATGGCCGCTCGTCCACTGCGGCCGACGGTTCGGCGTCCTCCTCGCGACTCGCGTCCACTCCAACCCCCCGCGACTCAGAGCCACAACGCCGTCTCCCGCGAGACTTTCGCCGGCTGTCGAGTGCGTCACCGACTGCAAACGTACCCTCGCACCCTCAACTACTCACCAGATATGGGAAGTTGAACCACTATGTCCATTCGGTTCAGCCCGGTCGTCCAGGTCGGCTACGGCACCGGACACGGGCCGGACCAGCGCGCCCGCCGTTGCCTTCGAGGCCGCAGGCGCGGAGAATTGTCCAAGTGCCCCGGGCGAGCGAGGGACGACCGTCAGGCCGACAGGGGTACGCCGGGTCGTACACGATCGACCCGGGTGTGAGGGACGCCCCCTGTCTCTCGTCAGGGTGCCGTGCTTCGGGCCCCCGCCGGGGACGTGCTGTGCAGCAGCTCCAATCGGTGCTGGACGGCTTCGACTGCCCCGGGGCGTCGGCCAGGTACGTGGTGGCGCAACGAGACCAGGGGCGGGCCGAGTTCCAGGGCCCGCTGCGGGTCGCGAAGTTCCTGCCACTGGTGGTGGGCGCGGTCCACGGCGCCTTCCACGGCGGGGTCGTCCGGGGGCTGTTGCCGGGCGAGGCGGGCGTCGGCGGCCGCCATCCACAGCTCGCAGCTGCGCGCCGGATCGTCGGCCAGACGAGCGAGGTCGGCCCGGACCTCCAGCCAGTGGGTGGCCTGCGCGGAGCCCGCACCGTGGGTACGCAGTGCCCACCCCTCCCACATGGCTGCGAGCGACGCAGCTTCGCCGTGCCGCCCGGCGTGGGCGGCGGCAAGAATCGCAGGCAGCGGATCCTCCTTGGCCACCTCGGCGCTTTCCCACATCGGAGGGGGCGCTGTCGGACCAGGGACTGGGGCCTGATGCGGCTGGTTCGGGATCTGGACAGCGGACGCCGCGGGGGAGCGGACGGCTGTGTTGTCGATGGCCAGGAACAGCGCGTCGTGGGAGCCGGCCTGTGCGGCGACCTGTTCGTGGAGCTGGGCGAGCGGCGGGTTGATGCCACTGCGCCAGGTGGTGGCGAGGGCCTTCAGGTAGGCCGGTTCTGCGATTTGGCGGCGGCTCGGCGGCGGGGTGACTCGGCCGTACACGCGGATCCCATGGCCGAGAACGAGGCCCTCGTTGCGGAGCTTCTGCCAGGCGTCCGGGGTGGCGACCAGGTCGATGATGACGGTGGTGGTGCCCGGCCGTCGCAGTTCGAGTTCGCCGGCCAGCCAGTGCCAGGGCAGTGCGGTGTAGCGCAGGGTGGTCGGCGTGGTCCGGGCGAGTGCGAGGTGGATCAGGTGCTGTTTGTGGTCGAGGTGGAGTTGTCCAGTCATGTAGAGGGTGAGTGGACCGGGTGCGGCGGCTGCGGCGCGGATGCGGGTGAGGACGGTCTGGGGGTCGGTCGGGTCGGCGAGTTCCACGATGGTGGCCGCCGTCGTGCCGGTCAGGATGCTGGGCGCGACCGCCGCGAGCGTGGGCAGGACGCTGGTTGCGTCGATGAGACAGCCCTTGCCGGCCGGGGCTGCCGCGATCAGCAGCGCAGTCCCGGATGTCGTGTCCTCCCCGTTGATCATCACAACAGCACCGTAGCCGCTGCCCGGCATGCGAACGTAACCAGCCACCAACTCCAGCCCGATGACTGGGTGGGGACTGTCATGCGACTGCCCGGCTGTCAGCGTGTCTGTGGCTGGGAACAGCCGCCGCGATACTTCCCCGCCGCAAGGGGAAGACAGCCCCACTCCCGGCTTCGGTCGATCTCGGTTCGGATCGGCTCGCCTGCGAGGTGGATGGCCTCTGCCTCCTGCTGGACCGCCAGACGGAGACACTGCCGCCGGTCCTGGTGAGAGAAGAGAACGCGACCACCCTGCGGTACGACAAGGTCCCCGAGGTCCCCGAGGTCCCCGAGTTCGCCGACGAGCCGAGCGAACAGGTCGAGCGTGGCGCCCGACGTGCATGCGTCACCGTCACGGCTGTCGGCCCGTCACTTCGTTCGGAGCTGGCGTAGGCGTCGGACTCGCCTCCGTGCCCCGTGGCGGGTCGAGCAAGGTCAACCGTCGCGCCACTTACCGCGTACGGCTCGACCACTTGCTGGAACCGCTCAGCGTCCGAGGCGACGGTCGCACCGTCCACGAACCGCATCAACCAGAGGCTGTAACTCACAGGCCCACTCTTCCATTATCGGCTGCCACAACGGTGATGGCTTACTCCAGGCCCCACCCGAAACTCAGGCCACCCGGTTCACGGGGATCCTTCGCATCGCAGCCGTTGCCCTGCACGTGCGCGGCTGCGCGGGTTCGGTGGCTACTCCTTGTCGAGGTCGGGCTGTTCACCGACGGCCACGTGGTCCGGCCCGACCTGCCGCCCGACTCCCTTCTCGACCTCGTTGCCGACCTCCTGGTCGTTCGGATGCGAGGCGCTGTCCGGATTTCCGATCGGCGCGGGGAGCGGGACAGCGCCGGTCATCGTGTCGTCTTCGGACGAAGCGCGGTCGTCCAGGGCGATGGCGACCGGCTGGCCTGCCGCAGTGAGGCCGGACAGGCTGTTCCGAAGCCGTTCGTAGAGGGTGGCGGCCAGCTCCCGGTCGCCGTCGCCGTCGCTGGAGGCGTGCTCGACAGAATGCAGGCTGATCAGCAGGGCGATCAGGGAACGACCGGACAGCGCGGCACGGATGCGGTCGTGCCCTTGGTCGATCACCTGCGGCGGCACCCGGAAGTGCGGGTGACGCCCGGCATGAGCCGTGATGAACTCCCACATATCGCGATGACACAGCAGCATCGCGGAGGACACCCGGGCGGCCCGCCGCAGCAGCTCACTGTGCTCCTCGCCCACCTCCACGACAGCCGGCTCCCCGACATCAGCAGCTGATTGCAGCTTCTCCAGTCCGGCCCGCAGACCGTTCGCCTCCTCTCGGAGGGCAACAAGCCCGGCACGCGACTCCTTCCGGGCCGCGACCAGCTGCTCGCGCAGCTCAGTGGCCAACCCGTGCAGTTGCGCCCGCACATCGTCACGAACGGCGATCAACGCCGTGTCCCGCTCAGTAACCCAGTTCTCCAAGAGGGAGCCCAGGGGCGCGAGTTCTTCGGCCAGGACGTCACGGACCGCCTGCTGGACCTGTTCCACCGGCAGCGGGACAGTGTCTCTGCTGTCCCCGTCCCCGTCCCCGTCCTTGTCCCTGTTCCCGTCACCACCATCGCGCTGCACCGGGACCACGGCTTGCAGTGCCGTCTGCGGCGCTGCGCTGTGCCCCGCCGCCGATGCCGGGGCCGACGAGGTCGTTGCGCTGAGAGGCTGGGGGGTCTGAGCGGGCGGTACTTCGTGGGCGGCCGGGGCGTACGGGAGTTCCGGCTCAGGACCGGTGCCGCTGTCGGTGGGAAGCGGAGCCGGTCCGAGCGGGGTGAGGTCCTCGACTGCCTTCCGCACCTCGCGCATTTCGTTCCGCAACTCCGCAACGGCCTGGCGCACTTCTGAATTCAGCACCTCCCCGCCGACGCTGAGCCGGTCCCGGGCCTCGCGCAGGTTGACACGCATCCGGCCGAGCTCGTCGACCACCGTTTTCGTCGTACTCTGCTGGGCGGCCTGCCCGCTCGCTTCCAGCTTCTCGACGCCCTTGCCCAGGGCATCCCGAAGATCGGCCCCCGTGGTCATGACGGCGGTATGCAGCATCGTCAGCGTGCTGGTGAAGTCGGCGTCCTTGGGCCGTGGCATCTGCCCCCCATTGTTGCTTTCAGTAGTTGATCGAGTTCACTCCGTATGCTGCCCAAGCGGGCCGTGCCCTGCGCGCGATACGGATGAACCCACTCTCCGATCGGCACCATCCGGCCAAAAGTGCCGCAAAACAGCTGATCCGATGAACCTCGGGGCCCCGGAAGGGGCTACGGGTGCGGTGCGGTCCTGGTCGGCGCGACGGTAGAGGTGGAGCCGCGCGTCGGTCCTCCGGGCAGCTGGGTGGTCCCCGCGGACGGAAATGATCCTGCCCCGTGGACCGCGATCATGGGCAGTCAGTGCCGGCCGCCGCCCCGGCGATCCACGGAGAAGCGGGACGGGGGTGTGCCGAAGGCGCGGGTGAAGGCGGCGGTGAACGCCGCAGGAGAGGCGTAGCCGATACGGCCACTGACCTCGCTGACCGACCCGGTGCGGAGCAGCGGGACGGCCGCGAGCAGGCGGGCGCGGCCCCGCCAGACGGCTGGGCTGTCACCGGTCTCGGCGCGGAAACGCCGGGTGAAGGCCCGTTCGCTCATGACCGTCCTGGCGGCCCACGCGGCGTTGGTGGCGTCGGCGTCCGGGGCGGCAAGGTACTCGCGGCAGAGCACCGCGAGGTCGGCGGAGGCGGGAATCCCCACGTGGAACGGGAGCGGGGCACGCTCGGCGATCTCGTACAGGAGGAGCTCGGCGATGCTTCCCTCACGCCCGGACAGGCTGTAGTCGACCTCGAAATCGGCAGCGGCCAGGAGCAGCTCGCGCAGCAGCGGCGGAACGTCCACGACCGTGCAGGTGGCGGGCCACCAGGGGACGGCGCGCGGCTCGATGTACAGGCTCCGGGTGCTCACCTCCAGCATGTGGACCCGGTGCCGCGTAGTCGGCGGGATGAGTACGGCGCGCTCGGGCGGAACGGTCCAGGTCCCCTCGGCGGTATCGACGACCATGACCCCCGTGGCGCCGTGGAGGAACTGCGCGCGCCGGTGTTCGTGCCAGTCCAGCACGTGGCCGGGCGGGTAGTCGGTGCCGATCGGCAGGACAGCTCGGTCGACGTGGTCGACATCGGCCAGCGGGACGTTCTTCACTCGTCCATCGTAATGGCTGACACGCGAAGGAACTGTGCTGACCATCGCATGCGAGTAGATCGTCGGAGCTGATGGAGTGAGGTCATGGACTTCGTGATGTTGATCGGGGTCGGGCTCCTCACCGGGGTGACGACAGTGTTGTTCGGTTTCGGTGGAGGGTTCGTCGCCGTACCGGTCGTGGTTTGGGCGGACGCCGTACTCGGCGCGGACGCGATGCGGGTGGCGACGGCCACCTCGGCCCTGGTGATGGTGGTGAACGCAGGGTTCGCGACGGCCGTCACACCGCGACGGTTACTCCTCTCGCTCCGCGGCAGCGGCACGCTGCTTCTCCTGCTGGCGGTCGGCGCCTCGGCCGGCGCGCTCGCCACGCGCCTCGCTCCGGCCGTTCTGGCCCACTGGGCGTTCGTCGCGTACGTCGCTCTCACCATTGCCGACCTGCTCCTGCGCCCGGGATTCCTGCGCCCGAACACTCAGGTCGGGACGACATCCGACGCTCCGCATCCGCTGCCGGCCGCCCTTGGTGCACCGATCGGCGCGGTCGCCGCCTTCCTCGGCGTGGGCGGCAGTGTCATGACCGTCCCCGCGATGCGGCGGGCCGGGCACGCGATGCATGTGGCGACTGCGCTGGCCAACCCCCTCACCCTCGCCATCGCGTTGCCGGCCACCGCGGTGTCCCTGTGCGTGGCAGTGGTCCCCACCGCCGCGCACACGCAGGTGCATCTCGTGGGTCTCATCGACCTCCGCGCCGCCTCGGCGCTGCTCCTGGGGGCGCTGCCAGTGATCGCGGTGCTGCGCCGACGCCCGCCACGGATCCCCGACCGCACCCACGCCTGGGCTTACATCGGGCTGCTCCTCATGGTGACGGTCGCGATGCTGCTCGTGGTCTGACCGCGGTCGTTTCGCTGCGGATTGATGTGTGCGGGCGGCGGTACTTGTCGAAGTCGTAGCCACCGCTGGCTTGCACGCACCGGAGGCTGCCCAGGGGACATCGTTCGGATCATGCGCGCTACCCAGCCGGAGCGGCTCGCTCTGCTGCTGTCGGATCGGCCAGAGAAGTGCGGGGGATTGGTGGGGGTTGGCGGCGGGTGTGCGACGGCAGGCGAGGGCGATACGGGTGACGGTGCCGTCGTTGAGGCGTACGAGGTGGTGGACGGATACGTGCGCGCGGCCCCGGCCACGGCCGCTGAACAGGCCGCACCGGTCGACGAGTTCGAAGAGGGACACCGTGAGCTGGTGGGCGACGCGGGGTCGGGAGCCGGGCAGGACGTCGACGGTTGCGTGGTGAACACGGGCGTCGGCCGTTTCCTGGTTGCCAGCTCTGTCGCGGAGAGCGGCGGAAGTCAGGCCGCGGCGTCCGTGTCGGCGGTGCATGCGGTGTGGCCCAGATCGTTGTCCAGTGCATCCGTGGCCTGGGCCGGGACGGACGCCACGATCGAGCACATGGAGGTCCGTCTCCCCTCAGTGCTCAAGAAGGCTGCCAGCTGCTCCCTCTGGTCCTACTCGACTGGAGTCGTGAGGAATGTGTGCATCTCGGCAGCGAGATTTCGCATGTCTTCGCCCGCCGCGTGCACCGTGGTGGTCTCGAAGTGCCACTCCTCAGCGGGCGGACGGTCGTGAATTCCCCAGGTCAGGTGCGTGTATCCGCTGGAGCGGTGCTCTGCCGAGAGAGTCAGGTCATGTTCCAGGGAGCGCCAAGTGCGGCTGCCTTCCCAGCCTCGGAAGTCCTCGGCCAAGGTGGCGAGGAAGGCGTCGAGACCGTCGCCGTGCAAGGTTCTCACTGAAGTCTCGATGCTCACCCATTCCCCGCTGGCTCTCACCAGGAAGTCGAGCGTCGGGTCATCGCCATACGGCCTTGACGGTTCAGAGAACAACAGGTGGACCGGCTGTGGCCCGGGACGTCCCACACGTACGACAGGTCCGTCTGATGTTTCGTACTCGATCACCGAAGCAGGCTAGTGCCACATCGAGCAGCGATTGCCCGCTCCGTGGGGGACAAATGACGTGCTGGGCAAAGCGGTTGCCGCGTAACCTGCCTGGTTGTGGATATGGGACGTGCTGATCAACAGCTTCGCCTGATTGCCGAGGCCGTGGAGGTTGCCGAAACTCTTGGGGTGACGGTGTGGCTTCGCGGTGGATGGGCCATGGACTTCTTCCTCGGCGAGATCACGCGGGACCATGGGGACATCGACTGGTTCGTTTGGGCGGACGATGCCGGGTGCCCTGGCGGGAGGCTTGCTGCGGCACGGTTATCAACCGGTGCCAGGGCCGTCGCCTGATCTGCAGCTCGATTTCGCCAAGGACGGACTGGAGAAGAGCTTTACGCTCCTGGGCCGGGATGCGGCCGACCGCGTGGTGGTCGCCGGGGGCCCCTGGGCCGGTGCGCCCTGGCCCGAGGGAATGCTCGATGCCGGGCCGGGCCGCATCGGTGGTCTGCAGTGTGCGATCGTCAGTCCGCAGGCCCAGATCGAGATCAAGCGGATGATGCCCATCTGGGATCCCTCCCGGCCTCGGCGGACCAAGGACGCCGAGGACATCGCGCGGCTGGAGGCGGCCCTCCGCGTACGGGGCAAGCGGTCTGAGTGACGTTTCGTGGGCATCGGTCGTCCCTCACTGTGGGGCAGTGGCAGAGCGTCCACGAGTGTGCGAGACCAGACGACGGCGAGGGACGGCTGCTGCTGCCATCATCGGCAAGGGCGCCCGGTCGGTGGTGACCTGGCGACGGGCCCAGATGGTGCTGCTGCGCTACTTCAGCCTGCGCTACTTCAGCCTGGACGGCATGGACCACGCCGACCACAAAGAGCAGGGAAGCATGAGCCGCCATTACCTCATCTGGCGACGCCACACAGGCTTGGTGACTTCTGGCGTTGGTTCCGGCGTCGATGGAACAGTCTTCGAGCGGGGCCACGCTCCTGGCGGCGACTGAGTGGCGCGCCGTGCTCATTCGTCCCGGCCTCACCACCGCTCACCTCAACCACACTCCCGAGTACGTGCGCAGGCGGTTGTATGCGTTGCCGCCGAGTTCGGCTCGGCAGCAACACGGCGCTCGACGTTCAGTCCTGGACCTCAATCGGGGCAGTGAACGAGATCCAGGTATCGGGCGGCAGGTCTGGGCGACCCGGTACCGGTCTGCGTTCCTCAGTCCATGCCTCGCCAGCGAACTCGGTAGCAACCCGGCGCCAGAATCCGACTGCGGCGATGTTGCCCTCCTGGAAGGCGACCTCCCACGGCCCCGGGTACTGCGCCGCGACGTGCCGAACGGCACACAGCCCGATCCGGGACTGTAAAACGATCGGTGTAACTCCTGATCAAGGAAGATGCATCGATGACCAGTGAGAACGTGACCGAGGCCGAGTCCGTCGAGCCGTCCG